>PMAK01000110.1 GCA_003153655.1 Phycisphaerales bacterium
GCTCGGGCAAGTCCACGACGCTCGCCGCGATGATCGAGCACATCAACGCGACGGCCTTCAAGCACATCGTCACGATCGAGGACCCGATCGAGTACCTCCACCGCGACCGCTGCTCCGCGATCGATCAGCGCGAGGTCGGCAGCGACACGGAGTCCTTCGAGACCGCGCTGCGCCGCGTGATGCGCCAGGACCCCGACGTGATCCTGATCGGCGAGATGCGCGACGAGACGACGGTGCGCACCGCGCTCGCCGCCGCCGTAGTCTTCGGCACCGGCCTAATCAGCTACGCCGTCGTCCTCAACGCCCACGTCCCCGCCGCGGTCCTCGTCCTCGCCGCGGCCGGCTGCCTCGTCCACATCATCAGCAGCGAAAATCCCTCTCGAGGCGGCGCATGGCTCGTCCTCGCTGGATTCTGCGCATCCCTCGCCGCAACCATCGACCTCTCCGCCTCAATATTCCTGATCCTGCTGATCCCCGTCATCCCCGCCATCCGCATCCCAACCGCCCTCCGCATCGGCGGCATCATCCTCTTCCTCTTCGGCGCAACTCCGCCGCTCCTCCTCCACGCATCACTCACAGTCCCCCTCACCGGCGACCTCCTCCCCGGTGGCCTTCACCCCGAATTCGCCATCCATCGCCGCATGCTCATCGACGATCCCGCGGTCGATGCCGCCCCGGATGGACTCGACGGATATCAAACCTCCGACCTGGCCGACGACCCCGACGCCAATCCCCCGCCCCCAACCTTCTGGCAAAAAATCTCCCGCGGCCTCGGCAGCTTCGCCTGGACCCTCATCGGCGAGCACGGCCTCCTCGTCCATTTCCCCGTAGTCATCCTCGGCATCGCCGGCATGTTCGCCGTCATGCACCGACACTGGCCCCTCACCACAAAAATCCTGGCAGCCGACAGCGCCGTCGCCGCACTCATCGGCATCATCGGCTTCTCCCTCTCCCGCTATGGCCCAGCCACCGCCGCCTTCGGCAACCGCTGGCTCATCGTCTTCCTCCCATTCCTATTCTTCTGGGCCGGCGCCTGGCTGCGCCGCCCCCACAAAGCCCCAGCCTGGGCCATCGCCGCCATACTCCTGACCTTCAGCACACTAGTCTCACTAATCGGCGCAACAGACCCCATGCCCGCCGGCGGCTACAGCAAATACACCGCAATCTCCGCGCTAAAAGATCTAGTCAACACCCCACCCCCAGTAGTCCACACCGCACTAGCGGATCGATAATCAAGCTAGATTATTCACCCTCTTCTCTGCGTCTATCTCCGCGCCTCAGCGTCTCTGCGGCTCCCCAATTTATTTTAAACTTCAAATCACGAGAGAACCCCCCACCCGAATCGCCTCCCCCAAATCCACCTTCCCCTCATACAAACTCCGTCCCACAATCGCCCCCCAAACCGGCAACTCCCGAAGCCGCCGGATATCCTCAATACTCCCCACGCCCCCGCTGGCAATCACTGATACTTTCCCCGCCTCCGCCACCGCCCTCGTCTGCTCCAGATTCGGCCCAGCCAGCATCCCATCCTTCGCCACATCCGTATACAAAATCGCCGCCAGCGGCCAATCGCTCACCTGCTTCGCCACATCCACCGCCGACCGCGACGAAGTTTCCGTCCACCCGCGCACCGCGATCATCCCCTCCTTCGCATCCACCGCCAGCACAATCCGCCCCGCATATTTCGCATCATGCACCAGCGCATCAAACCAGTCCCAATCCTCCATCGCCCGCGTCCCCACAACAACGCGCCGAACGCCCGCCGACAGCAGTTGATCAATATCCTCCCGCCGCCGAATCCCACCGCNNCCCGCCTCCACCTCAAGTCCCGCCGCAGTCGCCAGCCGAGAAATCATCTCCGTCTGCACAGGCCGCCCCTCCTTGGCTCCATCCAGATCAACAACATGCATCCAGCGCGCCCCCGCGGCAGCAAACGACTTCGCCACCTCCACAGGATCCACGTCATAATTCACCTGCCGCGCATAATCCCCCTGTTTAAGCCGAACCACCTTCCCCGCGCGAAGATCAATACTAGGCACCACAACCATACGCGCAAGCGTATCGCCAAAAACCCCAATCTCAAAAGGCCCGCACGAACGAAAACAGGACAGCCAGTTGCACCATCCGCGGCCGCGCCCGTCATATTCGAGTAAACGAACCCGGCCGTCACAAACCCCGCAACGAAAATGCATTTCCCCATCTCAACATCGCACGTCCCAGCGCGTTCAATACGCAATCTGCATACAATTCACCGCGCACAAATATCACCATTATGGATGACCGCCTAGACAAACTTGCAGAAAAGGCCAAAGCCCTCCCCAAATCCCCCGGCGTCTACCTCATGAAAGACGACAAAGGCCGCGTCATCTACATAGGCAAATCCTCCAGCCTCCGAGAACGCGTCTGCTCCTACTTCCAATCCTCCACAAAACTAGAACACAAAAAATCCGGCCTCATCGATCAAATCGTAGACTTCGAAATCCTCCAAACCGACACCGAAGTCGAAGCCCTCCTGGCTGAAAACCGCCTCATCAAAGACATCCAACCCCGATACAACGCCCGCCTGCTCGACGACAAAACCTTCCCCTATCTCATGGTCACCACCGGCGACGAATTCCCCGGCGTATACGTCACCCGAGAACCCCGCACCAAAGGCGTCAAACTCTACGGCCCCTTCACCAGCGTCCACTCCCTCAAAGAAGCCGTCACCATGCTCCAGAAGGCTTTCAAATTCCGCACCTGTCACCTCGAGATTTCCGATTCAGACGACAGCCGCCGATTCTTCCGCCCCTGCCTCCTCTATCCCATCAAACAATGCACCGCCCCCTGCGCCGCGAAAATCTCCAAAGACACCTACCGCTCCGACATCACCCGCCTCCTCCGCTTTCTCGATGGCGAGAAAAAATCCGTCCTCCGCACGATGGGAAAAGAAATGCTCGAAGCCAGTAAAGATCAAAACTTCGAACTAGCCGCCCGCCTCCGCGATGAAATCAAATCCCTCACCGCCCTCGGCCAGCGCGCAAACAAAGGCGACCAGGAATATTGGCAACCCGAAGCTTTCGTCACCGATCCAAAAGACGGCCTGGAAAAACTCCAGGAATTCCTCTCCCTCCCCGAACCCCCCAGAATCGTCGAAGGCATCGACATCGCCCATCTCCAGGGCGGCGAACTCGTCGGCTCAAAAGTCTGCTTCATCGACGGCGTCCCCTTCAAAGATTCCTATCGCCGCTACAAAATAAAGCACGGCCAGGGCAACAACGACTACCTCAGCATCCAGGANNCGGCCTCGGCCAGCTCCACGCCGCCATGGACGTCTTCAAAACCATGGACGTCAAACCCCCCATGGTCATCTCCCTCGCCAAAAAGGAAGAACTCGTCTACACCCAGGCCCGCTCCGAACCCATCCGCCTCCCCCGCAACAACCCCGGCCTGCGCCTCCTCCAATACATCCGCGACGAAGCCCACCGCTTCG
>PMAK01000021.1 GCA_003153655.1 Phycisphaerales bacterium
ATGTTCGGAGATGGTATCCCGAATGCTCTTGTCTCGGTCTGTGAATTCCTTAATGTTCTCGTCCATGTCCTGAAGAATCTTCGCCTCTATCTCTAATAGCTTCCGTTGTTCCGGTGTGAGCGACTGTTCTCCGGACACTTGCCTCGCCACCTGATCTGGCGTCGTGGAGGACGGTGTGCTCGTTTCGATGATGCGGGCTGCTGCGTCCCGAGCTTGCATACTGATATCTCGGCGACCTCGACCTTCGAAAAGCAGGGATTCAACATAGTGTTTGAGATCCTCCTGTGAGGATCGCGGAATCACAATAGGAAGCTGAACGAACTTGTCCATAAAACGCCACCCGATAGATGTGGACCTGGCGTAGCTTGGTAACTTCGCGATCACGTCGCTGTGCGCCATATCCAAAGCCGCCGCAACCATTTCGTCGTCAATTCCTAGAACAAACATGCAGTCGGGGAATTCTCCTGCAAGGAAGAGATTGATGGCTTCTATGAAGTCAGCGATCTTCCCAGGGGAGCAGCGGTCCAAGTCGTCAATGAAGACGACCATGGGAAGATCTTTTTTGGGAATGCTTTGAAAGACATGTCGGAGGTCTTCCACGACCTCGTGGACGAAACCTAAATTCGCTGCATAGTCAGGCGCCTGAACAAAATCACCGAGGCTGATGCGTGCTGGCTGTTTTTCGGTCTCCGACTTGGCTTTCAAGAGCTGCAACCAACCGGCGGCCAATTCGGCGGCAAATACGTTACTTGCTACCCAAGGGTGCTTAAATAATGCAAGGCCCAGAACCGCCAGGCATCCCAGAATATACGCGGGGAGCCAAGAAAGCACCTTTCCAGCAAAAGTCGAGAAGATTTCTTCGTAGATCCTCTGACGAATTTTCCGCCGGTCCAGTCGCCGTCGCTGAAGATTAAACCAAAACAGCTCCCGTTCCACAGGTCCTAAGCGTCCGCCGATTTGCTGTACTATGCAGTCCGCGAGGCCAGCCCAAACCTGTGCAGTACTCTCGTACTTCCATGCATTAAACCAGACGGTCACGCGCCTCTGTCCGGGGTCCTCGATGGGAGGAATCGAGGGTAGGGTTGGTTTCGACGGGGTCGACTTGTCGAAGAAAGGCAGGTCCGACTCAGAGGAGCGAGCGGCGGCTCCCAATTCGTTGAGGATACGCTTAACGCTCGCATTCCCATTATCGGTCGTTGCGCCTGCTTTGGTTTGATCGATTTGTTCCAGAGCATCCGGATCGAGTTGCACCTGAATCATTCGCATGAGCGAAGTCTTGCCACCGCCCCATGGAGCTTGAATACTGACCGCGAGCGGGGACTTGGTTTCCCGGTTAGTCAAGAATCGGTAGATGGCATAGGCATATGTAAAGTGGCCGAGTGAGTCGTCTGTAGTCCAGCTGTCGCGCGCGACGTGTGTGGATGGCCCGATTGTGATTCCGAGTTGTGCGGACAGCTTCTGCGCCTCCTGCAGAAAAATGGCCACATCCGCCGCATTTGTCAGCGCGTTCACATCGCCCGGCGGAGCGATGCCCCGCTGTTGCAACTGGCAGTCCATCGCCCGCGCGAATAGCACCGACAGATCGGTTGGCCTCCGCACCTCCGCCGCANNCACCACCGGCACCGGAAGCTGCACCACGTCCGTACGAATCGCGCTCCCCGTCAGCGCCAGCACGTCGTCGAATGTCGGTGCCTGCGCCTCGCGCCAGTTCAGCGGTTGCGAGCCCGGACAGAACAACTTGCGCACCGTCGCTACCACCGAAGAGTGTTCGTAGTCTCGATCGTGCAGCAGCGTGCCCGGCGCAATGCACGGCGACACAAACACCGCCGGCACCCGCACTCCTAGCCGCGTAAAGTCGAACGGCGGGTCCAGCGACTGCGTCACATCCGGCAGCCCCGCCGACGACGGCAGCCGCGTCACCGTCGGTGGCACCACGTGGTCGAAGATGCCGCCGTGCTGGGAGTAGAGGATCAGGAGCAGCGTGCTCTTCCACCCAGGACTCTGCGTCAGCGCGTTGTAGATGTCTCGGATCAACCCCTCGCCGCGGGCTACCGGAAAATCCGGATGCTGGCTGGTGGGAAAGTTGCCCTGCCCGTCATCGTCGTACGTCGGCTCGATGAAGGTGTACGCGGGCAGATTCCCGTTGCGCGCATCATCCGTGAAGTTCGAGTACGGGAAGAACTTCCCTTGGTGTTGGATCAGGTACTTGTTCGCCAGCAGAATCGAAGCGCCCGTCGAGTAGATCCGGTAGTCGTACGGAGTAGTCGCGTCAAAGCTCTCGAAGATCGTCTTCAGCAGGAACGGCGCATCGATCGCGTCCTGATTCACTGACCCCACTGAATTCGCGCCATGTACAAACATGCGATTCGGAATCGTCGACCCCGGCACCGACGCAAACCACCGGTCGCACACCGCATACTGCTTCGCCAGCGTCGAGAGCACGGGCAGCGTCGCCTGCGTAAAGCACTTCATCACGTTCCCCGCGCGAGCCGGATCGTCGCTCGACACGAAATAGTTCCGGACGAACCCGCGCATGTCCGCCGGCGTCGTGGGGTCCGTGTTGCTGAAGATCTGCTGCGTCACATCGCCAAAATCGTGATGCGGATCCGGAGTCAGATCGTGCACATCCGCCGCATTATCGCTCACTACGACATTCGGATCGAGTTCCTGCGCAGGATAATTCCACTCATTGCCATTCAACCCATCGATGGCTGGATTATCCCGCTTGAGGAACCCAAGCATGTGGTCGAAGGAGCGGTTCTCCAGCATGAGAACGACAAGATGCCTGATCTGAGTCGGCATACCGTGTGCACCTCAAAGTTGCTCTGCCAGNNTAATCGCAAATCTACAGGCGTGCTGTTCGTCACTCGGGCGCAAATGGAACCGCGCTTGGAAACACGCCCGTATACCCCAACGACGATGATGTGTGCGAAGGAATTCGTGGTCAAAAAGGCATACGCACGCTGCGAAGGTAAAGCGTGTGTTTTCAATGCGGTTTGGAGGCGCTACTCCACGGTCAGGAATGTACAGGTTGCGGACCAGCGTCGTCTCCTTCAGTCGAGACCAA
>PMAK01000054.1 GCA_003153655.1 Phycisphaerales bacterium
CAGCGAGTATTTCGGCTCCGGGCCGCCCTTGGGCCTGCCAAGATGGGACATCAAGATCAGTCGCCCGCCACGTGCGGTGATGTCCTTGATGGTCGGCAGCGCCTGCACGATCCGCCGATCATCGGTAATTTTTCCCTCATCGATCGGCACGTTGAAATCAACGCGCATCAGAATCTTCTTGCCTCGGACATCGACATCCGCGATGGATTTTTTAGCCATGTGAGTAACTCCTGAATTCGCTTGCACTAAATAAACTCTCCGGGATGGGCGATGCTACGGCACGCGAAAGGTATGTCAAGAAAGCCCGCAGCCGGCGCCGCAAAATTGATTATTTCGTAACCTCCGATGCCGTCGCCCGTTGCGATCTTGCGAACGCGGAAAGCGCCTCCCAATGACATCGTCCGCTCTGTATTGGCGAGCCTGGGGATTCTTGACCATAATGTTAGGATTTAATAACATATCGCTCCGATGTGTGTCATCACTATCGATCGCCAGAATATGGGTCGGACAGCGCATACAGCGCAAGGGAGGCATCGCGGCTATCGCAGAAGGCACTTCATCTTGTTCACTTTGCGGCGGCTCAGTAAGCCCCGGGGATAAGCAGTGCGCGCACTGTCACGCAACAGTGCAATGGCAGCACTACGCGCGGGCCATCGATTTCGCGAGAAAGGAGTTCTCGGAATGGCGCGATCGTGGGCTGATCGGACAAGACAACCAAAAGGGCGTCGACGAGCTTTTGCGGGCGGATAGAGATGCCGCCGCCGCGGCGGTTGAAGTTTCGCAACCCGTGCCCGCGGATACCGGGCTTCCCGCCGCGACCGTTTGCTGGCGCTGCGGCCATCCAGTCGCGGGGTTTTACTCCTATTGCAACACCTGCGGCGCACCCCTGGGTCAAGGCGCCGATACACTGCGATATCTGGCCTTTGTTTCCTGGCAAATCCATCGAACCACCGCGCGGCAATTGACTTTGGCGCAGGCTCACGCATGCACTGCCGATGTGCGTGGTCATCTCGCCGCGTTGCGCGCCGAGCTCGAACGCGGACGGCTCGATGCCGCTCAATTAGCATCCGAGCGACTCTCTCAACTGCGTGAAATGAAATCCGGATCGATGTTCGTCGACTCTGTACCGCCCCTCCCCAATGAAACTGCTTCGGTCGAGCAGCCACATCATGCCGTGGCGCCGCCGCTTCCAGCATCCGCGCATTCTCCAAATGTCGCGAGTCGCTCGGTCCTGGAGATTCTCCTCGATCCCCGGAGCATCCAATGGCTGCTGGCCAGCGGTGGAGTCCTCCTGGCTGTGGGGCTGGTGATCTGGCTCGCGAGCCTTGGCGTATTCAAAAACCCACTGGTTGTCGCGGTCTGCCTCGGGGCCGGAACGATCGGTCTTTTGGCCGCCGGATGCGCAACCATCAAGCTCACGCGATATCAACTCGCGGGCCGCGCGCTGGCGCTGCTCGCGTGCCTCGTCATGCCCCTCAATCTCTGGTTCTATCACGCTAACGGCCTGGTCACACTCGAAGGACACCTTTGGCTCGCTGCGCTCGCCTGCTGCATTTTGTATGCGGCGGCGGCGACTGTTTTGGAAGACCCCGTCTTCGTTTATGTGCTCATCGCGGGTGTGACACTAACCGGGTCGCTGATTCTGGCGGATATGCATAAGTTGATGCAGGTCGCCGCGCCCGCCACGCTCCTCATCTCGCTTGGGCTGATATCACTTCATGCTGAGCGCGCTTTCGCGGACGGCGATGGCCCATTTTCGCGAAAGCGATTTGGGATGGCTTGCTTCTGGTCAGCACAGGCCCTTTTAGGCGCGGGACTGCTTCTGCTTCTCGTAGCGCAATTCACCGGCTGGTTTCCCGCTGCCATGTCCTGGGTCCAGCAGCGTCCGGAGATCGTCACGGATCCGAACCAGCGCTTCCTCGCGGTGGTGTTGGTCCTGACGGGAGCATACGCATACCTCTATTCGGATCTCGTTGTCCGCCGCGTGGGTGTTTACATCTACTTTGCCGCTTTCACGCTTCTCTGGGCTGAACTGCTCGTCATCGATCTGGCCAAATTGACCAGCCATCCTTCGGCTCTTATTGGTGCGATGGCGCTGACTTCCCTCGCGGTGAATATCGTCCAATCCTTCGTCTTAGGGCGCAGCGCATCCGGAAGCCTCTCCAAACTTGCAAAGCCATTGCCAGCGCTTGGATTGATGCTCTCGGCGGTCCCCGTAGTGCTTGGAGTCATTCTGCATTNNTTGGCCCTATTCGGTCACCTGGACCTATGTGGCGGCCATGGCGATCGCAGCGGTCTGCTGCCGTATCTCCGCGTTTCTTAATGAGCGCCGGATGCCTCGCGTTGCCGCGGCTTATCTAGCGGCGACCGCTGCCGCAACTTTGGTGGGAGCTGCCGGATTGCTCTCCATGCTGGGCCTAAAGGCTTGGCCGCTTCAATCGGTGCTGTTGATGCTGATTCCAATTCTCTATTTGTTGGCATCGCGCCTCTATCAGGGTCGGCCTTCACAGCGGCCGCTGGCGGCAGTTTCCCAGGCAGCTACAGCGCTAATCCTCATCTCCGCGCTCTTCTCGGCCCTCAACTGGATCGATCGCATTGAGCCGATTGTCGGCATGCACACGAATCTTCTCTTCTCGCTCCTCTGCGCGGAGGCCGCTCTTNNCGGCCATCTTTTACGGCGGGGCAAGGAACGTTTATCTCGCCACTGCGATGGCCTGCGGCGCTCTGTGGCAACTGCTCAATTACTGGAGTTTGCCGGCGGAATACTACTGCGTCACCTTCGCTGTCCTGGGCACCGCACTCCTGGCGGCATATCGCCTGGCTGCCTGGGAACGAATCGCTCGCCCGGCTCTGGTTATCGCGTCATTCCGAAGCGCAAACGCCCTGATGTCTCTCTCCTTCGTTGCAGCTGCGCTGATGGCCCTTAGCCGTCTCGGCACGTCAACAACGGATTGGTCCCTCGCTATTCTGCTGGCTGCCTTCAGCTTGCTCGGACTTGTTGCCGCGACGTTGGTCCAACATTCGGGTTTTCGCCGCTGGTATATCACCGTCACCGTCGCGGAAGCCGCGCTCACTTGCATTACGCTCCAGCAGCAGATTCACCTCAGCCCGTGGCAAAACGTCGAACTCTTCTGCGTCGCTGCCGGCCTTGTCCTGCTGACGATCGGCTATGTTCTGTGGTACCGCGAACAGGATCGCCACAGCGATGCCGCCAGCTTCTGTCTACTCTTCGGCGCCCTTCTCGCCGGCGTACCCGTTGCCATCGCCGCGATCGTCAATCGCTTTGGTTATCAAATTTCCATGATGGACGAACTGGGTCTTGCCACGATCAGCGTGATGATGTTCGTCACCGGCGTTATGTGCCGCCTGCGCGCCACTACATTGGTCGGAGGGGCGCTGCTTGCCGTTCATCTCGCCATGCTCCTCGTCTTTGCCGGCATGCGAGCTCAGTTGGCCGTGGGCGTCTATCTTGCCATAGGCGGCGCCGCGATCTTTTTGCTTGGAGTCCTTCTGAGTGTGTACCGTGATCGTCTGCTCGCTTTGCCACAACAAATCAAGCAGCATGAGGGCGCATTTCGAGTCCTGGCATGGCGGTGATTCCGGCGGGAAAAACGTCAGAGGCAGCACGTCCGCGAGGATATCCGCGTACTCCCGTGTCTTGGGCTTGTTTACGACCGTCAATTTGACAAATCCCCACCACCCTCCGACAAATATCCCATGGACCCGCTTCTCGCCAACCTCAAATTTGATTCCAACGGCCTGATCCCCGCGATCATTCAGGACGCCGCCACCAACGAGCTTCTCATGATGGCCTGGATGAACCGCGATTCGCTCGCCAAGACCATCGAAACCGGCCAGACCTATTTCTTCAGCCGCAGCCGTAATAAACTCTGGCTCAAGGGTGAAACCAGCGGCCACATTCAGAACGTCAAATCCGTCGCCGTGGATTGCGATCAGGATGTCCTGCTTATCAAGGTCGAGCAGATCGGTGCAGCCTGCCACGAAGGATTCTACAGCTGCTTTTTCCGCGAATATGAGCGGGGGGCGGGCAATTGGAAGGTCGTCGGCAAGAAGATCTTTGAGCCCAAAAAGGTCTACGGGAAGTAGCCAACTTGGCCAGCAAGAAAAATCCCAATCCAAATCCGCCGGACCCCGTTGCCTCAATCCCGGCACTGCCGCTCGGCGGCGGCTTCGGACGCGATCTGGCCAATTGGCTCTTCCCCGCCTTTCTCCTCATGATTATCGCGGGATTTTTCGCCATCTGGAAAATCGGCTCACCCGCCGGCAACCCCAACCCCGTCCGATCGCTGTTTCTAACCATGAACTGCGCCACCCTCTCGGGCTTCAGCGAAGGCCCCGGCGCGGGCGCTCTGAACGACGTCGGCCAATGGATCGCATTCCTCCTCATCGTCGGCGGAAGTCTTTTCACCATGATCGTCGGGGGACTAGCCGTTATCCGCATCGTCCGCCTTCCTTTCACCGATCTGGAATTGATCACCGGCGCACTAATCGTCGAGGCGATTGTCCTGCTCGTCGGCTCATCGTTGCTATGGGAAGTAGACCGCTCGCCGTTCCAGGCAATGTTCCTGGCCGGCACCAGCTTCGGCAATTGCGGACAATACATCGCCAATTTTCCCAAGCCCATTCTGATCCACGCGATCCTTCTCCCGCTGTCGATTCTCGGCGGCCTGGGCCTGCCCGTCCTGATGGAACTCTGGTGCGCAATCGTCTTCCGCGCCAAAATGTCCCTTCACTCAAAAACCGTCCTGGCCGCCACCGCCTGGCTCTACATCATCGGTTTTGTATTAATTCTCGGATTGAATTTGGCCGGTCATTCCTGGGCAGAAGTGATCGGAAAACAACTCCCGGCCGCATCGGTCCTATCCGTAGAATCGCGCACCGGTGGCTTGAACATCGTGCACATCGACGTCCTATCTCAATCTTCCCGATGGATTCTCGTGATCCTCATGATGATCGGCGCCAGCCCGGCCGGCACAGCCAGCGGCCTGAAAACAACGACGATCGTGGAACTGGGCCGGGGCGTGCGAAAAATATTGCGCGGCGAAGCCATCAGCCGATCCTTCGCAATCGCCATCGTCTGGGTAGGAACTTATCTAAGCTTATTGCTGGGCGCGACGCTGCTGCTGTCCCACGTTTCCGAAAACGACTCCGCCGACAACACCCTATTCAACGCGGTCAGTGGCATGAGCAACGTCGGCTTAACCGTCGCCCCGGTTCCAAGCCAAAAGAGCGTGATGTACGCATACTGTGCCATCATTCTGGTAGCCCGCATGGCTCCGCTGATGATCCTCTGGTGGATGGCCGAAACGATGGCCGACGCGGAATTGGCGATCGGTTGAATTGGAACGCGAAGAGTTTCCGGAGCAGCCTATGATCAGTAGCGCGAACGCAGAGGACGTGGTTTTCCTTGTGGTACGGCCGCCGGGCCATGACAGAGCAGTTGTCTGAGCCAGGTTCCTAAATGTATTTAGTGGCAGCGCAACGGCCCGAGATTCCGTGACCCAAAGACTATATCCGCGGTAAGACTGATCCGATGCCGCGGCGTCGCAGCATCAGGATGCTTCCGACGCCGATGAGTGCCAAGCACGTCGGCTCCGGAACGTTTCCCGTGAATTGTGGCAAATGAATCTCCCCCTGAAGATTGGCATTTCCAACCACAACCGTCCCATCAATCGGGCTCGTCGAGTCCAACGTCGTATTGGCGCTGGGAGCCAAAACCGATCCCCACAACTCGCGATCAACGCTCAAACTGTTGGCGACGTTCAGGGTCGTCGCCCCGCTGAAGTTCCAAAGGATTTGACTCGACCAGTTGGAATCGTCGAAATCGGAGCCAAAATTACCATCATCGAAGTCAATGTCAGAACCGGCCACGTTGATAATGACCGTACTATCCGCCGGAACGGCTGAGCCAACATTGAGCAGAATCTGCTGCGCCTTGGGATTCTCAAAGATATCGGAGGCGTTGACATCAAACACCGCCACGCCATTCACGAAATCGGCGTTAAATGTAATGTTCGACGGCTGCGAGCCGGGGAGCGTCACTGAGCTGTTGGGGGTGAGGCCGTCCAGGTTACTGGAAAGCGCGATCATCGAACTTTGCAGGGAAGTTAAATCGATCACAGGCAGTGCATGCACGATTGATCCACCGCTGCCATTCAAATTGACGGTTCCGTTCACCGAGCCGCCGATGCGAAGGTTGCCCCCAGCCTCAATGTTCGCAGTTGCGCCGCTGTCCAGGTTGCCCGCAATCGTAAGCACGTCGGTGCCCGCGGTTGTCGACGCAGACAGCTTCGTGCCGAAGTTAGCGGTGCTGCCGGTGAAATCGCCGCCAACAATCGCGGTTCCCTCGACGTCCGAGGAATCGGACAAATTCCCAAACACCACCAGGTTGTAGTTTGGCAGCAAAGACGCGTTGCTGCGCGATGTGGCCAGTCCCAAAAGCGCAACACCGGCACAAACGTGAATCACCATTTTTGTCACGATTCGCTCCAACCCTGAAATGACGCCATGACCCAGCGCCGCTCCGGCAAATTTAAGCTCAACAACCAAACCCACAGGAACAAAGCATCCGATTTGGCACAATTCTTTACGCTATGAAATATATACGCGCGGCCGCAAGAATAATTTGCGGTGAGATGTGAAAATAATCAGGAAAAACAGGCCGAAAAACGACGATCGCAGCCCATCATTTTACGCAAATCAAGCCCGCAAAAACGACAATTTAAACGTTTCTCGCTCGATATGGATATCCGCATGTTTACATAGACGGGCTTTAATCTCTAAAGCCCAATTACATCGCGACGGTTCATCACAGTATGGGCAAAAGATAACGATCTTTCCGGCCTCTCGATTTACTCGTTTGTCATTCCATGTACTCGCACCAGGTCTTCGTCGTCTCCCAAAGCGTCACCCCGCACAATTTCGCCGCTGTCGATTCAAATTGTGGCTTCAGTTTCCGGTAAATCACCATCGCAATATTCTCCACCGTGGGAATCAACTCCGAAAACTCCGCAATCTCCACATTCAAATACCGGTGATCAAACGGCTCAATCACGCTCGAAGCCACGGTCTGTTCAAACCTGGGGATATCAATAATAAACCCATTGCTATCCGGCTTGCCCACCAGCGTCACCTGCAACACATAGTTATGCCCATGTCCATGCGGGTTATTGCATTTGCCGAACAGCTTCTGGTTTTCCTGATCGCTGATCTGCGGATTGTGCAACCGATGCGAGGCGGAGAACTCAAACTTTTGGCTCAATCGAATCATGGGAAACTCCCGCGCAAAGAAACTCAGCGTCAAAAACGGACTCAGCGCCAATCGAAGATGATGCAATTCCGCCGGCAGCCACGCATCCTTCAGCCGCTCATAGATCGCCGTGATCAGCATCGCTCCACCCGCAAGGCGACCGCGCCGAATGTAAGCCGTCACCATCGGAATAACGACTTACCGCACCGATTGATCGATCAGCTTGATGTTCTGCACGCACCCCGTCTCCGCCGATGGCTCGCCCACCAGCGTCACCTCCAGCGCCAGATAATGCCCGATTCCAAGCAGCGACGGATACCCCGCGAAACTGTTGGTTGGCGCGACCGCAAGCTGCCCATCCTCTTCAGGATTCACTCCAAACCGGACTTCACGCGTCAGCCGAAACATATCCTCATGATACGCAGCCGATCAGTTCGGTCGAGTCGCCGCCCCATTTGTTGGTGCTGTCCCATTTTTTGCCGCCACGCGATATCGCTCAACCTGCTTTCGCATGAATGCATCGTCTGGATCAAGCCCGCTCGCTTTCATCTCGATGCGCAGCGCCTCTTGATACCGACCAAGCCGAAAATTCGTGTCCGCCAGTGTGTCCAATATCGCTGGGTCGTTCGGAGATAGCGCCACCGCCTGCTCCGCCCACATCCGCGCCTCGGGCAGCTTCCGATCGCATTCAGCGCATAGCCACGCAATGCCGTTCAGCGTTTTGTCCCGATCCCGCGGATCAGTATCCAGCTTTTTCTTCATGTCATCAAATGCCCATTGAAAAAGCAGGTCCGCGTCAACCCGTTGGCCTCGCTTCTCCAGCATCGGAATCACATCGATCGCGATCTCTCCATCCGTCGGCTTCAGTTCCAGCAACTGTTCCATCCGCCGCTTAATCTGCGCTTCATCGTGCCTCGCCTCCGCCGCCCGAAGATATCGCCAGAAAACTTCCGCCCAAACCGCTGTCACCGGCACCTGCGAATGATGCCCCTGCGCATCAACCATGGAGAGCGTATTCGTCCCAAGCATCTGAAGCACCCGTTCCAAATTCTGAGCGGCCATCTCGTCGTCGCCGCGCCGAATTGCCAGATTCGCCAGCCGATAATGCACCTCAACCGCGTTCAATCGCTGCTCGGCATCCCCCGCGCGATTCAGAAAATCCTGATATTCCTTCTCAGCTAGATCATCCCATCCATGATCTGCCAGAAAATCTCCGACATCGCTCCGATCTCTCCCGGCATCTTCAATAGTGGCAATGTCCCGCGCCGCATTCGCCCGCCGCGCATCATTCGCCCGGCCATACATCACTGAAAGCGCATACTGAATCTTCGGCGAATTTCGATCCTTCCCCGCCAGTGTCAGGTCCGCGTCCAATCCTTGCAGCGGCCCATACATTCCCTGCAACGCAAACAATTCAATTAGCGCCGTCTGCACCCCAGCACGGTCTGGCGGGCTCCCGCGCATACATTCCTTTCGCCGCCAATCCGCCGCATCGTCGTAACGCTTCTCCTGGCAAGCCACATCCACCAAAATGCGAATGACAAAATCAAATTCCCCATCATCATCCGTCGGATTCGCCAGCTCCAGCTTCGCGCATTGCCGCAGATCGTTCAACGCCGCACCCAGATTGTCGGCAAGCTGCGCATACCCGCACAGCGCCAGAATGCGCGAGTCATCGGCAGGGGGGTGAACCGCTCGAAACGCATCAATCTCATCCTGCTCGCGTAGGCAAGTTACCACCGACCATTGCACCGCCGGACTAGGATCATCCCGCAACAGCCGCAGGAGCGCAGGAATACCCCGGTGCAAATCCAAATCCGCCAATTGCCGAATCACATCNNGCCAATTGCCGAATCACCTCCCGCCGCAACCCAATATCCGCCGTCGCATACCGCGACAAGGGCGATCTCACCTCCGGCGGATCATCCGGCTCATACCACGGCAAATTGAGCAGAATCTGTGCCGCCTGCTGCCGCAACCCCGGATCATCCGATTTCACCAGCTTCAGCATCTCAGGCCGCACGGACTGCCCCATCGCAATCAGCGCCGCTCCCGCGGATTGCCGCGTCGCGGCATCGTCCGACCGCAATTCGTCGATCAGCCGCCCAACTCGCTCCTCCAAAGCTACTGGCTGCGTCGCCGCCCCGACATCCTTAGCCCCGGCCCATGCCCCTATGCCTGCCACCAGAACCGCAGCCACAAGAAAAAGCCGCGATTTGACGGCAAAAAACCCCACCAGCCGTCGCACGTTTTTCTCGCCCCAAACATGGCAATGACGCGGAATTTGGAGATAATATTCGCTCGGGGTCATTTCACCTCCGCCCCTCGCAAAACGAGGTCTGGGCCGTGGGTGGATGAATCTCGTTTTTTGATCGTAGCAGGAGTTCATGGATGACTGAGAAAAACGTATCCGAATCCGCCGCCGCTTCCAACAGCAAATACGACGAAGGCATGATCCGCGTCCTCAACGACGTCGAACATGTACGCACCCGCCCGGGCATGTACATCGGCGGAAATAACATCAAGGGCCTTCATCACCTGGTATACGAGATTGTAGACAACTCGATCGACGAAGCCCTCGCCGGCTTCGCAAAAAATGTCCTCATTAAGATCAACGCCGACGGCTCGGTCACTATTTCCGATGACGGCCGCGGAATCCCCGTCGGGATTCATCCAACCGAGAAGATCGCCACAGTTGAGGTCGTTTTCTCAACGCTCGGCGCCGGCGGAAAATTCGATCACAAGGATGGCTCTCCATATGCCACCAGCGGCGGCCTGCACGGTGTCGGCGCCTCCGTCGTCAACTTCCTCTCAGAATGGCTCGAAGTCGAGGTCAGCCGAGGAGGCGAGATCCATCACATGTCCTTCGCCCGCGGCGTTAAGGCCAGCGAACTCAAGGTCATTGGCAAATCAACCAAATCCGGCACGAAGGTCTCCTTCAAGCCCGACGATCAGGTCTTCCCAGACATCGAATTCAAATACGAGATGCTGATCGGCCGCCTGCGCGAGCTCGCCTTCCTCAACCAAGGTCTGCACCTCATCGTTGAAGACGAACGCTCCGGGAAGCGCGAAGAGTTCAAATATGACAACGGCTTGGTGCAATATGTCCAGAGCCTCAATGAAGGTAAGGCAGTCCTTCATCGACTGATCTATTTCAAGAAAGAAGACACCGAAAACCGCCTGATTGTCGAAGTGGCTATGCAATACAGCGATGGATTCAGCGAGACCCTGCTGACCTTCGCCAATAACATCAATAACCACGACGGCGGCACGCATCTGAGCGGCTTCAAAACCGCCCTGACCGGAACCATCAATCGTTATGCCGAGTCAACGAATCTCCTCAAGGATCTCCGTCCCAGCGGTGACGATGTTCGCGAAGGCCTTGTCGCCATCATCAGCGTAAAACTTCCCGAGCCGCAGTTTGAAAGTCAGACAAAGGACAAGCTCCTGAATCCGGAGGTTGAATCCTTCGTCCAGCAGGCGGTGAACGAAAGGCTGAGTTCTTATTTTCAGGAGAATCCGAAGGAAGCCAAGGCCATCTTCGAAAAAGGATTGCTCGCCGCTGAGGCTCGTGAGGCCGCCCGCAAGGCCCGCGAACTCACCCGCCGCAAAAACAGCCTCGAAGGCAACGCACTCCCCGGCACGCTCGCCGATTGCCGCAGCAAATCCAACGAAACAACCGAAATCTATATCGTTGAAGGTCCCAGCGCCGGCGGTAGCGCCAAGACCGGGCGCGATTCCGAATTCCAGGCCATCCTTCCTCTCAAAGGCAAAATCCTCAACGTCGAAAAAGCCAACATCGTCCGCATGCTAGGCCATGAAGAACTTCGTACACTGATCACCGCAATCGGCTGCGGATTCCACGAAGATTTCAATCTCGAAAAACGCCGCTACGGCAAAATCATCATCATGACCGACGCCGACGTCGACGGCAGTCACATCCGCACCCTCCTCCTCACATTCTTCTTCCGCCACATGCAGGAGCTGATCAAAGCCGGCCGCGTTTATGTCGCCCAGCCGCCCCTCTATCAGGTGGTTCGCAAGAAAAAGAGCGAGTACATGCTCAACGAGCGCACGATGCGCAAAGCCCTGACGGAATTGGGTCTCGAAGGAACGCAGCTCATCATCCGCGACGACGATGGCAAAGAAACCCGCCGCCTCGCCGGCGACGAACTGCGCCGAACTACTGAACTTTTGACCAAGCTCGAAGAATTAGCCCGCGTCGTGCACCGGCGGGGAATTGATTTCGCCGACTTCCTCCACGAACGCAAAAGCGACGGCCATCTTCCTTCCTTCCACCTCGTTGTCGATGGTAAAGAACAGTTCCTGCACAGCGCTCCGGCACAGGAAGAAATTATTACGACTGAAACCGAAGAAGCTGTTTCCGAAGGTAACGGCCGCCTCCAGGCCAACGGCCGGCCCGCTCGCAAACTCCAGGAACTTCACGAAGCCAAAGACCTCGACAAGATTTTTAATCAGCTCGAACAACTGGGTCTCTCCATCGAAGACTATTTCCTCACCCAGGAAGAATCAGTCAGCGGCGAAAAGTTGACGACAAAATATGCCCTGCTAAGCGACGACAAANNGCGGGCATCGCTAAACTCCTCCCGGCTATCCTGACCCTCGGAAAGGCCGGCATAGAGGTCAAGCGATTCAAAGGTCTGGGCGAAATGAACAGTGAGCAACTCTGGGAAACAACGTTGGACCCAACCCGGCGGGTGCTATTGCGCGTCACGCTCGAAGAAGTCGGAGAAGCCGAGCGTCTTTTCAGCGTCCTGATGGGCGAAGACGTCGAGCGCCGCCGCCAGTTCATCGAAGATCACGCACTCGAAGTCAAAAACCTCGACGTGTAAACCTGAAAAAAAGCCCAGCGATGGCTATCGCTGAGTTTTCTTATTTCGGCAGCGCATCCCCGCGCGACAACTGCCCAGCCCGAAACGGATGATCCTGCATCCAGCTTTCAATCGCCTCGCTGCGATCGCCCGGATCGGGATGTGTTTGCAAAAATTCCGGCGTATTCCCGCCGCCCCCGACCTGCTTCAGGATATTCATCACATCAATCATCGCCCGCGGATCAAATCCCGCATCGGTCATGAACTGCAACCCTTTCTGGTCCGCCTGCGATTCATCATCCCGGCTGAATCGAAGCTGCATCATCTGGTTCGCCAGATCAGCCATCGCCCACGTCGCAAATCCATTCCGCTGATTGCTCGCCGCGATCCCCGTTCCCAAAACAATCGACTGCCCAAGCCGGCTCTTCTCAATCTGCTGCGCCGCGTGCCGCTCCACAACATGCCCCGTCTCATGCCCAAGTACAGCTGCCAATTCCGCCTCATCGCTCAGCTTGTCGTAAAGCCCCCGTGTAATAAACACCTGCCCGCCCGGCAGCGCAAACGCGTTGATCGTCCGCGTGTCGTTCAGCAAATGATATTGATAGTGATACGGGCTCTTGGCCGCCTCCGATCGCTCAACAATCTTCTGCCCGATGCTCGCCACTTCCTGCGCCGCCGGCTCGGATGGCGATGCCTCTCCGCCCATCTCCGCCGCCATCTGCGGCGCCGATTGCAGGCCAAGCGAGATTTCATCATCCGCCGTCATCGAGACATGCTGCCGTTCGCCCGTCGTCGGATTCACCGATTCATGGCCGTAGTAAGAAATAATCCCGAACAAAACCACCACGATCCCGATGATCGTCCTCAGATGGATCCCGCCGCCTCCGCCCCCGTACGAATTTCCATATCCAAGAAACTGCGTCATGTAAGCCTCTATTTCTTGATGCAAAGCTCGCGGGCGGTATTAAAAATTCCCTGATGCGCGAGTTCGCACGCATAATCAACACGAATAGCCACGCGATACGCCTCTATCCTGCGGATCGGATCAACCGTCGCATCCGCCGCCGCAAGAAACGGCCCATGCAGCCGCTCCCAAATCGCCATCACCCGACCATACGTCTCCAGCGTCCCAATCATCTCCCCCGGCGGTAATTCATCAATCATCATCACCACACTATGCGTCGGCAAACGCCGAATCAGATCATCAACATCCATCGATCCCGCCGCCGGCAGCACAATTTCCTCCAACGGCACAATCACCACAATTTTACCCAACTGCACCGGATAAACCGCCGCTAGAAATACATCCACATACAACCCCAGTTTCGCCTGCGCCCGCCGCGTCTCAATCGCCGGCTGAATCGATCCCCATCCCCCAATCAAAAGCTGCCCCTGCGGAAAACTCCCGACAAACGAAGGCCCATCAATTTGATCCGAGCCACTGGTAGCAAGAATATCCAGCCGGACAATCCCCTCCCCACACCGCTGCCGCCGCTGCCGCCGGGCCTCCTGCAGCGGCATATAAAGCCGCGCCAGCGCATCAAAATCCCGCCCCTCCCAAGCCAGCTTCTCCGCGGCAACGAGCGACCGCTCCGCTTCCAGATACTCCATGCGAGAGAGCTGCTCCTGCCCAACCTGACAAAGTTCTTGAATACGCCCGGAGTCCATCCGCACATTGTAACGGGGCAAGTGCAATTGTTGAGTCGCGCAGGAATGCCAGGAAAATTCACCGCCAAGCACCTGTGTTA
>PMAK01000043.1 GCA_003153655.1 Phycisphaerales bacterium
CCGTCGGCATCGCCAATCAGCGCGAAACGACCGTTATCTGGGATCGCAACACCGGCAAGCCGCTGTGCAACGCGATTGTCTGGCAGGACACGCGCACGAAATCGATCTGCGATGAACTGGCCGCAACCGGCGGCATCGACCGCTTCCGCGTCACGACCGGCCTTCCGCTGGCCACCTACTTTTCCGGCCCGAAATTGCGGTGGGTTTTGGAGCACAACGCGCCGATTCGTCAGGCCGCCGCGCGCGGCGATGCTCTTTTCGGCACCATCGACACCTGGCTGATCTGGAATCTCACCGGCGGCATTCATGGCGGCAGTCACGTAACCGACGTGACCAACGCCAGCCGAACGATGCTGATGAATCTCGCGACGCTTAATTGGGATGATGTGATGATCGGACATCTTCGCGTCGAGCCGAAGATGTTGCCGCGCATCACGCCGTCGATTGATCCTGATGGCTGGGGCCGCACCCTCGCGGACGGAAGTTTCGGCGATTCAATTCCCGTCTGCGGAAATCTCGGAGATCAGCAGGCGGCGCTGTTCGGCCAATGCTGCTTCGAGCCGGGCGAATCAAAGAGCACCTATGGCACGGGATGTTTTCTGCTCCTCAACACCGGCGCAACGCCCGTGCAATCCAGCCGAGGATTGATCACAACCGTCGCCTGCCAGCGCGCCGGCGAAGCGGCGCGATACGCGCTGGAAGGATCGGTCGCCGTCGCCGGATCGCTGGTCCAGTGGCTCCGCGACAACATGAAAATGATCGAGAACTCCGCCGAAATCGAATCGCTCGCATCAGACGTCCCCGACAGCGGCGGCGTCTACATCGTCCCCGCATTCTCCGGACTCTTCGCCCCATACTGGCGCAGCGATGCCCGCGGCATCATTGCGGGTCTAACCGGCTATTCCAATCGCCATCACCTCGCCCGCGCGGTGCTGGAGGCGGTCGCCTTTCAAACCCGCGATGTCGTCGATGCCATGATCATCGATTCGGGCAAAACACTCGCGACGATGAAAGTAGATGGCGGCATGACTGCCAATGGGCTGCTCAGGCAATTCCAGGCTGATCTGCTCGGCGTGCCGGTAATTCGCAGCAAGGTGCGGGAAACGACGGCCCTCGGCGCGGGTTACGCGGCCGGTTTGGCGGTTGGATTCTGGCGCGACCTTGATGATTTGCGATCCAAGTGGCAGGCTGATCGAATCTGGGAGCCGGGGATGCCGCCGGAGGAACGCGACCAGCGATTGGTGGGCTGGCACAAGGCCGTCGAGCGCGCGATGGGGTGGGAATAATCCTCGCTGGCTTCCGCCGCTCTCTTACCGCAAAATCCCCAGCATCCCGGAGGCCCTTTTGGCGATCACCGCGTTGGGATATAGGTGTTTCCTGTCGTTGCGGTCGCAAAACCTCGTTCCCGCCGACGCATCGCTTCTCGATTTTGGCGTGAGCAAATGGGACGGCGATATTACGCTGACGCAGCTTCGTCACGACATCGAACGGCTCACCAATGATCCGCACAAGCGAACCACGCTTCTCAATGAGCTTCAGACGGCCGAAAAAGCCAATCGCCCGCTGCTTGCTTACGAACTTTCGCAGATTTGCTTCCGGGGCATTCTCGGAGTCTCACATTATTCGTCGATCGACCCGCTGACGCCGGAAAGCACCTACAAATTCGATCTCAACGAACCCGTGCCGCTGCGGGAACAGTTTGGCATTTGCCTCAACGCCGGGACCGCGGAGCACATTTTCAACGTATATCAGTTTTTCAAAACCGTATATGAGCTGACCGCGCCGGGCGGCTTGATGATCCACAATGCCCCCTTCGTCGGTTGGCCGGATCACGGGTTTTTCAATTTTCAGCCGACGTTTTATTTCGATCTGGCGGTGGCGAATGGCTACACGCTTCTCGCAATGGTGTTCGGCGCGCTTCAGCCATTAAAATTTGTGCAGATCGCCGCACGCGAGGAGATCGACGGACTGATCAAAAAAAAGAAAATCCCACGCGACGCGATTTTGCAGGTGGTGCTGCGCAAATCCGCCGATCCGGTTGACTTCTCGGCCCCGCTCCAGGGATGTCATGCCCGGATGGTTGCAGCGGAGATAACGAGGCAGAGGCGCAAATTGCCGTAGGGACGCAAGTTGTCGTCTTACGGCCATCCCGGTGGACGCCGCCCCGCTAATCCGGCAGCTTTGCGGCCAGGACGTCAATCTTTTCAATCGACGGCGGCTTCGCCAGAAGCTCGGGCGCCTTGGCCATGAGTGCCGCGGCGACTTTGCCGGAGAGATGAGTCTGGCGGCCCTTTTCATCAGGAAAAGCGTCAAAAATCCCAAATTTCGACGGTCCCATTTTTATCGCAAACCAGGCGATCGTCGCCGGCTCGCTCTGCACAATCGGCAAAGCTCCGGCGAGGAACTGCTCCACTTCCTTCTCTTTGCCCGGCTTGGCTTCCAGTGTTACCAGCAATGCCGTCTTTACCATCACGAGACTCCTTTTTAATTTCAGCCATTATAGACCGGACGACGTGACGCAGCAGAAGTCTATTCTTTTCAGTTTGACCAATCACGCGGTTTTACCTTTAATCTGGTGATCTATGGCAGTCATTAAACTACCCGACGGCAGCCGCAGGGAAATCCCCGACGGCAGCACCGTCATGCAATTGGCCGAGTCCATCGGAAAGGGTTTAGCCAAGGCGGCTATCGTCGCCAAGGTCGATGGTAAGCTCGTCGATCTCTCCTCCACTCTCGCCGGCGAGCATGAAGTCACGATTGTTACCGAGCGAGACCCCGACGGCCTCTACGTCATGCGGCACAGCACCGCGCACATTCTCGCCCAGGCCCTTCGCCATCTCTACGGAAATTCGGTCCAATACACCATCGGCCCCGTAATCGAAAACGGATTCTTCTACGACTTCGAACTGCCGCCCGGCTTCTCCGCCGATGATCTGCCAAAAGTCGAACAGGAAATGCAAAAAATCGTCGAGGCCAACCTCCCCTTTTCGCGGGAAGAGGTCGATCCTTCCAAGGCCAAGGAGATTCTTCACAGCCAAAACCAGCGATTCAAGGATGAGATCATCGACGAACTCGCCAAGGCGGGCGAGAAGAGCGTCTCGATCTATCGGCAGGGAGATTTCACGGATCTATGCCGCGGCCCGCATATCCCCGGCACCGGCAAAATCAAGTCGTTCAAGCTCATGAGCCTCGCCGGCGCATACTGGCGCGGCGACAGCAATCGCGAACAACTCACCCGAATCTACGGCACCGCCTTCTTCGATAAAAAAGAACTCGAAAATCATCTGAAGCTCCTTGATGAAGCCAAGAAGCGCGATCATCGAACACTCGGAAAACAACTCAGCCTTTTCACCATCAGCCCGCTGGTCGGCAGTGGCCTGATCCTCTGGATGCCCAAGGGCGCGGTGATACGGTATCAGCTTGAATGCTTCATTCGCGAAGAACTGACCCGCCGGGGATATCACCAGGTCTATACGCCGCATGTGGGCAACATCGAGCTCTACAAAAAGAGCGGGCATTATCCGTATTATAAGGAAAGCCAATTCCCCCCGATTCACATGGCCGAGCGTACCGCTTCCGCCGCAGACGCGGCGACGAAGCCCGCTGATCCAGAGGAATATCTCCTCAAGCCGATGAACTGCCCGCATCACATTCAAATTTTCGCGGCCGAGCCGAAGAGTTATCGCGATCTTCCGGTCCGCCTCGCCGAATTTGGTACCGTCTATCGATACGAAGAGAGTGGCGAACTAAACGGCCTGACCCGCGTTCGCGGCTTTACCCAGGATGATGCTCACCTATTTTGCACCCCAGAACAGGTCGAGGAGGAATTCCGCAGCACGCTCGATCTGGTCCAGTTCGTCTTCAAATCTTTGGAGTTCCGGGATGTGGAAGTGCGGCTCAGCCTGCGCGATCCGGCCAGCACCAAATTCGCCGGCGATCCCAAACTCTGGGATCTGGCCGAGGCGCAATTGGCCAAGGTGCTGACGGAGATGAAATTGAACTTCGTGGTGGCCAAGGGCGAAGCGGCGTTCTACGGGCCCAAGGTCGATTTTCTCGTCCGCGATGTTCTCGGCCGCAAATGGCAACTCGGAACCGTCCAGCTCGATTACGTCCTGCCCGAACGTTTCGGCCTCGAATATGTAGGCCCGGACGGACAAAAACACCGCCCCGTCATGATCCACCGCGCCCCATTCGGCTCAATGGAACGTTTCACCGGCATCCTCATCGAACACTTCGGCGGGGCATTCCCCTTGTGGCTGTCGCCCGTTCAGGTCACGGTCCTGACCATCAGCGAACGGTTCAACGACTATGCCAACGAAGCCGTGGAAGCCCTGAAAGAGGCCGGACTAAGGGTCGAAGCCGATCTCGGCGCCGACAAGATCGGGGCCAAGATTCGCCTGGCAAGTATTCAGAAAGTGCCCTACATGCTGGTCATAGGCGAAAAAGAGGTCGAGGCAAAACTCGTTGCCGTCCGCGCCCGCACCGGAACCGATCTGGGCCAGATGCCCCTCAGGGAGTTTATCGAACGCAGCCAGCAGGAAGTGGCCCTGCGTGGAGCCAAGCCAGGAGCCTGAAATTCGCCCGGATTGTGCCTTGAAAAAATCGACCGGATTGCCGATAATTAGTGAATGGACGCTCTTGTTTTGCGTCC
>PMAK01000278.1 GCA_003153655.1 Phycisphaerales bacterium
ACGCTGGCGTCCTGCACGGTTTGGCCAGAGCTGTCGCGCAGCGTCACCGTGGCCGTGGGCGTGGTTTTGCCGCCGGCGGTTACTTGCAGGCCAACCAATTCCCAGAGGTCGCTGGACAAATTCAATTGATCGTCCACCAGCGCTTCGAGGTCTTCGTCGAAGACTTCCTTCTTCTTGTCGGCCAGGGCTTTGAATTTATCAAACGCAGCCTGGAGCTGCGTATCATTCAACGTATACCCCAGGAAATTGATGCGCTCGCGGAATGCATGCCGCCCGGAATGCTTGCCGAGGACGAGCGACGTCTTGGGAATTCCCACCGTGGCGGGGTCCATGATTTCGTAGGTCTCGCGNNGGTGAATGCCGGCTTCGTGGGCGAATGCGTTTTCGCCGACGATGGCTTTGTTGCGCGGAACGACCAGGCCGGTGAGTGTGCTGACCATTCGGCTGATGGAATAGATTTTGGTCGAGTCGATGCGAGTTGTTGTTTTGTAATAGTCATGACGTGTCTGGAGGGTCATGATGATCTCCTCCATCGCTGCGTTGCCCGCGCGTTCGCCGATGCCGTTGATGGTGCATTCAGCCTGACGCGCGCCGTTTTCAATCGCCGCCAGGGAATTGGCGACCGCCAGACCCAGATCATCATGGCAATGGCACGAGAGGATCACGTTCTTCTGCCGGAGGATCGGGAGTTTGTTTAGCAGGTGCGAGAAGATGTGGCCGTAGCCCGTGGGCGTGGCGTAGCCGACAGTATCGGGGAGATTGACGGTAGTCGCCCCAGCTTCAACGACGGCCTGGACGATTTCCTCCAAAAATTCCAATTCCGTCCGGCTGGCGTCTTCGGGCGAAAATTCGACATCATCCGTATAGCCACGGGCTTGCTGAACCGATTCCACACTAATCTTTATGATCTGCTCCTGGCCCATCTTGAGCTTATGCTCGCGGTGGATTTTGCTAGTTGCGCAGAAGACGTGGATTCGCTTTTTAGTCGCGGGCTGCACGGCTTCGCCGGCCCGTTTGATGTCGGCCGGAACACACCGGGCCAGTCCGCAGACCACGCTGTTTCCGATCTCCGACGCGATGGCGTGAACCGATTCAAAATCGCCGTTGGAGCTGATGGGGAATCCCGCCTCGATAATATCGACGCCCATCGCTTCGAGCAGCCGGGCGATCTCGAGCTTTTCAACGCGGGTGAGGGTGGCGCCGGGAGATTGCTCTCCGTCGCGCAGCGTTGTGTCGAAAATTCGCACGGTATCCATGGCTGACTCCTTCGATATCGAAAAACTCTCAAAAAACAACCAATAAAAAAACCCTACGATTCTGGATCGCAGGGCCTAGTCTTCGCTTGGGGTGGATCAGGCTTCCTACGATCGCGCGCGTGCAAGGCCCGGAAGGGCCAGGGCAAGTCGAGAAAGCAGGAATGGCAATTTCATAACGTTGGGTATTAGAGCCTTGAGATATCGGAATGTCAACGCCGCACCTTTTCCATGTCTTTCAAAATCGACGAGGCCGATTGATGGTGCGGAATTGCAACGCGGGATGTTGCCGAAAATCATCATGCCAGCATGAATGGTGACGAGAGCGTTTGATCGGAGATTGTATTGGACGCTAATATATAGGGGTTATCGATACTTGGATCGGGTGGCATCCGGTTTGATATACCCCGCCTATGCGATGGGTTGGATTTACATTCCTGGCTTTGGCACTGGCGGGTTGTGCTTCGCAGCCGAGCGGCGTCTCTTCGGTGCAACAAGCCCATGTTTATGATAATTCATCGGCTCCAGTGCTGGCGTTTGATCCCCCGGCAATTGCGGGGATGCCGCAGTTGGATCTATCCCGGGATGACCGTGGGGCGGCAGCTTTCCTGGGGTTTGAGGACGCCAGGACCACCTATTATTCCCTGACCAATGATGACTGGTATTCTGACTTTTCCGGCGGGGGCCGCTTCGGGCAGTTCCAGAGCCCGGATGATTATCAGCGTCAGGCGATCAGCCAAACCTCCGGAATTATCACCCGCTAAGCTATTTCCTACCAAAAAATTGGGGTGTCACCAGTTCGGTTTATTCTTGCAATCCTTCAAATTGTAAGTGATAGTATTTAAGTCTGTTTCCCGTCGCATGTTAAATCCATTCGAGGGTGCTATGGCAACCATCACCAAGAAAGAATTGATTGACCGAATCGCTGATAACGCGGCGCAGCGCCGTGTTCAGGTAAAACGCGTCGTTCAGCAGTTCCTGGACGAGATCGTAAACGAGCTCGGCAAGGGCAACCGCTTGGAATTCCGTGACTTCGGCGTCTTTGAGACCAAAATCCGCAAAGCGCGCAAAGCGCAAAACCCCAAGACGCTCGAGCCGGTCGAAGTCCCGGAGAAACGCACCGTCAAGTTCAAGGTGGGTCGCCTGATGAAACAGAGGCTCGCCAACTTAATCGGCGGCGTCATTGATGATGAGGCAGGAGACATCGCCGAGATGAGCGACGCCGGCGACGACGACAAGGACGAATAGCGCTGCATTTGCCGTGCGGCGTTGATGTTACCGATGCCGGAGTCGTTCGATTCACTTCTGAAAGACGAGCTATCGCGGCTTGCGGAGGCGCACCAGCTCCGAAGCAGGCGCATCGTTATTCCCCTCGATGCGGTTCACGTGGAAATTGATGGGCGGCAATGCGTCAATTTCTGCTCGAATAATTATCTCGGACTAACCCATCATCCACGCATCGTGGCTGCGGTCGGGAAAGCCGCGGCAAAATTTGGCGCGGGGGCTGGCGCGGCCGGTTTGATCAGCGGATTCTCCCCGCAACACGCGGCAACAGAATCTGTCGTCGCCGCATGGAAGGGGACCGAAGCGACGATTCTTCTTCCCAGCGGATACCAAGCCAATCAAGCGGCCATTCAAGCGCTGGCGGGGTTGGGCAAAAATCACGGCGGTGTCCGATTTCTCGTCGACAAACTCGCGCACGCATCATTGCTGGATGCGATCCGCGCTTCCGGCGCCGTCTGGCGTGTGTTTCCTCATAACGGGATGGCTAAGCTCAAGCGGCTGCTANNACGGCTGCTGCACGAAGCCGACGCCGAGCAGTTGCAAGTTGTCGTGACCGAATCCATCTTCAGCATGGATGGAGACGCGGCGGATTTGAAATCGCTGGTGGAATTGAAACGTGCGCGGCCGTTTGTATTGCTGCTGGATGAGGCGCACGCGAGCGGAGTATACGGTGCAAACGGATCGGGATTGGCCGCGGAATTTGGCCTGACGGACGCGGTGGATATTTTTGTCGTGACGTTTTCAAAAGCAGTGGGATGCATAGGCGGCGCGATTTGCGCGAGCAAATCTTTTTGCGACGCGGCAGTAAACCTCGGCCGTGCCTATATTTTTTCGACCAGCATTCCCCCGGCGATCGCGGCAGGAATTGAAGAAGCAATCCATGTGATGCGCGATGAGCCACAACGGCAGCAGCGCGTCCGGACGCTGGCGCGGGAAGTCCGAGCACGCTTGCGCAGCAAAGGGATGGTCCTGCCGGATGGCGATTCACCGATCGTACCCATCATTGTGGGAGAAGAATCAGCGGCGATTCAGTTGGCGGATAAATTACTAAAGAAAAATTTGCTGGTGGGAGCGGTTCGCCCGCCTACAGTCCCGCGCGGGACGAGTCGATTGCGAGTGACGCTGAACTGCGAGCATTCGCAGGAAGAGATCGATCGTTTGATTGAAGCGATTGCACGCTAAGCCGGTGTCTGGCGGTCATCCACCAGCCGGAGTCCTGGCGGCGGACGTGAACGAGATCCCGATTTAACCGCGCCATCAGNNGTCGAGGGTCCGGGAAACCAGATCCGTCGGCGGCTCCTCCGCGGGCAAACCGTCCAACAGGCTAAGCACCTTTTGAATCGTCCGCACGCGTTCGGGTTGTAAATCCAATGGTTTCACAAAGCCTCCACCGGCTGCCGGGTTCTGAGACGGACGGTCCAGAAGCAAATCGACAATTTCACCGTCTTTATCGTTAAGCTTCATACCGTCTCTCCCCATTAAAAAAGTCCTGCTCTACCAACAACAATCGAGTCCGCCGATTCCGCCCATCCGCCCGGGTGGCGTAAGTCGATGACGAGAATAGAGTTTCAAACAGACCGATAAGAACAATACACCTGTGCGTCGCGCTTTTGGATGTGGAACGTCACGTCAAAGCCGTCGCACTATCTCCGTACATTACGAATCGGATTTGCGTTGGTTCAGCATTTTCCAACGATGTGCGAAAAATGCCACCGCCGCGTGCAGCCGAGATTTTACCGTTCCTAACGGAATCTCGAGAATATCACTGATTTGCTTGTATGGGAATTGATGGAAATAAGAGAGCAGGAGGATCTCCCGCAGATTCACCGGCATGTCCATTACCGTCTTTTGCACCAGCGCCTGAAGCTCCTGCCGTTCCATCGGTTCGCTCGGCGTCGGCTGGGTGCTCTTCATCAGGTCGATGAAAACACCACTATCCTCGTTGCCGGGAACGATCGCGGCCTGGAGCGGCGTCGCCTGCCGACGGACCTGGGACCGATGAAGATCGCGAGCCTTGTTTGCCGCGATGGTGAATAGCCACGGTCGGAACCGTCGCTGCGCGTCGAACTGATCCGCGCTTTGATGGACTTGCAGGAAGGTTTCCTGAAAGATGTCCTCGGCCGAGGCGCGGTCGCCGGTGAAGCGGACGAGGAAGTGGAACAGCTCGCGCTGATATCGTTGCAACAGTTGTGCGAAGCTGGCGCGATCGCCGCGACGGTAAGCGATGAGCAAATCCTCATCGCTGCGCTGCGCTGGTTTCGCAGCCACCGCTGGAGTGTCATCGCCGGACGGAGTTGAATGAGCCGCCGGTTTATTCTGCGGCGAGATTGGTTCCGGAAAATTTTTCCCGTCGGTGATGTCCACGACCACTGGCAGCGCCGGATCGCGCTTGAGCAAAGAAACGTTCGGACTATTCTTAAGGTTTTGCAATCAGGGCCTCCTTCCTGTTAACCCAACATTGCTCTACCCGCTTACACCTACATAATATGCTCGCTGCGATGACAAAATCTGGCAACGTCAATTTTTTCGCAATGCTGCCGGATGAGCTGACTCAGTTCGTCGGGGGATGGGGTTGGCCCAGCTACCGCGCCGGGCAGATTTACCAGTGGGTTTACCAGAAACTCGTGGCAAATCCGCGGGAAATGCTCAACCTCTCCAAGCTCGACCGCCAAACGCTTGATGACCGCATTTCCTTTGCGATTGGCACGGTGACGCAGCATCAAAGCAGTTCCGACGGGACCCAGAAAATCCTCGTCATGTGGGAAGAGGATGGGGCGATGGCCGAATCCGTGATAATTCCGGATGGGCCGCGCCGCACCGCCTGTATCAGTTCGCAAGTCGGTTGTCCGGTGGGGTGCAAGTTTTGCGCAAGTGGGGTGGGCGGCGTCAAACAGAGCCTATCGGCCGACCGGATTGTGCAGCAGATTTTTCTGCTCAACAAAATTCTCGCAGCCAAAAACGAGCACATCACCAATGTTGTCTTCATGGGAATGGGAGAGCCGCTGGCGAATTATGCGAGCGTGATGCAGGCCGTGCGCATTCTGCACGATCCGAAATGTTTCAATATCGGAGCGCGGAAGATCACAATCTCAACCGTTGGCGTGCCGACGAAAATGCGCGAACTCGCGAACGAGAATTTGCCGCTGAATCTGGCGATCTCACTGCACGCGCCGAGTGAATCGCTGCGGAAGCAACTGATTCCCTGGGCCGAGCATTTTGCGCTTGAAGATATCCTCGAAGCGGCCCGGTACTACTTCGAGCAGACCGGCCGCGAAATCACCCTGGAATATATTCTTCTCCAGGATGTGAATGATAAGCCGGAACACGCGCGGCAACTGGCGGCCGTCTGCAAAACGCTCCGCGCGAACGTCAATCTGATTCGATACAATGAGGTGAACGGCCTGCCCTTCATCCGCCCGAGGGCGGAGGCGGTCATGCGGTTTCAAATGATCCTGCGCGAGAACGGCGTGAACGCGCACGTCCGCAAAAGCCGGGGACGCGATATCGACGCCGCCTGCGGACAGCTTCGCCGGAACGAAAAACTGGCCCAGATCACCATCGCCAAGTCGATAGAGACTTAGAACTCTATCCGGAGAATCGATGCGAACCAATTGGCTTTGGACAGTGCTATTATCGGTCCCGCTTTGCGGCGGATGTAATACAGTCCTGCGTGGCGCCCATGAAACCATGACTTTTGAAACGGTTCCCACACCGGCCACCGTGATCGTCGATGGCAAGCCATATACATCCCCGGCGGAAATGAGCCTGATGCGCAGGCTGTCGCATAAGGTGCTGATTGAAAGGCCCGGCTATCGCACGGTTCAGTTTTCGATTGATCCGCAATGGGACGGCACGAGCCTGATCGGCGCGATCATCATTCCCGGCGGAAGCATTGGCCTCGTCGCGGATCGAGTGAGCGGGGCGGACATGATGTTTTACAAACTCGCCGTGATTCAGCTCGTGCCAACAACGCAGCCCGAGGCCGCGCCGCTGGTACTGAACGATTTCAAAGGACATTTGCTCACCGATAGGGAAGTGGCGGAGGCGATCGAAGCGGACAAGAACGACCGCTCGCAGTTCTTCCGGGGACAGCCTTGAGGCAAACCCGAATGACCAAATCCGAAATCAGAAGGTCGAATAACCGTCCACGTCAGTCATTCGGTTTTGGTCATTCGGGTTTCGGGTTTCGAGTTTCTCATCTCGGCTTCACGCTCATCGAGTTTCTGGCCGCCATCGGAATCTTCGCAATCCTGGTCGCGATCATTCTTCCCTACATGGTGATGGTCCGCGAGGACGCGCATCGAACCGAATGTTACGCGCATCTCGGCCAGATTCAGGAAGCGCTGCGGCACTATGCGCATGACAACGGCCCGAATCTTCCGATGCCGGAGACATTTTACGATCCGGTTCACAAACCGAGCGGGTACGTCGCTTTCACCGGGACTGATGATCCCAAGGCGGTCCAGGCAAATGACATCACCGCGTCGATCTGGCTTTTGGTGCGGCAGGGATATGTGAAAGACCCCGCCACGTTCATCTGCCCCAGCACTTCAGATGAGCCGGATCGACTGACGGACATTACGGGCAATCCGGTCTCCGCGCAGAAGCGGGGAAATTTTCGCTCGCCGCGGAATCTCAGCTATTCATATGCATCTCCGTTTACGAATGCGTTTAACGTCGTGTTCAGCAGCGATCAGTTGCCGGCGGAATACGCGGTGATGGCCGATAAAAATCCCGGGTACGCCTGCGATGGAATTCGCGTGATCGGGCCCACGCGGGACGCGCCGCCGTTTGAGCTGGCGAAAGGAAATTCGCCGAATCATCAGCATGCGGGGCAGAATGTGCTTCATCCCGCGGGCGATGTCTCGTTTGAATCGACACCCTATTGCGGCGTTTCAAACGATAATATTTACACCGCGCTCGCTCCGCATCGATTGACGGCGAGCCATCCGCCGCTCGATGTTCCGGGATACTGCGGAACCAGCGTGGGGCCGGCGTATAACTATAGCAGTTACCTGGTTCCTACCGCGCGCGATCGATAGCTGGCAATTGGCATTTCGAATTTTTCATTTGTCTGAATCGCCTGATCATGCGATAGTGCCATCTCCACGATGTCACAGGAGATAGACATCTCGTGGGACGTATTGGGCCGAATTGTGCGGGAATGGGGCAGCAGTTCGGCTCAAATCGCCCAGGTCACGCCGCTTGAGGGGGGATGTATCAGCACAGCCGTTGCAGTGGAATTAACCGATGGCCGCAAGGTCGTCTGCAAAATTTCTCCCCATCGCGTCGATCGCAGTTACATCAACGAAGCACACCAGTTGAAGCGCATGTCCGAGCTTGGTCTGCCCACGCCGGAGGTTTATGCAGCCAAGATCGGCTCGCTTGATGATCCATTCAGCTACATTCTCATGGAATTCGTCGAGGGATTTAATCTGCACCTGGCAAAACAGAAATGCTCGGGTGAAGAATTCGATGGCTTACAAACACAACTGGCTGAAATGCTGATCCTGCTTCACGAGAGTACCGCGACGGAATACGGACGTGTGGAGATTTCACCCGAACCGTCGCAGTTTGATTCATGGCCCGCGTTTTACCGCGCGATATTCGATCCCATCTGCCAGGAAGTTTTGAAATTGCCGGCTTTTTCCGTCAAAACACGAAAGCAGATCGGAAGGATTCACGATCATCTGGATCAATTGTTGCAGCATGATGAAGTCCCGCGGTTGGTTCATTGGGATGTCTGGTCTACCAATATCCTGGCGCAGCCGGACGATTCCGGGCAGTGGAAAATCACAGCTCTATTGGACCCCAATTGCAAATATGCCCACTTCGAGGCGGAGATCGCGTACCTGTCGCTGTTCCAGACATCCACGCCGGCGTTTTTAAAGACATATCAACAGCGGCGGCGATTAACCGAGGAATATCATCGGGTTCGGAAGCTGATTTATCAGCTCTATTTTTTGCTCAATCACGTGGTGCTATTCGGCGGCGATTATGTGAGACAAGCTGAGGTCGCGGTGGATCGATTGGGGAAAGTGGTTTGAGCTCAGCCGCCTGTCTCACGCGAGGTCTACTTCCGACCTAAATATGTTATTATACGGATTCCACTTGAATNNTTTTTCTGTGGGATCCGTATCAATCACTAACAAAAACGCCGAAAAGTGTTGAGTTCTGTCCAGTTGTGTTCAGTCCAGCTTAATTCCATCCCGTCGGAGTTCCGCATCGGTTGCTTCAGCCGCGACTGATCCGGCCGGGAATTTGTAATCGCCCGGATCGTCGTAGCCGGTGAGTTGTTCGCGGACTTTTACGAGCGTGAACATGCCGCCCATGTCGATCGTTCCGAATTGGCCTTTGCCGCATTTCATCGGGATGCTGTTCCTCGGCGTCGCCATCGACATCTCACCCATTTCGCCCATGCCGGTTGCTCCCATGGTCATGTAATTCGGAAGCAGCGGCTGCACGGCGCGGTCGATCGCGCCGCCATCGACGCCAAGCATGTTCGGCACGTTATGTCCCATCTGGTTCATGACGTGATGAGTCATATGACAGTGCATGGGCCAGTCGCCGAGGTTGTCGGCGATGAATTCAATCGCACGCGTGGCTCCGACGGGAACAAGGACCGTGTTCCCGGAATAGCGGGCGGTTTCGGGGATGACGCCGCCGTCGGTTTCGACAAGCAATGTCTGAAATCCGTGGAGGTGGATCGGATGATGGTCCATCGCGCCGAGATTTCCAAAGCGGATGCGCACACGCTCGCCGAGCTTGGCAACGATCGGCTGGGTCGCGGGATAGGCCTTGCTGTTCATCGTCAGGACATTGAACTCGACCATTTCAGTTGTGACAGGCCGGCTCGCGCCGGGATCAATCCGCCACTCGCTGAGCATAATGACGTAATCGCGGTCCGGCGCGTTCGCGCCGCGCTGGCTCGGGTGGACGATGAACATCCCCATCAGGCCCATGCCCTGCTGCGTCATCTCATCGAAATGCGGGTGATACATGAATGTGCCGGCGTCAGGGACCGTGAATTCGTAGCGGAAGGTCTGGCCCGGCGGGATGGCGGGTTGGGTGAGGCCGTTGACGCCATCCATGCCGTTGATAATTCTGATGCCGTGCCAGTGGACCGTCGTTGGCGCGGGGAGCCGATTGGTGACGTAGATGCGGAGACGATCGCCCTCGACGGCTTCGATGGTCGGTCCCGGCGTGCTGCCGTTGTATCCCCAGCAGTGGGCGCGCAGGCCGGTGACGAATTCGTGTTCGATCTCGCCGGCGATCAGGTGCATGACTTTCACGCCATCCACCATTTTGAATGGGAGCGTTGTGCCATTTGGCGTGCAGACTGGTGTGTAGGTCTGATTCGGATCAGGTGGTGACGCGGGAGTTGGATTGTTCGTCGGAGTATCGACGGCGAAGACGCTTGAAACTCGGTTGATGATCGCGGCCCCGCCGGCAACGACCGCTGCGCCGATCATTTCACGTCGGGTCATCATGAGTGGCCTCCGTTTTCTTCGGGTTGCGCGGTTGATGTCACTGACGGCAGGCGGCCGCCGACGGCTTGATCCAATTCGGATCGGGCAATCCAGTAATCCCGCAGCGATTCGACGTATTCGCGCGAGGCATCGATTTGTTCTTTTTTCGTCTGAAGGAGTTCAAAAACACCGATGTACATGCCGTTGTATTGAAGCTCGGTTTGATGAAGGACGTCGCGCTCCGCCGGGATGACTTCATCACGATAGAGAACTGCCTTTGCGCGGGCGTTCGTTAACTTCGCGCGGGCGGCTCGCACCTGGGATTGCACGTCGACGGCCAGCGCGAGACATTCCTGCTCGCTCTGGCGAAGCATCGCCTGTGCGCGGCTCAACTTGGCTTGACCCTGATCAAACAGCGGAAGAGGGAAGGAGAGTATCGGGCCAATGCGCCATTGGCCATCGGTCTCCCGCTCGAATTCCGGGCCGAGGTTCAATTCGCTAAAGAATCGGAAGTCGGCGGTCATGCCGAGAGTTTGGGCCTGGGCGAGTACGTTTTGGCGCGCAACCGCGAGATCTTGCCGTTGTCGCTGGGCGAGGGATTCGAGGCCCTTGTCGGGGATTTCTGATGTCGGAATATCCGCAAGTGGGGCGGCGGTCCAGTGAAGTTGTGATTCGAAGAGGGCCATGTCGCTGGTGACTTTTTCGCGAGCTTCGGCGGCGGTCGCCTCGGCATCGGAAAGTTCGATTTTGGTGCGAACATCCTGGGCTCGTTCGCTGGCGAAGGCGAGGTCGGTGAGGTTGCCGATGTCGTGCAATTTTTTTGCGGCTTCGAGAGCGGCGACGGAGGCCTGGTCCTCCGTGCGGCGGAGCTCGAACATCTGCTCGGCCGCCTGATAGGTGTAGAAATCGGCGCTAGTCTGGGCGGCGAGTTTCAGCACTTCATCCGAGACTCTTGCTTTGGCTTCTTCAAATTGTTCGGCGGCGAGCTTTTTTCTCGCGGGCAGGAGAGCGATGTCGAGGAAATCTTCGGTGACGCCGATGTCGAGATAGGTGCCGGCCGGGGCGCGGTCGGGGAAACGTACGCCGAGGTCGAAGATTGGATTCTTGAGCAGGCCCGCCTGAACGAGATCGGATTGGGCGATTCCGAGATCCTCGAATATCGCTTGCAGATGATGGTTGTTGAGCAGGGCGATCTGCGCGGCCTGATCGGCGGTTAATTTGGTGCCGAGGATTTTGTCGATGGCTGTGGCGACGGCCGCATCGTCAGCGGTTTGGGCATTCCACGCTACGGTCAGGCCGGTGCGATCGGAGATGAGTTGGCGAACATCACCGTAGCCGGCGTCTTTCGGCGCGGTGTTGCAACTGCTGAGAAATCCGGCGTTCACCAGCGCGCATAAGAGATAGATGATGCGGCGATTCATTGATCTGGACTTTCCGATCAAAAGGAGCGTTATGGAGCGGTTGTGGATGGCGTGCCGTAGAGGAAGACGCCGCCGTGTTCGGGTTCGCCTGGTTCGTAGACGGTTCTTTCGCAACTGACGGCTGCTGCCAGGAGTCCGATGACGGAGAGAATCAGGAGCCAGCGTTGCATGAATGGAGTTTATCGTGAGTTACGGAATAAATACAACCGCGAAGACGCCCGTCGAACGGGCGGCTTCGCCGTTTTTTTATCGTTTGACGCGCATCGCTTGTTCGACCGCGTCGCAGAAGCGGGTGCATAGCAATTGCTGGCTCAGCGACTGGTGAAGAATTGTTTGGGCGGTGCGGCCCATGGATTGCAATTGGGTTGTTGTCATGCCATGAAACCGGCGGATGGCTTCGACCGCGCCGTTGATGTCGCCGTGACGGATTTGCAGGCCGATTTCGTGCTGGTCCAGCAGGTCGCTGATATGCGAGGGTTGCGGGCCGAGAAACAGAATCGGGCGGGCGGCGGCCATTGCGCCGTAGATTTTGCATGGGTGGATGATGCCGATCATTTCTTCGCCGAGCGAGACGATGTGAACGTCGGCGGCGGAAAGAGAATGCTTTAGATCCGCAAGCGGTTGATAGGGCAGTGAGATTGCATTGGTGAGTTCGTGATTGCGGATGTATTCCTCGACTTGTTTCTTGGCGCCGCCGCCGCCTACGAAGAGGAATTTGATGTCGGGCTCGGCTTTCAGGCGGACGATCGCGTTTAGGATCGTCGTCAGCGGATTGCTTGGGCTGTGATTGCCGCTGTACATGATGACGAATTTGCCGTTGAGGTTGTGACGCATTCGGAACGGATTTTCGGTGGGCGTCGGCGCATCGGCGATGCTGTTTTCGTGCGGCCATGGTGGAAGAACGAATATTTTCAGTCTTGGGATTTTGCGCGCGGCCAGGCGTTTGGCCATGAAGCGGTCGAGAGCGATGACCAGGGCACTTCGCTTCAGGATGAATCTGTTGGTGGCTTCGAGGAGGCGGCAAATGCAGTCGGATTGTTTCAGTTTTCCGAGGGCGAAGAGCTGGTCGGGGTTGAGGTCCATGGCCCAATAGACCGTGGGGACACGCCGGAATGCGGCGGCGATGCTCAGCGGCAAGCCGATCAGCGGGGGAGAGGTGCTGAAAAATATTCCGGCCAGCCGGGGCGTGAACATCGCGGCGATGAATGCCTGGATCATGAAGACCGCGGTGCCGAGGACGCGGAGGGGCATCGACTTTTTTCCGAAGGATGCGAAGGGGAATCGGCGGACGTCGGCCGCGCCGATGGTTTCTCGGCGCGGGTATTCGACGGTCGGGTTTTCGTAGCCGCGGGCGGAGGCGTAGACGCGCAGGTCGTATTTATCGCCGGTTTGGAATCGCCGGGCGAGTTCGATCGCCACGTCGGCCATATGCTGGCCGACGCTGGCGGGATCGGGGACGAAGACCTGGCTGACGACCAGGATCGTCTTGCGCTGGGCCGGAATTGGAGGCATGGATCGCTTGATATCGCCGCTCAGGCGGATTTACGTTTGCTGGTCATTTGGTCGTGAATCCAGCGATAGGTTTTTTCCATGCCGGCGCGGAGCTTGGTGTCCGGCTCCCAACCCATGAGCTTTTTGATCAGCGTGTTATCGCTGTTGCGGCCATTGACGCCCTTGGGCGCCTTGAGGTTGTAGCTCCGTTTGAGCTTGATGCCGGCAATGTCTTCAACGATGTCCACGAGCTGATTGATGGAGACCAGTTCGCTGCTGCCGAGATTGATCGGCTCGATGATGTCGCCGGCAAGGAGATTTTGCGTGCCCTTGAGGCAATCGGTGATGTACATGAATGAGCGGGTCTGATGACCGTCGCCCCAGATTTCGATGTTGTGCTTGCCGGTGAGTTTGGCTTCGATGACTTTTCGGCTGATGGCGGCAGGGGCCTTTTCGCGGCCGCCGTCGTAGGTTCCGTTGGGGCCGTAGACGTTGTGATATCGGGCGACGCGGGTTTTGAGGCCGTAGTCTTCGCGGAAATGTCGGCACATGCGTTCGCTGAAGAGTTTTTCCCAGCCGTAGCCGTCTTCGGGTTGGCCCGGATAGGCGTCTTCTTCTATGAGGGCGGTGACGTTGGGGTCGCGTTGTTTGTCGGCGTTGTAGACGCAGGCGCTGGAGGCGTAGAAGTAACGATCGACGCCGCAGTCTTTGGCGGCCATGCAGAGGTGCGTGTTGATCAGAACGCTGAGCATGCAGAGGCAGCGGTTATTTTCGATGAATCCCATGCCGCCCATGTCAGCGGCGAGGTTGTAGACGTTTTTCGCGTCCTTGAGGGATTTGTAGCAGGCGGGTTTCTCCTGGAGATCGAGTTGGAGATTTTCCGCCTCGGGGAAGCGTTGATACCATTCGCCGAAGGGTTTGATATCGACGGCGCGGATATTTTTGTGTCCCTTGGCGAGCAGATCGCTTACGAGGTGACCGCCGATGAAACCCCCTGCGCCACAGACAACGACTTTGTCATTTAAATTCGCCATAGATACCTCGTCCATCGTCCAAAAGTGCCTGTCACTACAATCGTTGAAATTGAACCTGTACTTAGTGTTACGGAGGGATTTGGATAAAAGCAATAGTTATCGAACCTTCGGGGGCGGTTTGGTGGGATTTTTGGGATGGAATGCGGGAGCCGCAGAGACACGGAGACCCCGGCGCGCCGGGACAGGCTGCGGAGACAGACGCAGAGAAGAGTATTGGCCACAGATTTGAATCAGATGCACACAGATGAAGAATCGACAATTGCAGGCAGAGTTTAGTGTGGTGCTTCTCTGCGGTCTCCGCGATCTCTGCGGTAACATATCCGGTTGGAAATAGGGTGGGGGCATGGGTTTATATTTGGGGTGAAAATTGTTTTAGCCCACCTTGGGCGGGAATTCGGGGAGTGGCATATAGTCCATGGGCCTGG
>PMAK01000246.1 GCA_003153655.1 Phycisphaerales bacterium
GGACGGCGGTAAACTGTTACTCCTCATCACCCCTCTGCGTTCTCCGCGTCTCGGCGGCCGAAGGTCTCGATTGCATCGGGGTCCAATTCAATTTCCACCCGGTGGCCAGCACAAAACACGTCCAAAACCTTCACCATCTCCGAAACAATGTGTCCACTTGTCCTCACGCAAAATCCCCTCAAAAACGCGGATCAAAAGCTAGTAATCACTAACAAAAACACCGAAAAGTGTACGAAAGTGTACGAAAGTGTCCAGTCGCCCTTATTCTCCCGACGGATTATCCGTACGCCGGATGGGCCGAATGCCGCGATCTGAACCATTGGGCGATAGACATAACAAACGTCGCCGGCGAAAAAACCCACGCAAACAATCCAATAATCTCAACAAAAGTCGCCAACGACGATGGCTCACTTCCCGCAGGCCGCCCACTATCAATCGGCATCGCAAACAGAAACATCCCCAGCCCGCCAACAAGCAAAACGATCGTGATAACAAACCATCGAACCGCTTTCCGATGCAATAATTGGGGATCGTGATGCACCCCGGAAAGTGCCGGGGCTTTCTTTGCCATCGCAACCGTCGGCTGCGCAACCGCCGCTGGCGAACGAAATGGAATATGCACCGGCGCAACATGAACCGGCATTCCAAGCAGCGCAACAATCTCCGCGGCCCGCGCCTCATCCCCCGGCTGAATAGGAATCACCTGCCGCGCCGATTGCGACGGCGCATACCCGCCTTGCATCGTCATCATCGCCGCCGCATTAATAGCCGACACCGTCCGCCTCGCTCCTGTCGACATCCCAATCACAAACTCCAATAGCCCCGGATGCTCGGCCGTATGTCCAGGCAGCAATCGAACGCTGTACAGCGCTCGCAATTGCGATCCCCAGAAATTAAATATCCCGCCGCAATACACCGCAGTCCGCCCGATGTACGCCCGCGAACAATTGAGCAGCGCGTTTCGCCGAAACCGGACCACCGCCCGCGCGCAAAAAATATAAATGCCCGTCAAAACAATCAGCACCGCCGCGGCAACGGCGTATACGTCGATTCTGCCGCGCCACGTTCTCGCCGCGACAGATCCGATATACAGGGCCATCACCGCAGCAGGCCCGAAGATCACCCAAAAGATCACCTTCGATACCGCCCGCAATCGCTGTGTCTCCGCGTCAACATACGGCCCCCAGAACTCCGGCGGATATTCCCACCGCACCAGCAGATCGCCGCGCCGGAACTGATCGAATTCGCGATCCGCCTGCCGCGCCGTCGGGATGGTCAACAGAGCCGAAGTAAGCATCGCGAGCATCAGCGGCGAAATAATCCAGACAGCGAGAAGACAGGATTGCCGAGTATCAGCCGATGCTCCGCCATGGAAGCTCCCTACCGAGAGCACGAGAAGCGGCACAGCGCCAACAAGGGCAAACCCAGCGGCGATAGAGAGAAAAATCCGAATAGCGGTTCGGGAGGTGTTGTGGAAGACTTCGTCCTTCATTTCCGGCTTAGTCTCATGTTTGAGAGAGACATAAAGGAGTCAAGAGACAACATACGCCGATGCACATCATCTACCCTCTCACTCCCCAAACCCATCATCCGACTTCTGCAAATAAGTAAAAAAGCACATCCGCTCCGCCCCATCCACAATCCCTCGCAGCGAAAACAGCTTAAAAAACCAGGCCAAATCCGCTTCCGTCGGCTCACTCGGCGGAGCCGATTTCGGCCCAACAATATCCCCAACCGGCACGCTCATGATGTAATCCGCCAGATACGCAATATTCAATTCATCAGCCGACTGCGTCGACAGCACAAAAATCTTATGCGTGCGGATAATCTCACGGAGATACCGCTCCGCCATTTTCACCTCGACGGCATCAAGCGCCGTGAGATACGCAAGCTGCTGCGGATCCTGTTTCCATTCATGCTCATGCCGCTCCTCTTCCCGGCAGCCCGTTAACGCGGCATCGAAATGCGCCTGAATGCGATCATAGAACGTTTCAACCTCTGAGCCCGCAAGCCAGCGGAAAATCATCACCTCACCCGGCCGGCGATGGATGTGATAGTCATTGGTCGAGAGATCGCGAACCTCCGGCAACTTCAGCAATCCACTCGCGTCGGCCATCGATTGTTCCGGAAGAACAGGACTCTCCACTGATTTCGATTTCTCCAGCCGCGCAAACGTTCGCTGCGCCTCGCGGGCCAGTTCCGGGTCCAGACCGGGAATGAGCTGAGCCCCAAATTTTCTAATGCCCTCAAAAACCGCCGCCAGCTCCGCATGCATCCGGAATTCATCAGACTTCTCTTTAGCCCTGTCGGCCGGATTAAGCGGACGCTCGGCCGGGGATTCGTTTGGATCATCAAACATATTCATGTCAGGATAATCGAATTGGGATTTTGTCCCAAGATCGTGTTTTGCCGAACTGCTGTTTTTACGTCTGTTGCCTGCAATGCTGGATCATGAATTCACGAGCCGCCGCAGGCACGGCGATGATGACATCCTCAGACACCACAATATATCGCGTTGGGTATTTTTCTTGCAGCGTGGCCAGGACGCTAGCGATATCAGGCCACTGCTCAGCCTTATGCGGCAGCGGCGGGGGCGCAAGAAACAAACGGGCATCATCAATCAGGATAAATGCATCATCCCCGCTAACATCAATAGCCCGAATCTCATCCAGTAGCGGACATTCATATTCCTGCCCGGCCGTTACCCCTCCCGACCAGTGTGCGTCCAGCCAATAGATCACGGGCCGCCCCAACGTCGGGACAATCTCCCGTAATAGGGCAGCACTGCTCCTCTGCACAAAACGAACGTTTTTCAAATGCCCGAACCGAGCGATGGCCTGGGCATGCAATTGTCCCGAAGCTTCAATTGTTACAACACCCGGAAAAACCCCAGCCGCCCAGACAGCCCTCGCCCCCTGAAACGTCCCCGTCTCAAGAAAGCAATCCGCGCCAAACTGCCGGCGGATCGCCAGCACCAACTCCGTAGGCACACCCATTCTGACCGAGCCCATGATGACGCAAGATAATCAGCGCCCATCGGGATTGCCCTTGCCGGCAGCGAAGTCATGGCCGAGCGACCGGCACGTTCTGATAGATGAGTTCCTGATTCCAATAGCTATACTCGTCAACGGTCTCGCGGGCCGCTTTTTCGCTGGGGCGCAGGATGATATCCACAGTGGGGGGAATCGATGCGTCGCCCTTTCCAAAAACCGAACAATCCCACGGGCCGGTTCCCGCGCTGCATGTCACCGTGCCAAGCGACCACTCCGTCCCGCCGTGTCTGGCGTAAACATCAAACGCGAAATTCACCGGAATCGTGCGAAAATCGATACTGCCGGTAAACGAATTCCCGTTTCCGGCGTTGAAATGAAGCGGCTCCAGCGCGATCGCCGCCTTAATCGCTACAGCCCGTTTCGGATCAAAGACCGCCTGAATCAGGTTGGCCGGCCGGGTCGCCAACACTTCAAAACCGCCGGTCACCGTGCGATCGCTTCGATAAAGCGGCGTGCTGCCCGGAGCATCGAATGCGCCGCTGAAAATCTCGATTCGAAATGTCAAGCTGACCGCGTGTTTGCCGGGTGTCCGGCATTCCAATAAGGAGCCGCTCGATCCGGACCCAAAGCTCCCGAAGGCGGAATATCCGCCCGTGTTTCCCCGAACGTTTTTTCCGTCGATCGCGACTCCATTCATCGTCAATTTCGTCCAGAATCCGCTGCTCGGCCCCAGGCCATCATGAAGCGCTGCATATGGCACTGGGTCTCCCGCGAGCACCTTCGGGCGAACGACCAGCCGCAGCCGCACCGCCTGCTCAAAAAATTTCGTCATCTCCTCTTGCGCCAGATCGTTCGCAGCAGCCCGATTTCCCAAATAATTGACCGAATCCATATCCAGGCTGTTATAGGGAACTTTGGCATTCCCTTGCCGAACCAGGGCAAATTTCACGAGCCGGTCTCTCGTTTGCGCTGAAAGCGATCCGCCGGCATCCCGCCGAACAAGCTCGGCCCACGCCCGTTGCGCCGTCACAATTTGATTCGAGTTCAAATCTTTCAGAACGAAATAGGTCGGCTCATACTGATACCAATCGACGCCTTGAAGTCGGATAATCGCATCGGTTGCCCACAACGATCCCACCAACAGAACCACGAGCCATCCGAAAATCAGCAAACCCCATCTCCGCCGCGGCTCGCCGCGAACGATGGCAGCCGGAGAGAGGCTGCCGCCGCATTCCGGACATCGTTCACTTTCAATGCCATGCAGGAGATAGTTGCATCGGCGGCAATGCGGATCACCACCCACGCGCCGTCGCCGCCCAAAATACAGCAGAACCCCGGCCAGCAGCAGCGGAACCAAATACACCGGGATCCAGAGCGACATCGGTGAAGTGCCCATTTACACCACCGCAATCCCAATCCGAAATACGGGTCTTTCCCTTACGGGTGAATTCTTCGATTGCAAAACTCAAATTGAACCGCCAACGCTGCGGAGATAAACCAGAAAAAATAGCGAGAGGTTTTCTCCTCCGGCCTCTGCGCTCCGCGACCTCCGCGGTTCAATATCGATTCCCGTTACTTCTGCGGAATAATCTCAATCCCGTTGATCTCCGGCGATTGTTCGCCCGCTTCAAACGTGATCTTCAATTTCCCATCCGTCACCTTCACATCCTTGAACGTCTTGATCACGGGCTTGTTCGGTCCACCGGCTTCTTTGTAGATGTCAAAATTCTTGAGGTCCTGATCGCCGACTTTGACATTAAAGACGCGCTGCCCGGCATCGGTGATGCCGTCGTACGTTTCGCAGAAGTAAAGCTTCACCGTGTAGGTGCCATTGGCGACATCGCCGGTCCACCCGGTCATGTCGTAATGTTCATGCCGATAAAACTCCGGCATGTCCGTATTCTCGATTTTTTGCGTTGAATCCCGGTCCGTCGTGTCGCCGCCGTCAAAACCCTTGTCCGCCTGCCAGACGTGACCGTGCGGGTCGGTAAAGGGTTTGTCCATGCCCGCCTTAATGCGGATAACGCCGTCGTCGGGCTGGGTGGTGGCCGTGTCGGCCGAGCCGATGGCGGTGAAGAGCAGTCCGATGCAAACACATATTCCGACAATCGCGAGGACTCGTTTCATTTTTTGGCTCCTGTTTGTGCGACAAGGTAAACGGGTGGGCCTTCAAGATCAATTTTGACGGCAGGTTTTCAATAACTGGGTGGGGGGGGCTCCATCACCGACCCTTGGTAACTGGGGAATCCGGTTCAAGTGCTTGTATTTTCAGGGTATTGTGGAGGAGTAAAATTATGTCAGCATATCCGCTGGAGATTCAGCGGCCGGTTTCCGCAACTCAGGCGGCGTAGGGGAGCGAATCGGCGGTTGCCTAGTCCGTAACAAAAGGCCGTTTGCCGCCCCTTGTAGAGTCACACCCCTCCCCGTATCATACCTCCCCCTTGACGGTAGTTGGCCGAGTTTTACAGCAAGGATCAAAAGTAAGATGCCGACGATCAATCAATTGATCAAAAAGCCGCGTCGAAGTTTGCCGCGGATCAATAAGGTCAAAGACCTCGACGCATGCCCGCAAAAGCGGGGCGTCTGTCTCCAGGTCAAGACAATGACTCCAAAGAAGCCGAACTCCGCGCTGCGGAAGATCGCGCGTGTGCGGCTGAGCAACGGCCGTGAGATCACCGCGTACATTCCAGGCGAGGAGCATAATCTCCAGGAACACAGCATTGTCCTGGTTCGCGGTGGCCGCGTGCGCGATCTGCCGGGTGTGCGATATCACATCGTTCGCGGAACTTTGGATGCGCTCGGCGTCGAGGGACGCAAGCGCAGCCGCAGCAAGTACGGCGCTAAATCAGGGAAATAGGCAGATGACGGTTTTGCAGTTCCTTCTGGATGCCGACATGGGCACGACGAAGGATGTAACATCCAGTTTGAAATCGGTCATCGTTTTTCTGGTGATGATCATTCTGGGTATCGTGGCTTTTATTTGGTGGCTTAGGCGCTGAAAGAAACGCAGCAGGTTTTTGAACAATGGCATACAAAAAATTTACCGCCAGCGAAGATATCCTTAAACCAGACCCGCGCTACAACAGCAAGCTGGTCAGCAAGTTCATCAACTGTCTGATGTGGGACGGGAAGAAGACTGTCGCCCAGCGCGTTTTCTACGGAGCGCTCGATCAGGTCGGCAAGAAGGTGAAGGACGTCCCCGTCTTGGAACTCTTTGAAACCGCGATCAATAACATCAAGCCATACGTTGAGGTCCGCAGCCGGCGTGTCGGCGGAGCCAACTATCAGGTGCCGATGCAGGTCAACAAGCGTCGGCAGCAGAGCCTGGCGTTTCGCTGGCTCTTGGAAGCATGCAGGAGCGCGGGCGGGCGGCCGATGGCCGATCGTCTCGCGGACGAGTTGATGGCCGCCTACAAAAAAGAAGGCAAGGCCATGTCAACCCGAGAAAACACCCATCGCATGGCGGATGCCAACAAGGCGTTTGCCCATTTCGCCTGGTAAAACTTCTTCGCGTGGTGATCCATGATTGACATCAAGGACCTGCGCGAGAATCCCGAAAAATACCGCCGCGGCGCGGAGCTAAAGAACGTCGCGGTCAATATCCCCGCCGTACTCGATCTCGATGGTCAATGTACGCGCGCCCAGTTGGATTTCGACCGCCTGCGGGCGGAGCAGAACGAACTTTCCCGCCAGATCGGCAAGGCCAAGAATCCCGAAGAGCGAGAATCAATCAAAACCAAGGCAGCGGCAATGAAGCCGCAGCTTCAGGAACTGGAGCAGCAGCGAAAGACGGCTGAGGGCGCCCGCGACCAGCTATTGCTCCAGATTCCGCAGCCGCCGGATGATGATGTGCCGCCCGGCAAGAGCGCGGATGACAATGTCGTGCTCTACACGCACGGCGAGCCGCGGCGCTTTGAATTCAAGCCGAAGAGCCACATGGAGCTGGGCAAAGCGCTCGATCTGTTTGACTTTGAATCCGGCGTAAAGCTGGCCGGCTCGCGATCCTATTTCCTAAAAGGCGCCGGCGCCGATCTGCATCAATCCGTCCTTCGCCTCGCGATGGACATGATGACGTGCGAGAATGGCTTCACCCAATTAACCGTCCCTGTATTAGTCCGCGACATCGCGATGCAGGGCACCGGATTTTTCCCCGCCAGCCGCGAGCAGGCGTATCACGTCACCGAAGACGATCTATTCCTCACCGGCACTGGCGAAGTTGGGCTGACCGCCTATCACTTCGACGAGACCTTNNTCCACCAGTTCGACAAGGTCGAACAAGTCGTCATTTGCAAAAACGACATCGCCGAATCCAAACGCTGGCACAAGGAAATGCTCGGCTATTCCGAAGAAATCCTCCGCCGCCTGAAGTTGCCGTACCGGGTCATCCAATGCTGCACCGGCGACATTGGCGTGAAAAACGCGTCGATGATGGATATCGAAACCTGGATGCCCAGCCGCTACGACGGCAAGAATTCCGCCAGCGGCTACGGCGAAACCCACTCAGCCTCGCGCCTGTACGAATTCCAGGCCCGGCGTCTGAACCTCCGATACAAAGGCTCCGACGGAAAAATCAGGTTTGTACACACGCTGAACAATACGGTCGTCGCCAGTCCGCGAATCCTGATTCCCATCCTGGAAAACTATCAAAACGCGGATGGCTCAATCACAATCCCCGACGCCCTGCGGCCGCACATGAACGGGCGCGACCGGATCGAGTGACGCTTCTCGAAGTCCATCAATCTCTGTCTGCCACTTTGTGTCGTTCCCTCAATCGCCGTAGCACCTTGTAAAGGGGTTTCGCCTTTGTCTTTCCGCTCTCAATATCTGCGATGCGCGACTCGACTTCTTCCACCCATGTACTCTCAATACTTAGCTCGGATTTACTACTCAGGCTATCGAGCAACATTTCCGCTAGGCGCGCCCGTCGTTTCGGAGCAAGCTTCATCGCCGCATTTCTGATTTTCTGGTAGCTCATCTGGCTTCACCCCGCCTCCGCCAGAACCTGCTGATATCTCCGCATCAATCCCGCCCGGCTGATGAGCCCAATGACATGATTCGGCCGGCTATTCATCGTCACCGGCAGATGGCTCACTTCGTGCCGTGAAAATGCTTCGAGGACCGTTCCCAGATCGTCGGTGTGCTTCACGACCGGCAAATCGTCGCGGATCATTTCGTTGACGACGAGCAGTGGAATGGCCTCGCGATCGAGCAGGGCCATCTGGATGTCGTCGGAGACGACCATGCCACGGTAACTGCCGTCGTTTTCGACGACGACGAAATTGGTAGCCCCGGTAGCGCCGGTGAGATCAAGGATTTTTTGGAAAGGATCGTCCCCATGAACGACGCTGGCCGGTTCGAGCGTGACCTGTTCCACGCTTAGACGTCGCAGGATCGCGCCGTCACCCGAACCGCCCATCCGGACCCCACGCATCCGCAAGCCAAGCGTGTAGATGGAATCCGGGTATAGCAATCGCGCGACCGCGGTGGCGACAACGCACGCCAGCATTGCCGGCACCATCACCTTGTAATCTTCGGTTACTTCGAAGCAGATGAGGATCGACGCAAGCGGCGCATGCACGACGGCGGCCAGCGCGGCCCCCATACCCACGAGTGCGTAGACCTCGGGATGAATAGAGTAAAACCAGCCGAGGCGTTGAAGGACCGAGCCCATGACAGCGCCGACGGTCGCGCCCAGAAAAAGCGAAGGGGCAATCACGCCGCCGCTGCCGCCGCTGCCGAGCGTTACGCAGGTCGCCACGACTTTGATGCCGCATAGGCACGCGAGGAGGACGAGGATTTTTCCGGCGTCTACGTTATGCAGGGTGTAATAAGCCGGCTTGAGAAGCTGCTCGATGAAGCCATAACCGTCGCCGAAGAAGGCTGGCATCGGATAGGCGGAGAAGGGGACCGGTTTTGTGACGTGTAAGACAAACCATCCGAACACCAGGACATATAGAACGCCCATCACTCCGAGGAGCGATCCGCCGAGGGCGGGTTTGAGAATCTTCGGAATCTTGAGTTTGTCGAAAGAGTTTTCGGTCCAGAACATCAGGCGGATCAGGCTCAGGCCGATCAATCCGCAGAACAGCCCGAGCAGGACGAAATTCCCAACCTGTCCCCATTGCAGCGCCTCGTGAGTGCGGATCGCATCCGGCGACACATCGAAAATCGGGTGAAATTCCTGGGCGTGATGCAGCAGCTTGAATAGCAGGAGCTCGCTGACCTGAGCGATCACGCTGGCAACGACCACGGGAGTGAACGCGCGAATGGAAAAATCCTGAAGGATGACTTCGAGGGTGAAGAGGACGCCGCCAAAAGGGGCATTAAAGATCGCGCTGATACCGGCAGCGCTTCCACACCCGATGAGGACGGGCATCTGGCTGCGGGCGACGCGAAACAGTTGGCCAATGCCGCTGGCGATTCCAGCGCCGATTTGGACGATCGGTCCTTCAGCGCCGGCCGAGCCGCCGCTGCCGATGGTTACGCCGGCGGTGATGATTTTCTCAAGGGCGACGATCGGGCTTTGGAAGCCGCTGGATCGGACGACGGATTCCATGACATCGACGATGCCATGTCCTTCACGGATGCGAAAGACGTATCGGCTGACGAGGCCTACGATCAATCCACCCGCCGTCGGGAAGGCAATAAGCAGGAGCATCCCCTTGCCGCTATAGAGTAACTTTTCACCGGCGCGGTTATACAGTTGGTCGCGGACGATAAGGATAAGTTCGTGGAATCCAACGGCGGCGGCGGCGGTCACCACTCCAACGAAGACGGCCAGAATCAGCAGGAACGAATCTTCCCTGAATCCCAACCGCGAAAGAATCCGCGTCAGCATCGCCCGGAAGCGTGCAGCGGGCTCAGTTACATCCATGCTCATTACCCCAAAGAGTAACCGGGGAATGGCAAATGCGGAATTGAAACCGCGAATACGAAATCAAGAGTGTTGCCGCGACCGCGGGGCGGCCAATACGTTTCATTTCGGGTTTGGGCTTTTTCCTCCTATAATCCCGGCTATGCCTGCGAATCGGGGAAAAGTTGTGGTTGCCATGAGCGGCGGTGTCGATAGCTCCGTCGCCGCCGCGCTTCTGCAGCGCGAGGGATATGAGGTTATCGGGGTGTTTCTGCGTTTGGGATCGCCTGATGGAGTCGAAAGCCATTCGGAAGAATCCGCGGCTTGCTCCACCGGTTCAGGCAAGTCAAAGCAGGGGTGTTGCTCGGTGCTGGATGCAGCCGATGCCCGGCGTGTCGCGGATCTTCTGGGCGTGCCGTTTTATGTTTTGAATTTCCAGAAGGATTTTGCGCGGATCATCGATTATTTCGTTGATGAGTACAATCGCGGCCGAACGCCTAACCCGTGCGTGCGATGCAATGATTGGCTCAAATTTGGCCGGTTGGCTGACTACGCCAGGGCAGTAGGGGCAGAATATCTCGCTTCAGGCCATTATGCGCGAATCGGCGTCGATGCGACCACGGGCGGCCGAGCATTGGTTCGGGGGCGCGATCAGCGCAAGGATCAGAGCTATGTGCTTTTCGGCATGAACCGCGAGACGCTCGATCATACGCTGCTGCCGATCGGAGACATGGAGAAGCAGGATGTCCGAGCGATTGCGGAGGAGATGAAACTGCCCGTGTATAACAAGCCGGATTCGCAGGAGATTTGCTTCGTTCCGGACCAGGATTATGCCGGGCTGGTGCGGCGGCGGACGCCGGATGCGGTTCGGCCCGGCGAACTCGTTACGTCGGACGGCGCCGTTGTCGGCAAGCATGAGGGACATCAGCATTTCACGATCGGGCAGCGGAAGGGCGTCGGCGTCGCATTCGGCCGGCCGATTTATGTTGTTGATATCAATCCTGATTCCAATCGCGTCACGGTTGCGGATCGAGAATCGCTGCAGCGCAGTGCTCTGATCGCGAAAGAAGTGAACTGGCTGAGCGATCGTCCGCGCCCGGTTTCGGAGCCGATGCCATGCGTGGCAAAGATTCGTTACAACCAGGCGGCGCAGGCGGCGACGGTTGTTGTGGGTGAAGAGGGAATGACGGTTCGTTTCGCGGAGCCGCAGGCGGCTATCACGCCGGGGCAGGCAGTTGTTGTGTACGACGGCGATATCCTGCTAGGGGGCGGCTGGATCGAGAAAGCAATCGATTGAAGGTTCGACCCATGCTTCGCAATGTTCTCATCTTCCATGCCGGCGCATTGGGAGATTTCGTGCGGTCCTGGCCGCTGGGGCTGGCGCTCGGGCGGCTCTATCCGCAGAGCCGGATTATTTACATCACCCATCGCCAAAAAGGCGCGCTTGTCGAGAAAGCCCTGCGGCTTGAATCAATGGATATCGAAGCAGGCTGGCATCATCTCTACGGAGACCCATCCCAGCTTCCCGATATTTGCCGAAAAAAGCTGGAAGGCTCCCACTCGATCTTCACATATCTGGCCAAGCCCGGCGACGCCTGGCNNCCTGGACCAGCGCAACAGGCGTGCTGGCTCCCGCGGCCAAGATTTATTCAGTCAATGACGCTCTGCTCGATTCGCTCGCCCCGGTCCCCGTCGTTCGCGCAGCCGTAAGCCAGATACTCGTCTCCATCGCCGCGTCGGGCATCCGCTATCCGCGCAAAACATACGGCACCCCAATCGCAATCCATCCAGGCGCCGGTTCCCCCGCCAAATGCTGGCCGCTCGATTCATATCTGAAATTGATCCAGATGCTCAAAGCGGCAGGGCACTCCTGCCGGGTGATCCTGGGCGAAGTCGAGCGTGAACGCTGGCCGGCCGAGCAGATTCAGCGCCTCGAAGCCGCCGCCCCAATCGTTCATCCCGCGACGTACGTCGATTTGCTGCAGGAGTTATCACAGTGTTGGGCCTTCATCGGCAACGACAGCGGCCCGGGCCAATTGGCCGGCATTTTGGGCCTGCCCAGCATCATTTTCTTCGGCCCAACCGACCCGGCCAAGTGGAAACCCTACGGCCCAAATGTCACCACCTTTCGCGGCGACCCGATCTCCTGCATATCAGCCGGCCCGATCGTCCAAGCCATTTCCCATGAATCCCCCAAGGCCCTTTGTTCCACCCAAAACGACTAGAATGACGAAATGTCGTCCCCCGCCCTCAATTCTCCGCAGCTTACGCCGGAGCACTTTCGCGAATTGGAAACGGCTCGCCATGCCCTTCGCAAAATCCGCCGCGCCGTCGGCGCTGCCAAATTCGAAGGTTTCACCATCGCGATCTTCGGCGGTCTCACGGTATTGCTCGGCATCACGAGCGTGGCCGACATCCTTATGGGATTAGTGCTGATCGCGATCGGCGTGATCGAAATCATCGGTGCTGGGCAACTCCGGCGGCTGGATGTTCGCGGTATCCGTACTCTCACGTTCAACCAACTGACCTTTGCGACGCTCATTCTGCTCTATGCGCTTTGGAATCTACATGGCGAAATGGCGCATCCGGTCGGTGGCGCGAGCGACGCTGAGTCGCAGGCTCTCGGGCAGGTTGATCCTTCCGTCCTCAGCATCACGCACGAGGTCATGCTGCTGGTCTACGCCTCGTTCATTCTTGCCGCCGCGTTCGAGGCGGCAATGGCCGCATATTTCCACTCGCGCGGGCCGCTCCTGCGGCAATACCTTGCCGAGACGCCTGAATGGATCGTTTCGATGCAGAAGGCAGGCGTTTCCACCTGATTCTCGCGAGCCCGCCGATATTGTTTCTATTGATCGCTCACGCAATGCCGTGGGCGGCTTTGTACAGATTCCACGTCAGATGAATCTGCCCCTGATGATGTGCTTCGTGCCAGGTGAGAAGCACGACTGCCTCGCCAACGCTGCGGGTCTTTCCGCCCGGCGCGGGAATCTGTTTGTCGAGAGATTGAGGCGATTGTTCCGAAACGAATTTCTTGAAAGGCTCAAACGTCGCGCTCAATTTCTGCCGGATCGTCGCGAGCGTGGGAATGTTCGCATCCGACGGCGTCGTCCCGCCTGCGTAGTTGGCAACCAGCGACTCATCCTTGACGGCTCCCTGCAACACCCCGACGTTCAGATATCGATCATGTGTCGCCGCGCAATGCATTGCCTGCCAACCGATGTGGGCGCGGCCCGGCCCAGGCCGCCACGCAAGCACTTTGCCCACGTCCTGGCCGCTTTTTTCGATAGTCTCAAGAACTGCGAGAAGCCGCATACGGGAGAATTCCAACCCCCCGATCAATGTATCCTTATCCATTATTTTCACACTTCCGCCGTCAAACGGCTAAAACTTCCGATGATTCGTCGATATTCCAGTAGCCAAACTTACTGCTTTTGGCTCCGTTTCAGGACGATATAGAGGATGATCAGCACGACGCCCAGACCAATGACGATGTATTCCAACATCCNNTCTTCTCGTCGGCGAGTTTTCTCCGCTCGGCGGAGAGCTTCAGCGCCATGATCTTCCGCCGGCTGAATCGATCGATCATCGCGCCCAAATGATTCGCACGCCATTGGGCCAGGCCCTTTCAATCACCAAACGCCCGCGGGCGCCGCTACAGATTCTTCTGAATATCCATATGGACACGGTCTATCCGCCGGGCGATCCATCCCAGCCGGTGATGGAAATCGAAGGAGGCAAACTCCGCGGCCCGGGCGTCGCCGATGCCAAGGGAGGATTGGCGGTAATGCTGACCGCGCTGGAGGCGTTTGAGCGGTTTGGGTCAACGGATGATCTAGGCTGGCAAGTGCTCGTGAATCCAGATGAGGAGATCGGATCACGCGGCTCTGCATCGCTACTTGCCGCCGCGGCGAAGAATTACCATCTTGGGCTGCTTTTTGAGCCTGCACTTCCAGATGGCGCACTGGTGGACCGGCGACGGGGCTCAGGGAATTTCTCGATTATTGTCCGGGGACGATCCGCGCATGCCGGCCGGGATTTTGCAAATGGCCGCAATGCGGTTCTCGCCGCCGCCCAATTGGCATTGCGGCTTCACGCGCTCAATGAATCCAATCCGGGCGTCACAATCAACATCAGCGCCATCAATGGCGGCTCGCCAACCAATGTTGTGCCTGACCTCGCAATTTGCCGGCTCAACATCCGAACAACCGAACCGCAGGATGAACAGCGAATTCTTTCATCCGTGCGGACGCTCGTCGTGGATCTAAATTCCGCCGACGGCATTTCCGCGGAGTTGAGCGGCCACTTCACATCCCCGCCGAAAATACTCGATGAGCGAACCGCCCGGCTTTTGGAGGCTATTGTTTCGTGCGGCCGCGATCTGGGACTTTTGCTAAGCCATCGCCCATCCGGCGGGGCGTCAGATGGCAACAAGCTCGCCGCCGCCGGCCTGCCCAACATCGACACCCTCGGAGTTCGCGGCGACCGAATCCACAGCCCCGAAGAATTCCTGTTCACCGACAGCCTCGTCGAGCGAGCCCAGCTCGTTGCCCTTTTGCTCATGAAATTGGCCGCGGGCGATATTGATCCCAAGCCATTTTGCCGATGATTCCCACATCGCGCCCAATCGCGATCCGGGCGGGAAATTTACCCGCAGCGCCAATAAAATCATCCGTATTCATCTGATCGCCGCCGGTGGCAAAAATGGTCCTGATTCGTCCAGTTTCGCTTGCGGACCTCGACCAGCTCATTGGGCTCGCCGAGCAGGCCGGCGTTGGGCTCACCACCCTCCCGCGCGACCGTGACCTTCTTCGCAAGCGAATCCTCAAATCCCATCGCAGCATCGAAAATATCCCTGAACGCCCGGGTGGCGAAAGCTATCTCTTCGTCATGCAGGAAGCGGATTCCGAGAAGATCGTCGGAGCAAGCGGCGTCATTACGAAAGTCGGCGGATTTGAACCATTTTACGCCTACCGCCTTGAGAACCAGACCATCGACTCGCAATTTCTGAAGGTACATAAGCAAATCCAGGTATTGCACCTCGTGCGCGAGCATGATGGCCCAGCCGAAGTCGGATCGCTGTTTCTCTCGCCCGACTACCGCAAAAAGGATCATGGCCGATTTCTTCAACTCGTGCGATTTCTTTTCATTGCCGAATATCCGCAGGCGTTCGAGCCGGTGGTCGTCTCCGAACTCCGTGGCGTAATCGATGCCGAAGGCCACTCCGCGTTTTGGGACGCCGTCGGTAAGCATTTCTTCGAAATTGATTTTCCCAAAGCTGATTACCTCAGCGTCGTAAACAAAAAGTTCATTGCCGACCTGATGCCCACGCATCCGATTTATGTCCCGTTGCTTCCGCCGGCCGCCCAGCGCGTGATCGGCAAAGTACACGAATCCAGCATCCCCGCCCTGAAGAACTTACAGGCCGAAGGTTTTACCATCAGTTCGATGGTCGATATTTTCGACGCCGGCGCCTGCGTAAGCTGCCCGCGCGATGAGATTCGCACGGTGCGTCAGAGCCGCACGGCCATCGTCGAGCAAATCAGCGGGGACGTGATCGATTCTCCGACACAAATGATTGGAAGTTTTACGCCGACATTCCGCGCGACCATCGGCCCGCTGCGGATTTTGGCTCCAGATCGGATCGGGTTGAACGCGCAGGTTGCGGATGTGCTGAAGATTTCCGTTGGCTCTTCGATTCGATACGCCTCGTTGCGTCCTGCACCGGATTCCCAGCCAACCAGCAAGAGAAATTCCAATGACTCCGATTAGCGAAAGCGAAATTTCTCGAATCGTCGCGGCTGCTCGATCGGCTTTCGCCAGCTGGTCCATTGCGCCGCTGGAAGAACGCATTCGCTTCCTTCACGCCCTGGAGCAGCATTATCGCGAGAACAAAGAGAAATTCGCGGCCACAATCTCCGACGAAACCGGCAAACCCCTCTGGGAATCCCGCCTCGAAGTCGATTCGATGGCGGGCAAAATCCCGATTTCGATCGACGCCTATGCCGAGCGTTGCCGCGAGCAATCCCGCACGCTTCCCGATGCGGTCGGCCACACGCGTTTTCGTCCGCACGGCGTTCTCGTCGTCCTCGGTCCGTTCAACATGCCGGGCCATCTTCCCAATGGGCATATTGTCCCCGCGCTTTTGGCCGGGAACACCGTCATATTCAAGCCGAGCGAGCAAACACCCCGAACCGGCCAGATGCTCGCAGATGCGTTTGTAGCCGCCGGTTTTCCATTCGGTATTTTCAATCTCGTTCAGGGCGGCAAGGAAACCGGCGCGATTCTCGCCGGGCATGCGAATGTAAATGGCGTTTTATTTACTGGAAGCACCGCGGGAGGAATCGCCCTGCGCCGCGCAACCGCGGACGCTCCCGGCAAAATCCTCGCCCTCGAGATGGGCGGCAACAATCCGCTGATCGTCCACCAGGCGCAGGATCTGGCCGCCGCCGCTTACATCATCATTCAATCCGCATACATCACCGCCGGCCAACGCTGCAGCTGCGCCCGGCGGCTTATCCTAATTCGCGGCGCGGAATCGGATGCGCTTCTCGCCCGGCTGGTGGCGATGATCGAAAAAATCCGCGTCGGTCTACCAGCCGACGACCCGCCGGCGTTCATGGGCCCAGTCATTTCGGCCCAGGCCGCGCAACATCTTTTGGCCGCCCAGGCAAATCTTCTCGATTGCGGCGGAGTAGCCCTCACAGAAATGAAGCCCTCACCACGCTCCCCGGCGCTATTAAGCCCCGGGCTGATCGACGTGACCGCTGTGCCCAATCGTGCTGATGCAGAATTATTCGGCCCACTGCTTCAGGTGATTCGCGTCGACGATTTCGATGCCGCGATTCGCGAAGCGAACAATACCGCGTACGGACTCTCGGCAGGGCTCGTATCCGACAATCCGGAGCTATACGAAAAATTCATGCGGGATATCCGTGCAGGCGTGTTAGCCTGGAACAAACCGCTGACAGGCGCAAGCAGTCAACTTCCCTTCGGCGGCATCGGGCAATCCGGCAACCATCGCCCCGGCGGCTACTTTGCCGCAGATTACACGAGCTACTCCGTTGCATCGCTTGAAACACCGCGAGCCCAAATCCCCGTAAAACTGCCACCAGGCATCGCGATTTGAAAATGCCGACCACCGAAATAAATTTCGACGGCATCCCCGGTCCCACGCACAACTACGCCGGACTTTCCGTCGGCAATCTCGCGTCCGTGGCGCACACGAATTCTCCGTCTTATCCAAAGCAGGCGGCGCTACAGGGTCTCGCGAAAATGAAATTCCTCGCCGACCTCGGCCTTTCTCAAGCGGTATTGCCCCCGCACGAACGGCCGGACATTCTTGCGCTCCGCCACTTGGGGTTTTCCGGATCGGACGCCCAAATTTTGAAATCCGCCAGCCGGCATCCAACTCTATTGGCCTCATGTGGCTCAGCATCAGCGATGTGGGCGGCCAATGCCGCGACGGTTTCCCCTAGCGCGGATACCGCCGATCATCGCGTGCACATCACCCCAGCAAATTTGCAGACGCAGTTTCACCGGTCGCTGGAAGCGCCGACGACCGCAGCCGTTTTGAAAGCGATTTTTGCGGACGAATCAGCCTTTGCCCATCACGATCCGCTCCCAGGCTCCTCGCAATTCGGCGATGAAGGAGCCGCCAATCACACGCGATTGGGCCGTTCATACGACGATCCAGGCCTGGAAATCTTCGTCTTCGGCCGGCATGCGATGGACAATCAATCCAGCCCGGCACGATTTCCCGCGCGCCAAACCCTCGAAGCCTCACAAGCGGTCTCGCGTCTTCACGGGCTCGAAGCGAAAAATGTCATGTTCATCCAGCAAAATCCGATGGCAATCGAAGCGGGGGCGTTTCACAACGATGTGGTTGCGGTTGGGAATCTTAATGTGCTGTTCTATCATTCGAGCGCGTTTGCCGATTTCGGTGCGGCCAAACAAATCCGCGAATGGTTTGAGAGATCAGAGTGCTCGCCGTGTTTGATCGAGGTCCAGGAGGAACAGATACCGCTGGCGGATGCGGTTTCTTCATATCTGTTCAACAGCCAGCTCGTTCAACTGCCGGATCAAACGATGGCCCTGATCGCCCCGGCAGAGTGCCGGGAGAACGTGCGCACGCGAACGTTTTTAGAAGGACTGCTAAACCAGGATACGCCCATTCGCAAAGTGCATTACGTCGATGTCCGCCAGAGCATGAACAATGGGGGCGGCCCGGCCTGTCTTCGGCTCCGTGTTGTGCTCACCGAGCGGGAACGTGGTTTGGTGAATCCTGGAGTGTTTCTAAATGATGGGCTGTATGCGTCGCTGAAGGGTTGGATCGAGCGGCACTATCGAGATCGGCTGCTCCCCGCCGACCTGGCAGATTCCATGCTTCTTGAAGAATCTCGCCGGGCCCTTGATGAACTGACGCAGCTTTTGAAGCTCGGTTCGATTTATCCGTTTCAGCGCGCGGGGCGTGGCTAAGCACGGACAGCGAGCAATTCCTTGGCGCGGTTCAGTGCTTCATCGATGTTGGCCAGCATATTTTTCACGCCGATTTTGTCCACCAGCCCATATTGTGTCATCGCCACCATCGGCTGCGCATGCACGCCGGATAGCACGAGCTGCGTTCCCTGCTTGCGGCACTTGTTATGAAGCTCATCCAGCGCATGCATGCCGGTTGCGTCAATTGCCGAGACACGCCGCATGCGAAAAATGAAAACCCGGGGCGGCCGTTCCAGCGTTTCGAGCGTGTCTTTCAGGCGGTCAGCCACACCGAAGAAGAAGGGGCCGTTAATCTCGTAAACTTCCACGCCCGGCGGGATATCGCGGGCGGAAGTCGAATTCGGATCCGACAGATCCGCGAATTCATCCCCCGCCTCTTCCAATTCATCCCGCATCGCCCCGACGTTTGTGACCTCCGTCATCCGCTTCATAAACAGCAGCGCCGCCAGAATCATCCCAACGCCAACGCCCTTGGTCAGATCAGTTAGTACGGTCAGGCCGAACGTTGTAAGCAAAACCGCCATGTCCGCTCGCGGTGCGCGGAAGATGGATTTGAAATGGTCAATTTCCGCCATGTTCCAGGCTACCATCACCAGAATCGCAGCAAGCACGGCAAGCGGAATCTGGCTGGCATACGGCGCCAGCAGAACCATCAGCACCAGCAGCGTCACCGAATGGACCATCCCCGCCAGCGGCGTTCGGCCGCCGGATTTCACGTTGGCCGCCGTCCGGGCGATGACGCCCGAGCAGGGAATGCCGCCGAAGATAATCGATGAGATATTCGCCACGCCCTGCGCCACCAACTCGCAATTGCTCTTGTGCCTGCCGCCAATCATGCCGTCGGCCACAACCGCGCACAGCAGCGATTCGATCGCGCAAAGCAGGGCGATCGTCGTGGCCTCGGGGATCAGAGTCACCGCCTTGCTCCATGCGGCCGAGACATCATTCCAATTCGAAAGTTTCACCGGCAAATGCGGCCTCGGAAGCCTGCTCGGAATCCCGCCAAAGTGGGTCCCAAGCGTTTCGATTCCGATATGCGTTTGTGGATTCACTGCGAGATGAAGCGTTGAAACCAGAACAGCGCTGATAATCACCACGATGATCGCCCCCGGAACGCGCGGAATAAAACGCCTAATCAACATCAGCAAGACAAACGACCCAACCCCAAACACCGCGGCCATCCCGTTAATCGTGTGCAACGATTGAAACAGCACATGCCAGCAAGAAAGGAACGCGGACGGCGGATTGTGAACCAGTTGCCCCTTGTCGTTCACGTAATTAACGGTCAACCCAAGCAAATCCCGGATTTGCGAAGTAAAAATGATGACGGCTATCCCACTCGTGAATCCCGTGGTCACAGGATACGGAATGAACTTAATCATCGATCCCAGCCGCGACAGCCCCATGATGATGAGGATGACGCCGGCCATGATCGCGGCGATGCAAAGCCCGTCGTAGCCGTCCCGCGCAACGATCCCCGCAATGATCGCCATGAACGCGCCCGCGGGCCCGCCGACCTGAACCCGGCTACCGCCAAGGAGGGAGATCAGAAACCCGGCGATGATCGCGGTGAACAGTCCCTGCTCGGGCCTCACCCCGCTCCCGATCGCCAGCGCGAGGGAAAGCGGCAGCGCGATAATCGCCACGGTCACGCCGGCGGCGAGGTCGCTGAAAAGGAATTTGCGGCCGTACCCTTCGCGAAGACAGACGATGGATTTCGGCAAAAATGCGTCGGGAATTTTCGGTCGTCTCGAACCCAATAATGCAAAAGGCGGGAGCGTGGTTTTCAAATCTGTCATGGGGGTCTCAATGCGATGGAAGACTGTAACTTATCGGCAATTTCGGTTGGACACGCAAGCCGGACGGTCTTCTTCCCCTTTATCGGCCACGTCCCTTACAATCATCGCATGATTAAGACTCGATTTGGCAAGACCGGGTTTAACGTCACGCCGCTGGGATTGGGTGCGGCCGAGATCGGTTTTTTGAAGCCCCAGCGCGACCAGGCCGCCAGTATCCTCAATCTTCTGCTTGATGAAGGCGTCAATGTCATCGACACCGCATCCGCTTACGAAACATCCGAAGAATTGATCGGCGAATCCATCAGTCATCGCCGCTCACAATACGTTCTCATCAGCAAGTGCGGCCGTTGCGACGGAGATTTGAAAGGTGAGGATTGGAGCGAGCCCCTGATCGCCCAAACCATCGAACGCTCCTTACGCAGGCTCAAAACGGATGTGCTCGATGTGATGCTGTTGCACACCTGCGAGGAGGTCATATTGCACAAGGGGGAGGCCCTTGGCGCGCTGGTGAAAGCCAAGAGCGCGGGAAAGATTCGCTTCGTCGGATTCAGCGGCGACAATCAGGCCGTTGCCTACGCGGCGACGTTGCCCGAAGTCGATGTCATCGAAACATCCATCAACATCGCCGATCAGGCCAATATCGACTTGGTTTTACCAGTAGCGAGNNCGTCCTTGCCAAGCGTCCCGTCGCCAACGCGGCGTGGAAAAAGACCGAAGATCAGCCCGGCTTTTATGGCAAGTACGCCGAGGACTATAAAGGCCGCCTCGCGAAGATGAAGCTCAATCCAGCGGAACTGGGAATTTCGACCGCGCCGGAACTGGCGTGGCCGGAACTCGCCCTGCGCTTCGCCATCAGCCAGGCCGGCGTTCACAGCGCGATCATCGGCACCGCCAGCACGCAAAATACCCGCCGGAATATTGAATTCGCCAAAAAGGGCCCGCTGCCGGCCGAGGTGGTGAAGAAAATCCGCGGCGCATTCAAAGCGGCTCAGGGAGGCGAAAACTGGCCGGGATTGACCTAGCACCGATGGCCACGGAAGGCGACACAATCGCGGACAAGCCGGCGCAGCTTACGGCGCGGCGGGTGTTTCTCCCGTTGGCGTGGATTTTCGGGGCCTTGTACATCTTCATCACGCCGCCATTCCAGGTGCCTGATGAGTACATGCACTTCTATCGTTCGTACCAGGTTTCCGAAGGACGACTGACCGCGTATCGCGTCGGCACAGACATCGGCGGCTATCTCCCGCGCAGCCTGCTGGAGTTGGGGGATCGCTTGCCGAGCGGATTACAAAGTGATCCCAATTTTCATTTGCACGCCGGCGATATTTGGAGTCTGCGGACGATTCCCCTTAATCCGCACGATCGCAAGTTCGCCGTGTTCGGCGCGGTGTCGTGGCACTCACCGATGAACTATTTGCCGCAGGCAGCCGGAATTGCGATCGGACGCAGTTTTGGCCTCTCGCCGCTTTGGCTGCTCTACTGCGGGAGAGCCGGGAATCTGCTTTCCTGGAGCCTGCTGGCCTGGTTTGCGATCCGCCTGATCCCGATCATGGATTGGACGCTTCTCTTGCTGGCCCTGATGCCGATGTCATTAGCGCAGGCTGCTTCGCTTTCAGCTGACGCAACCGTAAACGGCGTATGCTTTTTATTTGTCGCGGCAGCGGTGAGATGCGCGCTCGGAAATGCGGCAACAATGACAACCGCGCGTACAACTGGCCTGACAATCCTCGGCGCAGCTGTGTCGCTCGCGAAGACTGCTTACATCCCACTCACGATTCTTTTCCTACTGATCCCTTCCAGTAAATTTGGAGGCCGGCGGCGACATTGGGGCATATTTTCGCTGTTCATACTGGCCTGTCTCGCGACAACGATCGGCTGGTCGCTCTGCACATTCGGCGCTCAAAGCTATACCGCCCCAAACGTCTCGCCCCGGCTGCAGGCGATTTATATTCTGCATCATCCGATTGAAATGCTGCATCGTGATGTGGGGATGTTGCTCTCGATGCCATACCTGGAGTCGATCATCGGCACGCTCGGATGGGCGGATATCCGGCTGTGGTGGCCCGGTGCAATGCTCTACTGGGTGGCGCTCTTCGCGAGCGTCTGCATTGGAGGGTGGCCACATATCCGCCTGAGCGCGCGGCAGCGGTTTCTGCTTGCCAGCGCTGCCTGCGGGTGTTGGCTGCTCGTGTTTACGCTCGTTTATCTGACGTTCACCCCCGTTGGGGGACGAAGCATCAACGGGCTTCAGGGCCGCTATCTTATTCCCGCCACGGCGCCGTTTCTGTTGATGTTCTATCTCCGCCCTGGGCCGCGGCGGCTAAACGTCGGGCCGTGGATTTCCGCGTTCTGTGCCCTCTTTTCGGTCTACGCACTGGCGGTTCTTGTGCGTCGCTTCTATATTTGGTAGTGAGCCAGCACGATGCATGACACTTCAGTTTCCCTGGGCGATCCGGCCTCGCAGCAACATCGGCAAAGCCGCATCGAGCATTGGGACGAACTCGCGCGCGTGCGCGATCCAAGAAAGGGCTTGGGCGGGGCCTATCGCCGGCGGCTTACCAAGGTCTACCGATTTCTGGTCGCTCCCGGATTGCGCGTGGCTGAGATCGGATGCGCGCAGGGAGATTTGCTCGCGGCGGTGAATCCATCGGTTGGGATCGGAATCGATTTTTCGAGTGAGATGCTGTCTCGAGCGCATGAACGATATCCCAACCTCACCTTCGTTCAGGCCGATGCCCACGACTTTACGGTCGATCAGACGTTTGACGTCATCATTCTTTCCGACCTCATCAACGACCTCTGGAACGTCCAGACGGTCTTCGAGCAGGTGCGGCGATATTGTCATCCGCGCACGCGCATCATGCTGAATTTTTACAGCCGCCTCTGGGAATTTCCGCTACGGGTGGCCGAACGCATGGGCCTGGCCAAGCCGACGCTGCAGCAAAATTGGCTGGACGTGAACGACGTCTCGAATCTGCTCTATCTGAGCGGCTTTGAAATGATGCGTCATTGGGCCGAGGTCCTTTGGCCCGCTCCCACGCCGATCATCGAGCCGTTTTTCAATCGGTTTCTGGTCAAGCTCTTTCCATTTCGCGGGATGGCTCTGACAAATTTTGTGGTGGCCCGCCCGCTGCCGGCTGACTTAGCTGGACAGACGCCGCCGCGCGTTTCGGTTGTCGTTCCGGCGCGAAATGAGGCGGGAAACATCGATTCGCTGATCGAGCGCGTCCCTGAAATCGGCGGCGGCACCGAAATCATCTTCGTCGAGGGCCATTCCACAGATAACACCTACGCGGCCATCGAAAGCGCCATCGCCCGCCATCCCCAGCGATCCTGCAAGCTCCTGAAGCAGACCGGCAAGGGAAAAGGCGATGCCGTTCGATGTGGCTTTAATGTTGCCACGGGTGACATCCTCACGATTCTTGATGCCGACCTGACGGTCCCGCCGGAAGATTTGCCCACATTCTGCGAACTCCTCCGCAGCGGAAAGGCCGACTTCGCCAACGGCGTTCGCCTCGTCTATCCGCGCGAAGAAAACGCCATGCGCACCTTCAATCTCGTCGGAAATAAATTCTTCGGCTTCGCCTTCTCCTGGATGCTCGGCCAGCGCATCAAGGATACACTCTGCGGCACCAAAACGATCTGGAAAAAAGATTACGACCTCCTCGCCGCCAATCGGGCTTACTTCGGCGATTTCGATCCTTTCGGCGATTTCGATCTCCTCTTCGGCGCTGCCAAGCTAAGCCTGAAAATCGTGGACGTGCCGATCCGTTATCGGCAGCGCACCTACGGCACGACAAACATCGAGCGATGGAAGCATGGCCTGCTTCTGTTCCGCCTGGTCATGTTTGCCGCCCGGCGCATGAAATTTATTTGAGGAATGCCCGGTGGCACTTAGCGTCACGAGCAGTTGGCTCTCCCATCCGCTGACCCGGGGATTGTCGATCGACGATCCGCGGACGACGGAACTCCGCCGTCGCATCATTCGCGAGAAACCGTTTCTGCGCAAGATATATATCGAGTGGTACCGCTTCATCGCGGCAGCGATTCCCAATGGAACTGAGCCGGCGCTGGAACTCGGCTCCGGCGCGGGATTTCTGGATGAATTTGTCCCCCGTCTCATCACCAGCGAGGTATTTCCTTGTGCCGGCGTCAAGATGGTGCTTGATGGCCAGTCGCTCCCATTTGGCGATGCGAGCCTGCGGGCAATTGTCATGACGGATGTGCTGCATCACATTCGCCAACCGCGCGCCTTTTTGTCGGAGGCAGCCCGATGCGTGCGTCCCGGCGGGGCGGTCGTTCTCGTCGAGCCCTGGGTAACAACCTGGTCGCGCTGGGTCTATACGCGGTTTCATCATGAGCCGTTTGAACCCCAAAGCGCGGATTGGGAAATTCCGCTGCGTGGACCGCTATCCGGCGCGAATGGAGCCATGCCCTGGATTATTTTTCATCGTGACCGTGCCCGATTCGAGCGAGAATTCCCGCAATGGGAGATACGCTCGATCCGGCCGTGTATGCCTGTGCGATATCTTTTGTCCGGCGGCGTGTCGTTAAGAAGTCTGATGCCGGGATTCACGTTCGGATTCTGGCGCTTCGTCGAATGGATTCTGAATCCCTGGCGCGATAGCTTGGCGATGTTCGCCCAGATAACACTCCTTCGCCGGGGTTAACCAAAGAACTAATGACGCCCGCACAAAAAAAACCGCCCCGTCTGAAGCTCCTTGGCAATGGAGAATACGTCGGCGTAAACAGCGACGACCCAATCCGATTTTACCGCTGGCCCATCATCGGCTCGATGTATCGGCGACGCGTGGAACTCTGCCTCGGTGAATGTTCCGGCGGCGGAAGCATCCTTGAAATCGGTTTCGGATCCGGCCTGACCTTCACAAATCTCCACGAGATGTACCAGGAGATTCACGGACTTGATCTGACCGCCGACACTGCGGCGGTGCAGTCGGCGTTCGCAGCGCGCGGCGTGAAGACGTTGCTACAGAATGGCAACGTGCTGAAGATGCCGTATCAGGACAATCAATTCGATGCGGTGCTGCTGATCAGCATTTTGGAGCATTTGAAGCCGGAACAGCAGGCGGGCGCATTTGCGGAAATCCGGCGGGTTTTGAAGCCGGGCGGCCAGGTCGTCTACGGTGTTCCAATCGAGCGCCCACTCATGGTCTTCATGTTCCGCCGGTTGGGATATGACATCCGCGAGCATCATTTTTCGACAGAGCGAGATGTTTCCGCTGCCGCGGGGCAGACGATGCAGAAGGTTCGCGTGATCCAAATGCGCAGCAAGCCCGCGATTTTCGGCCCAGTTTACGAAGTTGGACATTTCATCAAGCCAATTGCCCCGTGAAACCCCGCTTTTTCCTTGCGAATCGTACACCCCGCACGTATCGTAATCACTGGAAATTCCAGCGAATTTGATGTTTCCTGGATTGAATGCGGGGTTGGCCTTTGAATGGATCCTCCATAACACTTCGAGCGGTTCTTCGCGAGATCCGACGATATGCGCTGGCGGTGTTTTTTGTCGCTTCCGCCGCGGGCATCGCTCGTCTGATCAATCCGCGGGTAGGGGAGAGCACGGCATCATTATTCTTTGCCGCCGTCATTCTCAGCGCATGGACCGGTGGGCTCGGCCCGGGTTTGCTCTCGACCGCGTTGGCCGGATTTGTCGCGGGAGGAGTATATCGGCTCAACCCGGTGGGTTCGCCGGGGTTTGGGTGGGATGATGGCCTTCAGGAAGGCGTCTTCGTTGCCGTCGCGCTGCTCATCAGTTCGCTCACATCAATGCGCCGCCGTGCGGAAAACGCCGTGCATAAGGCCTACGCCGAACTCGAAGCGCGGATTGAGGACCGCACCGGAGAACTCAGCCGATCCAATTCTCTTTTGCGCGAGAGCGAGGAACGATTCCGCCTGTTGGTGGAAGGCGTCGCCGATTACGCGATCGTGATGCTGGATTCCAACGGAAGAATCGTGAGCTGGAATCCCGGCGCACACCGCATTTTCACGTTTTCACACGAGGAAGCGATTGGCCGGCACGCCTCCGCGTTCTATCCCCAGGAAGAAGTCGCACGCGGCAAGCCCGCCGCTGATCTTCTCGAAGCCGCCCAACTCGGCCGCCGCGAAGATGAAGGCTGGCGTGTCCGCCGCGATGCCACTCAGTTCTGGGCAAACGTCATCACCACCGCCCTCCGCGACGATGAGAGCCATCTCCGCGGCTTCGCCCAGATCACCCGCGATGTCAGCGAATTGCGATCCCTCGAAAAAGAAGTCCTCGAAATCAGCGAGCGCGAACAGATGCGCATCGGCCACGATCTCCACGACGGCGTAGGCCAGGAACTCACCGGCATAGCCCTTCTCACGCAAAACCTGCGGCAAACGCTCGCCCAGCAGAGCCTGCCCGAAGAAGCCCAGGCAGGTCGAATCGCCTCGCTCATCAACCGCGCGCTGGAACAGGTGCGAAAGCTGGCCCGCGGATTCTCCCCGCTTGAACTAGGCCCGCAGGGTCTCGAGACAGCCCTGCGCGACATGGCGTCAAAGGTCCAAACCTCCATGCAGCGGGCGTGCATCGTGAGTTGTCGCGGAACGCTCAACCTCGCGGACGATGCGGTCGCTCTGCATCTTTTCCGCATCGCCCAGGAAGCCGTCAACAACGCCGTCCGCCATTCTCACGCCAAGCGAATTCGCGTTGAATTGGATACCATCGATTCCCTCACCACGCTCGCGGTCCACGACGACGGCATCGGCGTCCCCGCCGCCGGCGCTCGCAAACCCGGCATGGGAATCAGCGTCATGCAATACCGCGCCAGAATGATCGGCGGCACGCTCGACATGCAAAGCTCTAAATCGGGAACATCAATTATTTGCAGATGTCCAACACCGAGGAACCATGAATCTCCCGCAGCCCGCCGACAAAAAGCGGCCTCAATCCTCAGCAACGCGGCGACCGCGAGTCTTACTCGTCGATGACCATCCCATCGTTCGCGAAGGGCTGGCCGCACGCATCGAGATGGAAGGTGACATGATGGTTTGCGCCCTGGCGGAAAACGCCGATCAGGCCCTCGAATCCATCGAAAGCGCCGACCCCGACATCGTCGTGACAGATCTCTCCCTCTCAGGCCGCCCCGGAATAGAACTGGTCAAGGATATCCGCAACGCCTGGCCCTCCCTCCCGATCCTCGTCCTCTCCATCCACGATGAAGACCTCTGGGCCGAGCGCGTCTTGAGAGCCGGCGCGCAGGGTTATGTAATGAAAGCTCACGCCACGGAAAAGGTCATCGAAGCCATCCGCAAAGTATTAGCCGGCGGCGTCTGGCTAAGTGACAGCATGAATGCCTCCCTCTTAGGCCGCCTAACCCACGGCCGAAACGCCGCCAGTGGCACACCGTTAGCCAAACTAAGCGACCGCGAACTGGAAATCTTCCAAATGATCGGCCGCGGCCTGTCCGTAAAAGAAATCGCCGCCCAACTTTTCCTCAGTTCCAAAACGGTGGAAGTCCATCGTGAACACGTAAAAGAAAAGCTGGGAATGCGAAGCAGCGCGGAACTATTGCGCTATGCGGTGACCTACACCCTGGAAGAACCAAGATAGAATGGCTCGTCCTTCGCCTCTTCCATCGGAGGGGGATAAGGGGTCAGGAAGATTTCTTGTAAATCTTCCTGACCCCTTATGCGTCCCCTTATGCGTGTTGACCCCTTATGCGTGTCCGTGAGCCTGTCGAACGGGCGATCTCTGCGGTGAAATATCTGGTTGGAAAGGTGGTGAGGGCATGGGTTTATATTTGGGGTGAAAATTGTTTTAGCCCACCTTGGGTGGGAATTCGGGGAGCGGCATATAGTCCATGGGCCTGG
>PMAK01000106.1:0-610 GCA_003153655.1 Phycisphaerales bacterium
TAACTTCGTGGCATTAGGGTCACCCTTGCTCTGTCTCAACCCTCGGGTGTTGACGAAACATTGCGGAAGCCGCTCGCGAAAAACCCTGGGAAACCGACCCCTGCGCTTCCTACCTTCCCCTGAAAGGCGAGGGTCGAGACAGAGCAGGTCAGGTTCCCTTAATTAGACGCTACGAAGGGGTCAGGTTCACTTCCGCCGTCGCCATCAATTCCAAAACCTTGCTGATCTGCACGCCTCAAAAATAATTCCGCGCGGATTTCCACAAAACACGTCCAATCCTTTCACCCGCCGGACCCTTGGATAGAGGGAGACACTTTTTTGATCGACACCTGCGCCACACAAGGAAAGCCCATGCAATCCAACTCATCTCCAACCCCGCGCCAATCCACATCCTCCCCGGCCGATCCCCCAGAGATCCCCGGGCAAAGATCAACAACATCGGACATTCCCAGACATTTCCGGACATTCAAAGACATCCACGGACATTTCCGGACATCTTTAGGATATGATGCGGATCGCCCCCCCCGGGTATGTGAGACCTTTTGCGACCTTTTGACCCCTAAAATTCAATCGCCATAAAACCCAGGGCGTAACTGTTCAGTCCAAAAAA
>PMAK01000106.1:641-8543 GCA_003153655.1 Phycisphaerales bacterium
ACAGTTACCCCAGGGCAATCATCACCCGGCGGCCCTTGCGAGAATTCGGCAGCCGTTGGGCCGCCGCCGTGAATCCTTTGGATGACTGGTACAAACTCGCTTCGCTGGCGACCTGGCACAACTTTGCCGACGTGAAAGCCACGTTTGGCCAGACAGATCGAACAAAGGTCAGAAGCGGCCGGGCAGTCTGCGTATTCGACATCGGCGGCAACAAATTCCGCCTCGTCGCGTTCGTCAGCTATGCCAAAGGAAAGGTGTACGTCCTGCGCGTGATGACGCACAAGGAATACGACAAAGGCAATCAGCAGTGGAAGGACCATCTATGAAGAACCGCGCCGTCAACATCCCCGCAGCTATCTCCGCTCTACCCAAGAGCTACCTCGCCCTCTTAGCCGAGTTCCCGCTCCGCCCCATCAAAAACGGAACCGAATACGACCGTGCCGCCAAAATCATTCATCTGCTCGCCCTTCGCGAGGGCGCTCTCAATGCCGGAGAAGAATCCAATCTCGAAGTCCTCGAAGTCCTGATCGAGCGCTACGATCTTCTGCATTACTCAATCAATACCGACGACATATCTCCCACGCGGGCATTACGCATGCTCGTCGAACAAGCCGACATGACCGTCACCGAATTAGGCCGACTCCTCGGCAGCAAAGGCGCAGCCTCCGAGCTTCTCAGCGGCAAACGAAAACAACCCAGCAAAGCCCAAATCGCCAAGCTCTGCGCACGATTCAAAGTAAACGCCAGCGCATTCCTCTTACCACTCAAGAGACCGGCCAACGCGGCGTAAAAAGATGGCTCGCAACTGCATTCCCCATTTCCCAGCCATTCTTAATCATTCACTAATATACCCCCCATAGCATCCGCCACGGCGGGGGGGGGTCTAGGAAACGGAGAGCACATGACTATTCGATTGTTCAAAGCGGCGACCGTTCTGTTAGCGATGAGCTCAACTGCTGTCCTGGCCGACACGCGGCTACAAGGCGCTGGTTCCACCTTCGTCAACCCAATGATGCAGCGCTGGGTCAGCGAATATCAAGTCCAGCACGGCGATACCAAGATTGACTACGAATCCACCGGGTCCGGCGGCGGCGTAAAGGCCTTTCTGGACAAGACCGTCGACTTCGCGGCATCAGACGCCCCGCTCAATAAGAAGGAGCTTGTGAAAGCGGGGGGCGCCGAGAAAATCATTGAGTTTCCCGTGATTGCCGGTGGAGTGGTCCCGGCTTACAATCTTCCCGGCGTGAACACCGAAGTAAAATTCAGCGGGCCCGTGCTGGCCGACATTTTTCTCGGCAAGATCGCCAAGTGGAACGACCCCCAGATAGCCGCGTTAAATCCTGGTGTGAATCTTCCCGACTCAACAATAACTCCGGCCTGGCGCACCGATGGTAGTGGAACGACTTTCATCTTCACCAGCTTCCTATCCACCCAAAGTACCGATTACAAATCCAATGTTGGCGCTGGTAAGCAAGTCAAATGGCCAGCCGGTACTGGGGGGAAGGGGAACGAGGGTGTCGCCGCTGTCGTCGAACAGACAGTAGGTGGCATCGGCTATATTGAGCAAGCTTACGCGGATGAGAACCATATCACCTACGGTTCTGTTCAGAATAAAGCGGGACAATTTGTGAAGAGTTCGCCCGATTCGATTTCCAAGGCCTCCGAAGTCGCTGCCCACGAGATGCAAGGTAACCTATTGGTCGCGAACCTTTGGAATCAGAATGGTCAGGATGTCTACCCCATCGCCGGGTTTACCTATACCTTCATCTATAAGGATATGAACAATATAAAGAGCCAGGAGCAGGCCCAGGCTTTGGTTAACTTCCTGGCATGGGCCACTCACGACGGCCAGAAATTCGCGCCGGACATGCATTATGCCGCCCTTTCGGAGAATGCTCGGACCCAGATTTCCCAGGCCATGTCCATGCTGACGTATGGTGGAAACGCACTGCACCCGTCCGATCAAAAATAGGCGGACCGCCATTGATGTCTTCGTCCGGGAAGCGTTTATTGCAGGCCAACGAGGATCAAGTGGACGCCGCAAAATCGGTCGCGAATTCTGAGGCAGGAGCAGTGCGGCTCCGCCAGGGCGGATTCAACGGAGATTTCGTTCTCTCCTATGCCGCAAGAGCCAGCGCCATCATCGTATTGCTGATGCTCGCGGTCCTGATGATTGTCCTTTTCCACTCCGCTCTTCCCAGCATAAAATTGTTTGGCTGGCGATTTCTGGTGACTTCGGATTGGCGGCCCAATGAGTTGGACCGGCCCATCGTTGGGGCGGATGGCAAACCCGTTCTCGACGAAGATGGAGCCGTCCAGATTGAGACCGTCCCTCCGTCTTTTGGCGCTTTGCCTGTCATCTTCGGCACGATTGTCAGTTCCTCGATTGCGCTGGTGTGTGCCGTTCCCCTCAGTTTTGGCGCGGCATTGTTTCTCGTTCGAATCGCCCCTCGCGCCCTTGTCGGCCCGGTCTCGTTTATGATCGAATTTCTCGCCGCGGTCCCGAGTCTTGCCTACGGAATCTGGGGCTTATTTGTGTTATGCCCCTTTCTACAGGGTCATCTTGAGCCCTTACTTAAACAGGTCTTTTCTCACATACCCGGCTTGAGTTGGATGTTTTATCAACGCTTGGAATCGGGTCGGTGGGTTCCCATCGCCCTGACCGGTCGAGATATGCTGGCCGGGGGGTTGGTGCTGGGAATCATGATTCTTCCCATTATCACTGCGGTAAGCAGGGACGTGTTACGTGCCGTGCCCCGGACTCAACTCGAAGCGACTGTGGCACTCGGCGCTACGTGGTGGGAAAGTTGCGTGGAGATGCTGAAATACAGCCGTAGCGGCTTATTTGGTGCCGTGATGCTTGGCTTGGCGCGAGCCGCCGGCGAGACAATGGCGGTAACGATGGTGATCGGAAACAACAGCCAGATCAAGGCTTCCATCTTTGCCGCCGCCCAGTCCATGTCGAGCCTCTTGGCCAACGAATTTGCCGAAGCTACCACCGACGAGCACCGGGCGGCACTCATCGAGGTCGCTCTAATCCTCCTTATTATGTCCCTCGCATTTAATGTTGTCGCCAGATCCCTCGTCGTCGGAAAGACCGCGCGCTCCGCAGCCGGGCATTAACGCATGATGACCTCCGCTTCAAATTCCATGACAATGGATTTTAGCCACACCCCGGCGCGGGGCCGGCGGCGTCGCTTTCAAAGCGGGGTGATGTTCGCGATCTGCGTCGGTTTTACAGCCTTCATCCTTTTAATCCTGGCGCTGGTGGTCGGTTATCTCGTCTCTATTGGGCTCCGCTCAATGAATTGGGCAATGTTTACTCAGAATCCCATTCCACCCGGCATGAAGGGATATCCCGGCGGTATGGCCCACGCAATCGTCGGGACCACAATCCTGGTCGGCCTGTCCAGTCTGGTCGGCCTTCCGGTTGGATTGCTTACGGGTATCTATCTCGCGGAATACGACGCAATGTCCCGGCTCGCGACCCCAGTGCGCTTCATTGCCGATGTCCTGGCGGGGGTCCCCAGCATCGTCGTTGCAATCCTTGGATATGAACTGCTTGTTGTTCCGCTCGGCCATTACAACGGTTGGGCAGGGTCACTAGCCCTGGCGTTCATCATGATACCGATTGTCGCGCGGACGACGGAAGAAATGCTAAGGCTTGTTCCCAGCAGCTATCGTGAGGCCGCAATTGCGTTGGGCGCTACCAAGGCCCGTACTATCCTGGGCATCGTTCTTCCCGCGGCGACTGGCAGCGTTATCACAGGTGTCATGCTTGCGGTCGCCCGCGTCGCCGGAGAAACCGCGCCGCTGCTTTTCACCGCACTCGGAAGCCGCTTCTTTACCGTCAACCCCAACGAGCCTTTCCCATCGCTCACGGTCCAGATTTTCAACTATGCGACCGGCCCATATCCCGCTCAAAAAAGCGAGGCATGGGCAGCCATATTATTGCTGATTTTTTTGATCTTCCTGTTGAATCTCAGCGTTCGCTATTTCACGCGGCAGCGCAGATAGATGTGTCAGTCTGATTCATTCGCCAAACTGATCCGATCAAACATCTCCCGATACTGATCGCAAGTCGATTCTAAAAACGCCTCCGCGTAACCCCGTCCGAAAAAATGCCTCATCGACCGATACTGATTCAATCCCACAATCGCCCGTGAATAATCCACCAGCTTCGTCTGCGAGACAAACACATCGATCGCCTGCTTCTTCTTCTCAGCCACATCGCTGATATCCACCATCCGATTCGCCGGCAGGGGGGTCCAAACCTCATACCCCCGAATCACCAGATCGCGCGTAGCCGCAGCCGGCAACCGATCCAGCACCTTCCGCAACACCCGATTCGTTCCCCAATGATCCCGATGATTGTCCGTAACCGCCGGCGCATAAATAAACGCCGGCTTCCGCTCCGCCAAAACCTTCTCCAGCCCCGCAACCATCTCCGACGTATCCGCTAATCCGCCATCAGGCCCATCCAGAAACACCAGATCCCGCACCCCCACAATCTCCGCCGCCCGCCGGCTCTCGTCCTTCCGCATCTCGGCATACTGCTGCCTGGATGAAAGCTCCACCGCCCGCGGATCGCCCGCCATCCCATCCGTCATGAATACAAATGTGACCGAACAATTCGCCGACAGATGCCGCATCACCGTCCCGCCAGGCCCGATGATCTCATCATCCATATGCGGCGCAAGAACAACCACCGGCCCGCCGCCAAAACCCTCAATCAATCGCGGCGGCCGATCAGGCGTCTCCAGCATCAGCCAAAGTCGAAGTGAATTACGAGCCCGCTTCGGAACGACTGCCTTCCAGAAGAAGACCACCAATCGTTTGAGCAGGTGTTTCATGTCAATCGGCCGGAATATCCGTAGCCGGTGTGATAATCAAGCTCCCCTTGGCAATTACACATTCATCAACATCGCATCACGCAGCTTCATCAGCGCCTCATGCTCGATTTGCCGAACCCGCTCGCGCGTGAGCCCCACCCGCAGTCCAATTTCCTTCAAAGTCAGCGGATCGTCCCCATCCAGACCATACCGAAGCTTCAGTATCTTCGCCGCCCGAAGATCCATCCCCTCCATCAGCCCCGCGAGTTGCTTCAACTCATCCTCATCCTGCACGATTTCATCCGGCGGAAGATTGTTCGTATCCGCCACCAACTCATTGATCGTCACTTCCCCATCCGCGCTCCCCGATTGCGTCGGCGAGTTATACGCCTTCTGCGCCTTGCGAATGATCCGCAGCTTCTTCGCCGGCATCTTGATGTGCGCTGACAACTCTTCAATATTTGGCAATCGTCCGAGATGATCCTCAAGCTCCCGATTCGCCTGCTTCACCTTCGACATCATCTCGATCATGTACGCCGGAATATGGATCGGCTGAACGCTGTTAATCAGCGCCCGCTTGATCGCCTGCTTGATCCACCAACTCGCGTACGTGCTAAACCGCGCCCCATTCTCCGGATCAAATCCCTCAACCGCCTTGAGCAGCCCAATATTTCCTTCTTCAATCAAGTCCGGCAGCGAAAGCCCTCGGTTCACATAATGTTTCGCAATATTCACCACCAGCCGCAGGTTGGAACTCACCATCCGCTCGCGGGCAACCGGATCATTCTCTCCGACGATGCGCCGCCCCAATTCCTTTTCCTCCGCCGCCGNNGGACGGCGACTGTAGCCATAATGAATGAGGGGGCCACTCCAAAGGCCCGAGAATCGTATCGGTCCCAATCAGGCATGACTTTCGATCTATAAACATCCGAATTCCCCCCGAATTCCCCCACCCACAACGATTTGCCATCAAACAGCACTGCCGGCGCCAAACCCAATCTCCAACGTTATTGGCCCCTCCACTTGATCCACCGGATATGAAAGAAGCCGCGCCCAANNGGCTTCCAATTTCTTCCAAAAGAGTGCGATTCGCTCGCCTATTCTCCATCCACTTCGATATCGCCCAGTCCGCGGGTCTGCTCCCCGCCTTCAAGGCCGCCGCGCAAGCCGCGCTTCTCGGCCCGCTCGGATCGAGCGCTCTCCCGAGCCTCTTCCTCCTGCGCCCACTGCGCCCGCTTCAGCGACAAACCAATCTTCCGTTCCTCGCTGTCCACGCGGAGAATCTTCACTTCCAGTTCCTGGCCGACCTTCAGCATGTCCTCGGGCTTCTCCACCTTCTGATCCGAAATCTCCGAGATATGCAACAACCCTTCCAGGCCCGGCTCCAGTTCCACGAACACGCCAAAGTTGGCGATCTTCGTCACATGCCCCTTCACCACCATGCCCGGCTGATAATTCGCCGGAATCACCGTCGTCCACGGATCTTCCTGCATCTGCTTCAGCCCCAGCGCGATCCGCTGCTTCTCCTGATCCACGGATAGCACAACCGCGCGAATCGTTTCGCTCTTCTTCAAAACTTCGCTCGGATGCCCGATCTTCTTCGTCCACGACAAATCCGAAACGTGCAGCAGTCCGTCGATCCCCTCTTCGATCTCCACAAACGCCCCATAGTTGGCGATATTGCGAACTTTGCCTTCCACAACCGAGCCCGGCGGATACTTCTCCGCGACGCGCTCCCAAGGATTCTCCTCCACCTGCTTCATTCCCAGCGAAATCTCCTGCTTGTCCTTGTTGATCTCCAGAACCTTCACCTTCACCTGCTGGTTCTGTGTCACAACTTCGCTCGGATGTNNCCGCTTGGTCCACGACATCTCGCTGATATGCACCAATCCCTCAACGCCTTCCTGCAATTTACAGAACGCGCCATAGGACATGATGTTGACCACTTCCGCGTCGTGCACGCTGCCGACCGGATACCGCTCGCCGATATTCTCCCACGGGCTCGCTTCCTTCTGCTTGAGTCCGAGCGCGATCTTCTCCTTCTCCTTATCGATCGAAAGAACTTTGACTTCGATCTCCTGATCGATCTTGAGCACTTCGCTCGGATGATTGATCCGGCCCCAGCTCATGTCCGTGATATGCAAAAGCCCATCGATCCCGCCCAGATCGATAAACGCCCCGAAATCCGCAATGTTCTTGACGATCCCCTTGCGAACTTCGCCGACGGTCAATCCGTCCAATGTCTTTCGCTTCAATTCCTCGCGCTGCTGCTCGATCATCTTGCGGCGAGAGATAACGATATTCCGCCTCTCCTCGTCGATCTTCAAAATCACCGCGTCGATCGTGCGCCCGATCCAATCCGAAATTTCCCCAGGCCGCCGAATATCCACCTGGCTGGCCGGAAGAAACACCGGCACCCCGATATCCACAAGCAACCCGCCCTTGATCTTCTTCGTCACTTTGCCGGAGACAGGATTTCCCTCCTTCTTCGACTTCATGATCGTTTCCCAATTGATGATCCGGTCCGCCTTGCGCTTGCTGATCTTCACAAGGCCGGTATCCCCCTCAACATCCTCCAGTAGAACGCGAACTTCATCCCCAACCTTCACATTATCCGGCTCATCAAATTCCGACCGCTCAAGCACGCCCTCGCTCTTAAGCCCCAGTTCCACCACAAAATCATCGCCCGATGTGCTGGAAACCTTACCCTTAAGAATCGCCCCCGGCGTGAAATCCTGAACCTCATCCGAAGCCACCAGCTTCGACAAATCGGTCGCCGCGTCCCCCAGCGCCGTCATGACAGCTAAATCCACATCCGCATCAATATTTCCCAGTGAGTTAATCAGATTGTAATCGACCATAAGAACACAAATGCGGCGAGCATGAAGCTCACCCATGCCTTGTAAATGCGTGGCCAAAAAAAGCCCCCGGCGCCCACGCGATGCCGGAAGCACGATTGTCCCATTTCCCGCAGCGGACCACCCGCCGACAGGCGAACCAAATATCGTAAGGTTTTAGCGTCTGATGAGCAATATCGCTGTTTATCAGGTGTTGTACCGGAGTAGAACTG
>PMAK01000072.1 GCA_003153655.1 Phycisphaerales bacterium
GGACCTTTCGGGACTTTTTGGGAACAAATATTCAATCACCATAAAAACCCGGGACAACCGCAAGCCGAGTGATAGGAATACTCGCGATCGTCCGTCTGCAACTGGAAAGCGACCATGAGTTCTCCCGCGAGCGCCAGGTGAGACTTTGGCGATCATCGAATAGTCGGAGTCCCGGCTTGAGAGCAAGGCAAGATCGGACACGAGGTAGTCCACATTCTGATTTTATCGGACGCTGAACCACCGATCGCAGTCGAATGCAATGAACGGCCGAGATGCCCGGTCTGAACCATACCCTTCGCCCGCTTCGACCAACGGGCTTCCTCGATCTCGCGCAGCCGCTTGGGTGCTCCAGTTCCGGGCGCGTTACACATTTCTCCAACGGGAACCAAAAGTGCTGCGTCGACAATCCATAAGCATCTTGGCTGTAAATGCTTATGCTCGAAAATGCAAGTTGTCATCTACTAATAATATTCGGAAAACTGTAACGAAGTGTAAGCTTATGTAAACCAACGCCTCAAGCCGGTTCTTTTGCCTGAACTATCCCTCTCCCGTACCCTGCGCGAAATGGATTCCGAGGCTCAGAGCGGTCAGGTTCTCCTATCAATCGACTCCGCAAGCGTCTCGTTCGGAAAGACCTTCGCCGTCCGCGATGTCTCCCTGAAATTACACGGCGGCAACCTTCTCGGATTGATCGGCCCTAACGGAGCCGGCAAGACCACCCTGATGCGGGCCATCGTCGGACTCCAACCTCTTCGCCGCGGCTCCGTGAGCATCCTCGATATGCCGCTGAACGGCGACCGCGATGTCCTCCGCCACGTCGGCTTCACGCCCGATACGCCTCCGATGTATGACGAACTGACGGTGCGCCAATTCCTGAAATTCATCGGCCAGGGATATCACCTTTCCCCTGGCGAAACAGACGAACGCATCGACTTCTGGCTCGCCAAAGTCTGGCTCTCGGAAAAGGCAAACCAAAAGATCAAGCAACTTTCGCGCGGCATGCGCCAGCGCGTAGGAATCGCCCGCACGCTGTTGCCCAACCCGTCGGTGATTCTCCTCGATGAACCCGCCGCGGGGCTCGATCCCGCAGGCCGCGCGCAATTCCGCCAACTGCTGGCAAACCTGCGCGACCAGGGAAAAGCCCTGATCGTCTCCAGCCATATCCTGTCTGACATGGACGAATACTGCACACACATCGGCATCATGTCAGCCGGGCAGATGATCCAGTTCGGCACCGTGGCGAGCGTGTCGAACGCCGCCCACGGCGATCGCTGTCGATATACGGTCCTTCTCACCCGTCCGATTCCGCGCCTCGAAGCAACTTTGGGTGCGATCGCAAACGTCGCCAAAGTCCAGGTCGATGGTGAGCGCGTCATGTTCGAATACGATGTCGGCCGCGAAGCTGCCGCCGCGCTTCTAGCGGATTTGATGAAACTCGGGCTGCCGATTGCAGGCTTCACCGCCAACGCCGCCAGTCTGGAAGAAACATATTTGCGATCACAAATACGCCAGGTGGATTAGCCGGAATTGCTCAAAAAAACCTTATGGCCATTTACGCTGACAACGCGATTTCCTGGGCTGTTCACCGTCTCCGCGGCGGGTGGAAGAATCTCTTTTTCGTATCCGGCTGGTACTGCATCGCCGCCCTGTTTCTAATCGGGCTTCCCTACGAGCTTGCCGATCATANNCCCCGCGACAAGATGAATGTCCTGGACGTCGCCTCCGTGATGATTCTGATCGTTCAGGTCGTAATGCTCCTGATGCTTTCGGGCCTATCGATCTCCGGCGCCATTCGACGCGATCTGGCTACCCGCGTGATGGAATCACACCGCCTGATGCCTCTGTCGCCCGTTCAGGCGATCGTCGGCTACCTCGCCGGCGGGGCGATCCAGACGCTCAGTCTCAGCCTGATAAACCTGATCCTCGGCGCTATGATCTTCGCCGCCCGCGGTGTTCCCGTTCAGGATTGGCTCATTTCCAACGCGTTGCTTTTCGGGTTTTCCGTTTCCCTCTGGACCGCGATGGCGATGGCTGCTTTCGTGTCGCGATCGATATTTGGGTGGGTCATCAGCCTGTTGATCGGCATCACTTCTTCCGGCGGATTTATTTTCCTGATCGTCCCCGGCCTGCTCGCTTTCTGCTCGCCGATGCAGGGCCGAACTATTTTCGAAATCACGTCGCTGCCGAAATTGTCCGGCGGCACGATCGTTGCCTTCGGCGCTCAATTTCTTGTGGTGATCCTATGCATCCGAGGGGCGGCCCGAAAATACGCCGACGCCAGCGCGGTCAGCTTCACCATGGCCCCCGCCTTGGCAATGCTTGGAATCTGGGCTGGCCTCAACTGGTATGGAATCACCGATTTTCGAGACCTGCGACCTCAACCGCCGTGGGCAACGGCGGGTTCGATTCTGCGCGTCGGTCAATTCGATTGGCGATTGCCCATTATTGGAGCCGTCGCATCCTCCCTGCTTGTCGCTCTCGTGCCGCTGGCTGCGATGGTTTGGTCAGGCATCTCTCGCCAGCAACGCCGAATGGACGGCCAGAAGTTGCCGCTCCGGCCCTGGATGCCCGCGCTCTGCATGGCCATTTCGCTGCTGTTCGTCCTTGCTCCGCTGACGGCTATCAGGGCAGCATATATCATCGCTCCTCAACGCCGATATGTCATTCCGCGACTGCCGTCCCTCACATCCACCCGCCGATCCCAGGGAGCCATCGCCGCGCTGAGCCGCTATGTGAACGCGCGTCCGCCAACGCCAATTTCAATTCCCATGATCCGTAACACCATCCGGCCGAATTTATTTGCCGCGGTATGCGCTATTTTCCTCATGGATATGTATCTGCTGATGCGATTGTTCTACCCAATATTCCGGCGTCCCAACGCGTTGATTCTCCTGATCATCGGCCTCTCCTGGTTCGGGCCGTTGTTTGCCGATGTGATCTACTATGGCATGAGGGATAAAACCCCGGCCATGGACAAGTTCGCGCTCTATTCGCCCATCGGCACAATGGTCCAGGCGCTGGGCAATGCGGTCGCCGGAACATGGCGCGGCGTCGGCATGCAAGCCGCCGCATGCGGGTTCCTGGCCGTTATCTTTATTTTGGTGCGATTGGGCCGTAGCCGAATGCGTCCAGCCCCTATTGGTCTAACGGCGGATTTATAGTATTCTTTAACCGGTTTTCGCGGGTGTAACTCAATTGGCAGAGTGTCGGCTTTCCAAGCCGAATGTTGAGGGTTCAACTCCCTTCACCCGCTTTCAGTTCCCCGAACGACTTCTCCGCAGTGGATTCAGCAGAACATCATAAACCACCGGCGTCGCGATCAACGACAGCAACACCGAAATACAAACCGCCCCGATCACCGCGATCGCCAGCGGCCGCAAAATATTCGCCGCCCCAAGACCCAGCGCCAGCGGCAACATCCCCAACGCCGCCGCCAGCGACGTCATCAATACAGGCCGCAATCGTCTCGCCCCCGCTTGGACAATTGCTTCCTCAAGCTCAATACCTTTTTCGCGCAGGTCCTTCACCGCATCCAGCATGAGCAGCCCATTCTTATGCACGATCCCCGCGCCAATAATCGCACCGAGCAGCGTCACGATGTTCACGGTCATTCCCGTGATGAGCAGCGCCAGGATAATGCCGAAGACCGACAGCGCTGCGCCGAAAATGATCGCAACCGGCTCATGAAAACTCCTGAATTCCACCAGCGCCACGATGAAAACCAGCGACAATGCCGTAAGCAAAACCACCAGCAGATTGCGGAACGATTGCTGCTGCTCCGCATAGATCCCGCCATATTCGATAAGAGAATGCGGCAGGCCCGCGCCATTCCCCACGACCCGTTGAACGTCGCGCATCGCGCTGCCAAGATCACGATCCTGCAAGCGCGCCGTAACGGCGATGTTCTGCCGGAGATCATCCCGATGCAATTCAAGCTGCCCCGGCTCCGTCACCACATCCGCAACCTGATCCAGGCGGATCACGGTTCCATCGGCCACCCGCAGCGGAAGTTGCCGGATTTTTTCGATGCGATCGATCGAAGTCGGATCAGCCTTCACCCGAATGNNCGATCTGCCCAAGCATCGCAATATTAACGGCTTCGCCGATGCTGCTGGCGGTCAGACCAAACTGCCGGGCCTCGGCTGGCCTCACGCGCAGGCTGATGGTCGGACCCGTGTAAATGACGCCGCTGGTCGTATCGACGATGCCGGGCACGTTCTCCAACATCTCTTCAATGTCCATCGCCTGCTTCTTAAGCAGATTCGTATTGGTCGAAAAGATTTTGATTTCGATCGGCTCGTCGGACCAAGTCAGATCGCCGATCAGGTCCGTCATAATGCCAGGGAATTCCCATTCAATCCGCGGCAAAGCGGCGCGGAATTGTTGCCGCACATCGGCAATGATCTGTTCGGATGTCCGATTCCGCGACGGCCTGAGCTTCACCAGAAAATCGCCGGTATTCGGCTCGACAATGCCCACGCCCAGCGCGGTCCCAGTACGGCGGGAATAGCTTTCCGNNCGGAATCGTCGCCAGAATCTTCTCCGCGATCCGCATCTGCCGGTCGCTCTCGTCCAGGCTGCTCCCCGGCGGCGCGACATAATCAATGATGAATCCCCCTTCATCCATCGGCGGCAGAAAATCACTCTTCAGCCGCCCATACAACACAAACGATCCCGCGAAAATGAGAATGCAAAGCCCCATCACAAACCATCGGTGCCGCAGAGCCAGACGCACCAAACTCTCATACGCAGAGACCAGCACGCCAAACAGGATTCCCTCCTCCCGAGGCGCCGTTCCATTCTGCTTCAGAGATTTAACAAACCACGCCGCCAGCGACGGCGTGATCGTGATGGCCAGCACCAGCGACGCCAGCAGCGCAATCACCATCGTCAACGCCAGTGCCCGAAAGAACACACCCGCAATCCCCGTCAAAAACGCCAGAGGAATAAACACAACCACCGGCGTCAGCGTAGATCCAATCAGCGGCGGCAGAATATCCCCAATCGCGCTCTCAATAACCTGCAGCCGCGAAAGTCCCGCTGCCATCTTCACATGAATCGCCTCGACCACTACGATCGCATCATCAATCACCAGCCCGATCGCGGCCGCGATTCCGCCAAGCGTCATCAGGTTAAAGCTCTGCCCGAATAATTTCATCGCCAGAATCGTCACCAGCACCGTGATCGGAATAACCGCCGTCGCGATCAGCGTCATGCCGGCGTCCCAGAGAAAAAGATAAAGAATCGCCACCGCCAGGATCAGCCCGAAAATGATCGCGTCCCACACGCTATGCACCGATCCCTGCACCAGCAGCGACTGATCGTAAAAAAGCGAAAGCTTCATTTCCGGCGGCAAATCGCGGCGCATCTGATCCAGCAACCGGTGCACCTGATCCGCAATCTCCAGCGTGCTCCCATCCGGCTGCGAATAAATATTCAACAGCACCGCATCACTCCCATTGGCCGTGACAACATCCATCACCGGCTCCGCGCTCCGCTCCACCCGCGCAAACGCATCCAGCGGAATCATCCGCCCATCCGCCGTCCGCAGCAGCAGATTCCCAAGCTCCTCGGCGTTATGCATCCGCCCGTCAACAACCGTCAGATACAAGCTGTGATTTTCCTGATGTACTCCAGCCGGAACCACGACATTATTCTTCGAGATCGCGTCCGTGATCTCGGCAAAATCCAACCCCAGCGCCGCCATCCGAAGCGGATCGAGAAACACGCCATACTCCGGCGTTCTCCCCCCAACCAATTCCACCCGCGCCACGCCGGGCACACGAAGAAGCTGCGGCTTAAACTGATATCGCGCCATCTCCCACGCCTGCGTCAGGTCCTTCTCCGATCCGGTCAGGCTGATGCCGATGATCGGAAACACCGCGAAATTCATCCGATAAACTTCGGTCGAAACCGACGGCGGCAGCGTCGTGCGAATCTGCGCCAGCCGGCTGAGCGTGTACAACTCGCTCTGCCGCATATCGACATCCCAACTAAAGAACAGATCGATCTCCGCCTCGCCGCGCCCGATGGACGACCGGATGATCTGACACCCCTGAATCTGCTTCATCCCCTCTTCAATCGGGCGGGTGATCGTCGCCATCATCTCGTCCGCCGGCATCGCGCCGTTTTCCACTATGATTACAACGCGCGGAAATTCCGTCTGCGGAAACAGAGCCGATGGCATGTGCAACGCCGCGTATCCGCCCGCGGCACACAGCGCAAAAACAATAAACGTGATCGATACCGCGTGGCGAAGGGCAAATCGTGGCACCAGGAATCGCATATCAAATATCAAAAATTCAAACGCTCACGGATTGAGAACCTTGATATCGCTTCGAAAAAGCAGGCCATAAGCGCCGCTGACAACGATGGACTGTCCCTCTTCCAATCCGGGAGCGCTTACCTGCACCCAGTTTCCCTCGCGCAAACCCGGCTCGACAAGCTTCAAAGTCGCCTGCTTATGATCATCGCTGACCATTGCCACAAACGGCCGATCCAGCGAATCGCGAACGATGCTATCCGCCGGCACAACCAGACAATCCGGTCGTTCATCCTGGGCAATGGCTACGCGAGCAAATTCCCCCGGTCTCACAGCCTGACCCTTCGGAACAGAAACATCCACGCTCACCAGATTCGTTTTCGGATCAACCGCCCGATCGACACGTTCGACTTTCGAATCAAATCTAACCGCCGATACAGCCTTCGAATCGGCCGGAATCTCAACCTCAGCCTGCCGACCCGCTATGATGGCCGCCGCCTGCCACGCCGGAATCCCCGCGGCGACCACCAACCGATCCAGATCAACAATCTTTACCGCCGTCTCCATCGGCAGCGCCACCTCGCCCGGATGAATGTCGAGGGAAACAACCGTCCCGCTGATTGGCGATCGAATGGTGTCGTCAGTTGGCTGCGTCTGATCCGAGATCCGCTGCGCAGGCTTGGCCACAAACAACACCTGCCCAATATCCACATGCTGCCCCTCGATGCACTGCACCCGCAACACCTCCGCCGGCCAATCAACCGTCACGCGCGCCTCCGCCGCCGGCAATTCCGCCGTCGCGGGCGCTCCTTCAACGCTCCCATATCCCACAACATGCCCGTGCAGCGTCATGCGCTTAACCGCCCCGACCCGCACCGCAACATCCGTGTGCGTGATCTCCTCATCCTGCTCCACCTGATTCGCCAGCGGTGGGGCGGTCCGATCCTGCCAGATGTAATACAACGCACCGGCCGCAACGACCAAAACCCACAGCTTGAGAATTGCCGAAACCGTTCTGGATGATTCCATCGCCTTCCTATTCTACCCGTACGCCACGATTTGGCATTCTTCTGCCCGGCCACTACCCTATCTCCCATCGCGATGGCCAGCGCCCCGATCAAAATCTGCATCGTGGGGCAAAACGCTTCCTACAAATACGGCGGCGAAGCCAGCCTGCCATGGCTATGCTTCAAATACCTCCGCGAACGCGGCATCGATGTCCACCTCGTCGTCCATGGCCGCACCAAACCGGAAGTCTTGGCCGGATTTCCCAATGACCACGACCGCCTCCACTTCTCCCCCGAAACAAAGCTGGACCGCTTCCTCTGGCGCTGCGGCTCATTTCTTCCAAAAAAGATCGACGTCCAAACCTTCACCGCCGCCCGGCATATCCACAACCAGCGATTGCAACGAAAAATCGTCCGCCAACTGATCGCCGATAAAGGCATCCAACTCGTTCATGAAATCAACCCCGTCTCCCCAAAACAAATCAGCCGAATGCACGGCCTGGGCGTGCCCGTGATAATCGGCCCGCTGGCGGGGGGGATGACCTATCCGCGTGCCTTCCGCGACATGGAATCCCGCGGCTCTCGCGCCGTCGAAGCAGTGGGGCGTGGCCTCTCCCGCATCCTCAATCGAATCTACCCCGGCAAAAGACAAGCCGCCGCTCTCATCGTCGCCAACGAACAGTCCCGCCAAGCGCTCCCGAGTGGCGTACGAGGAAAAATCTTCGAGATTCCCGACGTGGGCGTTGATCTAAGCGTCTGGAATCAGCTCGAAACTCTCCCGCCGCGCACCGACGATAAAATCCGCTTCGTCTATCTCGGCAGGCTCACGGATTGGAAAGGAATCAAGTTCCTCATATCCGCATTCAAAACCGTCGCCGATCGCGAGCCGCGAGCGATGCTGGATATCCTCGGCGATGGAGAAGAACGTCAATCACTTGAAAATCTCACCCAGCAGCTGAACCTGACGGATCGCGTCACATTCGCCGGCTGGGTTTCCGCCGCCGAAGGTTCACGCCGCATGCGCCAAGCCGATGTCTTCGTATTGCCGAGCCTGCGCGAGGTGGGCGGCATCGTCCTGCTCGAAGCAATGGCCGTGGGCTTGCCGGTGATTACAACAAATTGGGGCGGCCCAGCAATCCACGTCACCGACGCAACCGGCATCCGCGTCCCGCCGACATCCCGGCAAGATTTCATTCAAGGCCTAGCCGACGCCATGCTCCGTCTAGCCAATTCCCCCGAACTCCGCCACCAAATGGGCCAAGCCGGCCTTCAGCGTGTCCGGACAAACCTCTACGATTGGAATCAGAAGACCGATCGTCTGCTGGAAATCTACGCCGACTTAATAGCTGAATCTCGCCTTCCGTCCCCTCGCCCCGGTACTCCGGGGAGCGGGCCAGGGTGAGGGGCGATTCATCCGCATGTGCATCCGTCATCTCTTTGCTATAAATTGTCCATTGCCAATATGGACCTCCTCAACAAGATCACCAGCAAATCCGCTTCCGTCGGCATCCTGGGTTTAGGCTACGTAGGCCTTCCCCTCTTAGCCGCATTCCACCGAGCCGGATTCAACGTCATCGGCTTCGACACCGATCCAGCCAAGATCGAAGCCCTCAAACGCGGCGAAAATTATCTCAAGCACCTCGGCGAAAATCTCGTCTCGGACATGAAATCTGTCGGTCGATTCGACGCCACCTCCGATTTCTCCCGCCTCGTTACGGCCGACGCAATCATCATCTGCGTCCCCACGCCGCTCGGCAGCCATCAGGAACCCGATCTTTCTTACGTCCAGAATACCACTCGGGAAATTGCCAAGACGCTTCGCCCCGGCCAACTGGTCGTGCTGGAATCAACCACTTATCCGCGAACAACAAGAGAGATCGTCCTCCCCCAACTCGAAGCCGGCGGATTACGTTGCGGCAAAGATTTCTATCTCGCCTTCTCCCCCGAACGTGAAGACCCCGGCAGAAAAGATTCGCCCACTCACCTGATCCCCAAGCTCGTCGGCGGAATAGATGAAATCTCCGGGCAAGTCGCCGTCACCCTCTATCAGCAGGCAATCAAACAGGTAATCCCCGTCGCAAGCGCCGAAATCGCCGAAGCTGCTAAGTTGCTCGAAAACATCTATCGCGCCGTCAACATCGCCCTGGTTAACGAAATGAAGATGGTCCTCACCGCGATGGACATCGACATCTGGCAGGTCATCGCCGCCGCCAGCACTAAGCCGTTCGGATTTCAGCCGTTCTATCCCGGCCCCGGCCTCGGCGGCCACTGCATCCCCATCGATCCCTTCTA
>PMAK01000264.1 GCA_003153655.1 Phycisphaerales bacterium
GCGGGTGAAAGTTTTGTAATGATTTGGCGGAGCGGGTGAATATTTGTTTGAAATTGAACGGTAATTTCCAAATCCACGTCCCATGCTTGAGCGGTTTAGGAATTTATTTTTAAGTGGGGAACTACTTGGATTTTCGTTTGCGCGGTTGGGGACGGCCGGGTGTCTTTGGCTCGAATGTTGGAATTGATTGCCGCGGTCGGGAGGTGTTGGCTTGCCACTTCGACTCCGCTCAGTGCAGGCTGTTGAGGTTCGGGTGGGCATTTTCGGTACGTAATGGAATACGTACAGATGAGCCACATAACATTGTGCTGCCTTCTGGCTGCCACGGAGGCGCTAATAAGGGCGCATGATCGTTAGGAAATATAAATTGAAACCCGCGCCAGACATGGGCAGAAGGACTGAAATCAACATGTATGCGGCAATTGACCAGCCGCGCGAGTGCCTTATTGTTAACGGAGCACACGCGAGACTGACAATGAGAATAAATGCATTGCAGATAGGGCTAGCGCACTCAGCGAAATGTTTCCAAAAGGGCTACTGAAGCGTGTCGGGCAACTAGCGAAGGAAGGCGTCGAGGTATAACCAAAGATGAAGAATACGGCTAAGAACAAAGACCAAGAAGACGATCCGCAACAGGTCGTCGTGGATGAGCTGAAAGATATCAAGGGACTTCTGGTATTGCTCTTGTTGAAAAGCGGGGCTACGCAGGGCGAGATCGCCAAGGCTCTCGGCACAACTCAACCGACAATCAGCAAGACGTATCCGCTGGGCGACGTTGATCCGATCTTAACGAGGGGTAAATAGCAGTGAACGGTTCTAAAACGCAGACGAAATCACATCGAGAATCCCATGAGGAAGAAATGCTTCGGCGCATTATCGCCATCGACCATCGCACGGCCTCGATGAACGACAGCATGCACTGGATCGTGCGCGGTCAAGAAACATTGAAGGAAATGGTTAAGGCATTCGGCACGAGCTTGATCCGTGTTCGAGTTTACTTGGCACTCGACGGCAAGCGCAATGGGAAACAAATCGCCGCCAGTCTCAAAATGAAAGCACCGAACGTGACGAGAGAAGTGGTTTGGCTGAAGAGGAAGGAATTGATCGAGGTTGCCAAGATGAAGGGCAACGAGGTTATCTACAACAAACAGTCAATTGACAAAATCATCCGCCTTTCGGAAACGCTGAGGGAGAAGTTTTATCTCGACCAAAATGGGCGACCTCGAAAATGAGCGCAGAAGTCCACTCATTCATCGCGGATTCAATCCATCAACAGAAGTTGGTTGATCAGGATGGCTTTGCATTGGCCGCAAGCAGAGCGCTGGAGGATCTTGCAAAGTGGAATAAGAGTTCGATCACGGCCGCCATCGGTTCTGTCGAAACCGACCTATTTTGGCGACACATCGGCACGCCGAAAAACGTGATTCTGAATCATCTGGCGGAAACACTTTTGAAACGCTGGCCGAGTAATCCACAAAACGCAGTCACAAAAAAGCAATCCGCTTTGGTCAAAATTCTTTTTATTGCCGCCAACCCCACCGACATCGTTGCTTTCGACCCCAAGGGCGCGCCAGTAGTGCACAAGCCCTTGGGTCTCGACCATGAATTCCGAGCCATCCAACAAAAGCTTCGTGCTTCCGAACATCGTGATTTGTTTCAGTTGGTTTCTCGGTGGGCGGCAAGACCCGATGATCTTCTCCAAGCCTTCAATGAGGAACGTCCACAGATCGTCCATTTTAGTGGACACGGGACAGACACCAATGAACTTGTGCTGCTTGATGATCGAGGCAATGCAAAGATCGTTTCTAAGAATGCCATAGAGTCTTTGTTCAAAACGATGAAAGATCAGATTCGATTGGTTGTTCTAAACGCATGCTTTTCCAAAGAACAAGCTGCCGTCATCACGAAGCACATCGACTCTGCCATCGGAATGAAGATCGCAATTGGCGATGAAGCTGCGATCACATTTGCCGCCGCGTTTTATCGAGCGATTGGCTTTGGTCACTCGGTCAAAGATTCATTCGAACAAGGACTGACGGCGCTGAAACTGGAAGGCATCGCCGAGGACAAGACGCCTATTCTCATGTCACGAAAAGGTACAAATCCGCAGATGATCACATTAATACAGTAGGCGTCGTGACGATCTGTTCGCGTCGGTCGGCATCAGGATTTTGTCGGGGCGTAGTCACGTTCAGTTATGTTCTGTCGGTGGGATTCGTACCAGTCGATTGTGGTTTTTAAGCCTTGCTCTAGTGTGGTTTGGGCGGTGAATCCTATTTCTTTTTCGGCGCGGGTTACGTCGAGGCAGCGGCGGGGTTGGCCGTCTGGCTTGCTCGCGTCCCAGATGATTTTGCTGGTGAAATTGCTTAGGCGGGCAATCAATTCTGTCAGGTTTTTTATGGTGATTTCTCGGCCGCTGCCTAGGTTCATGGGTTCTGGGGAATTGTATTTTTCTAGGCTTAGGACCAGGGCTTCGGCGCAGTCTTGGACATATAAAAATTCGCGGCTGGCTGCGCCTGTGCCCCAGGCTGTCATTTCTTTTTGGTCTGTTAGTCGGGCTTCCACGCATTTTCTGATTAGGGCGGGGATGACGTGGCTGGAGTGTGGGTGGAAGTTGTCGTTTGGGCCGTAGAGATTTACCGGGAGGAGGTAGATTGCGTTGAGGTTGTATTGCTGGCGGTAGGATTGGCACATGACGAGGAGGGATTTTTTGGCTATGCCGTAGGGGGCGTTGGTTTCTTCGGGGTAGCCGTTCCAGAGATCGGATTCGTGGAAGGGGACTGGGGTGAATTTTGGGTAGGCGCAGATGGAGCCGACCTGGAGGAATTTTTTGATTTTGTTGATGCGGGCGTGTTCGATGAGGTGCATGCCCATGGCTAGGTTGGCGAAGAAGAATCNNTGCATCCCCATGGCCATGTTGGCGAAGAAGAATCGGCCGGGGTTGTCGCGGTTGGCGCCGATGCCGCCTACTTCGGCGGCGAGGTGCATGACGATGTCGGGACGCTGATCGCGGTAGAGGCGCTGGACGTCGGATTCGGTCGTCAGGTCGAAATCTTTTCGGCGGGGGATGAAGATGTTTTGGTAGCCGCGTGCGCGGAGGAGGTCTACGACGACGGAGCCTAGGAATCCGGCGCCGCCTGTGATGGTGATTCGGTCGGAAGTTGTTACCGCGCTGCTCATGCCTTCTTTTCGCGCTCGCTGAGGACTTTTTCGTTTTTGGCGAGTTGCCAATCGGCCTCGGTCATCATTTTCGCGAGGGCCTTGAATGTAATCTTAGGCTGCCAGGAGAGCATTTTGCGGGCTTTGGCGGCGTCGCCTAATAGCAGATCGACCTCGGCGGGGCGGAAATAGCGGGGGTCGACTTCTACGTATTTTTTCCAATCCAGTTGCAGGAAGCCGAAGACTTCGTCGAGGAATTCGCGGACGGAGTGGGTTTCGCCGGTGGCGATGACGAGATCGACGGGGGAGTCTTGCTGGAGCATGAGCCACATGGCTTCTACGTAGTCGCCGGCGAAGCCCCAGTCTCGTTTGGCGTCGAGGTTGCCCAGGTATAGTTTTTTTTGGAGGCCTTCTTTGATTCGGGTGGCGGCGCGGGTGATTTTTCGGGTGACAAATGTTTCGCCTCGGCGGGGGCTTTCGTGGTTAAAGAGAATGCCGTTGCAGGCGAACATGTTGTAGCTCTCGCGGTAGTTGACGGTTTGCCAGAAGCTGTAGACTTTTGCGCAGGCGTAGGGGCTGCGGGGGTAGAAGGGGGTTAATTCGTTTTGCGGGGTCTGGACGACCTTGCCGTACATTTCGCTGCTGGAGGCCTGGTAGAAGCGGATGGGGAGGCCGGTGTCGCGGATGGCTTCGAGAAAGCTCATGGTGCCGAGGGCGTCGACGGCGACGGTGTAGACGGGTTGATCGAAGCTGACACGGACGTGGGATTGAGCGCCGAGGTTGTAGACTTCGTTGGGTTGTACGCGGGTGAGGATTTCGCGGAGGCCGGTGCCGTCGACGAGATCGCCGTAGTGGAGGAAGAGGCGGGCCTGGGGGTCGTGGGGATCGCGATAGAGATGGCCGATGCGGTCGGTGTTGAAGGAGGAGGAGCGGCGGACGATGCCGTGGACGTCGTAGTTTTTGGCGAGGAGGAGTTCGGCGAGATAGGAGCCGTCCTGTCCGGTGATGCNNGCCACAGATGGAAATCAGATGCACACAGATGGAAATTCGCATCCATGGCGGAAATTTTTCTACGTGTCTTTCTTCGCGTCTTCGCGGTTATGTTTGATTTTGATTGTGTTGGCGGTTGTGAGCGCGGGGCGGGCTTTGGGGGATGATTCTGGTGGGGTGCCGTTTTATTATGGGATTGGGACTCGGTTTGAGCCGCAGATCAGCACTTTGGTTGTTGGGATGAATGATAGTGCGGGTCAGGCGGTGCAGTCGCGGGATCGGAAATATGTTTCGCTGAATGTGGATACGAGCCTGTTGGGTTCGGCGGGGGTTCGGCGGTTTCAGTATCAGAAGGGTGGATTGGGGTTTGTGGGGAGTGAGGTATCGGCGCAGAATGTGCCGGCGAGTGGTGGGAATGGGTTGACGCCGTCGATCGCGGCGTTGCCAAGCCAAATTGCGCCGCCGGTGTCTATTCTGGATAAGGTGGGGATGGTTCTGATTACGCCTTTGGAAAGATAACATGACACAGAAGCAATCGGGCGCGGGTGATGCGAATGATCTTGGCGCGAATGGGCCCGGGCAACCGGGCGGGAATCAGACGGGCGCGGATGAGACGCCGAAGAAGAATCGCCATTGGATTCTGAAGGGGCTGGTGGGGCTTGGGGTGCTGGTTGTGCTATTGGTGATCCTTGCGCCGACGGTCATCAGCATGGGGTTTGTGCGGGAGTTTGTGGTCGGGCAGATCAATAGTTCCGCGCTGAACGGCAAACTCCAGATCAAGGATTGGTCTTTTGGGTGGGTCAGCGGCGTGCGTATTGAGGGGGTGGAGCTGACCGATGCGGATAACAAACATTTGTTTTCCGCTTCGGAGATCAGCACGCCCATATCGTTTTTGAAGGCGGCGACAGGCAATCTCGATCTCGGGGACGTGAATATCAGCGGAGTGGATATAAATGCGGTGATCGATCGGGATGGGAATCTGAATATTCTCAAGGCGATCAAGCCGAGCAATAAGCCGCCGAATAATCAGCCCGCGAAGCTGCCGAATATCAAGGGCGTGATTCATCTCAAGCAGATCACGGGTACTTTCGAGGACGATCCCGCGAGGGTGACGGTGGGGTTGGACTCGCAAAATCCGCTGGCGGCGACGATCACGATCAACGACATCAATCAGCCGATCCAAGACACGGTGGAGCTTGCGCTTCAGCTTCAGGAGAAGAGCCTTGTGAAGGTGAAGGTGTCGGGGACGCTGTCGGCGATTCAGAATAATCTGGTGGATATCAATCACCTGGCGGCGACTCAGACAATTGAGCTTGCCGACGGCGATCTGGCGTCGGTCTCGGATGTTCTGCGGGCCTATCACCTGGATGTGAATGTCACCGGGAAGATGAATGGGAAGATCACGGCGAAGGTGGATTCGCTGGATCATATTTCGGCGGATGTGGGGATTGCGCTGGCGGGATTGTCGGCGGGCGGGAAGGTATTGGCGGGGGATACGGTTGGGTTTCAGAGCGTGCAGTTTGGGTTGAAGGCTTCGGTGGATTCAACGGGCGGGAACGACGCGGCGATTAAATTGGATATGCCGATCACGGCGATGCCGAATGGATCGGCGCAGGCGGATGAGTTTTCGGTGCATGCGGATGTGTCGCAGGATTCATTGCTGCAAACGGCGGATGTGTTTCAGGCGATTGCCGACCATATGACGAAGGGGAATAGTTCGCGGACGGAGACGGCTGCGATTGGCGGCGCGGGCGAGGTGAAAATCTCTGCGGATGTGAATGTCGCGAATCTTGTAAGCCAGGCTCCGCACCTGATTCATCTGGAACAGGGTACGAGCCTGAGCAGCGGACGGTTGACGCATGTGACGACGCTGACGCTGGCGAATGGGCAGGCCGTGATCGCGACGGAAACGCATCTGAAGGATTTCAGCGGAACCAATGGGGGACATCCGGTTCAGATGGGTAACATCGATCTGGCGGCGGGGGTGACAGCGGTGGGTGGGAGTGCGCCGGACCTCCGCAATATCAAGTTGAGCCTGGCCAGCGTTTTCGCAAGCATGAGCGGCGGCGGAGAGACGCTGGGGAAGATGAGTTTTCAAGGGACGAGCGATCTGAAGAATCTCCAGCAGGTGAGCCAGATTGTTGATTTGGATGGGATGCTGCACGCGCCGGCGGGGACGCATGTGACGCTCGGCGGGACTGTCGGATTCCACGCACACACGGACGGCGATTTGACGGCTGCGGACAGCAAGATTGCCGTCGGCGCGGATTTCAGCGCGACGGATGTGAACATCAACATTCCCGGGCGGCGGCAGATCAACGAGCCGAAATTCACCGCGGCGATTGGCGGGAATCTGCATCATACGTCGGCGCAATTTGTGCAGGCGGTGCATGACCTGGCGATTTCGGTTCAATCGCCGGCGATTAAATTCCAGGCGATGGCGGATGCGAAGATGGGCGGGAAGTTTGGGATGAGCGTTCCCTCGTTCGCGATTTTGCAGGGATCGATTGATTTGCGGGCGGTGCAGGAGGAGTTTGGCGGGGCGCTTTCGTTTTTTGTGGCGGGGGAGACNNAGAATGGGGGGGCGAAAGGGGGGGAGCAGGCGAATCTTGTGCAGCGGATCGCGGATAATTCCGCGAAGATCGATTCGGGGAGCGTGACGATTTCGGGCAAGGGAGAATTCGATCAGGGCGGGTTTGGGTTTTCGCAGCCGCTGGAGATTTTGGTTCAACCGACGGATTTGACGGTGGCGGATGATCTGGGGACGGTGCAGACGGTGCATGTTCCGGCGATGTCGCTGGTGGTTTCCGGGGCCGGGTCGGTGAGCGATCAGAGCGTTGCGACGGTGAAGGATCTGACGGTTGTGGCGACGGTGGGGACGAGCGAGAGCCCGCTGTTTGCGATGCAGCTTTCGTCGGATGCGAAGGTGGCGATTGCGGGCGTGGATTCGCCGACGGGGACGGCGAAATTGCCGGGGGGCGCGTCTGTGGACGTGTCGCGGATAGAACTGAGCAAATGCCAGGGAGATTTGGCGGGGTTGCAGGCGGCGTTTGGGCCACTGGTTCCGCTGGTTCTTGCGCAGCCGGCGGCTGCGTCCGCGGCGGGACAGTCTTCGATTGGGCAGCCGTCGATTGTGCAACTGGTTGCGCAGAATCTTTTGGTTTGCACATCGGGCAAATTGTCGGCATCGATGGAGGGATCGTATGACGGGACGACGTTCACGATCTCCAAGCCGCTGACGGTTTCGATCGCGAATCTTTCGCTGGAGCAGAAGGGGGCGGCGAATGGCAAGCCGATTGATAATCAGACATTGGCGGCGGAGATTGGCGGATCGGTTTCGCTGAGCGGCGGGGGTGTGCATGCGAATTTGCAGAGGCTTTTATTTCAATTCGGCGATCAATTGAAGATCGAGGGGAATCCGCAATCGCCGCTGGATGTGACGATGGGGCCTGCGGGAACTATCGGGGCATCGGGATCGGTGCAACTGGTTAAAGCGGATTTGCCGAAGCTGCTGAGCATGGCGTCGCTGGTTTTGCCGCCGGAGCAGATGGCTTCGCTCAATCAACTCACCGGCGGCCAGGTCAGCGGAGCGATTCATCTGCAGCGGACGGCCGAGACAACGATGGGGACGGCGGATTTCTCGGTCAATTCGCTCAGCGTCGGCCAAATGTTGAACAACGAGACGGTTCATCTAGTGGGCGCGTGGACGCTGGCGAGCGATTTGTCGTCGGTGCATGATGCATCGCTGAATGTCGACACCTCGTTCGCGAAGAAAATCAGCATCGTCAACGGCCAGTTCGCATTGTTGACGCGGGAAGGGGATCGGCTGGTTCCGACGCGGCTGTTCGACAAGCTGCAATCGGTGTGGGTGGAGGTGGACGATCTGGATTTGGCGAAGGTGGATGGATTGCTGCATCTGCTTCAGCCGCCGCCACCGGGGCCGGGCGAGAAAGATGTTGTGGTGTACGCATTGCCCGCTCAGATCACCGGGGGAACAGCGTCGCTGAAATTGAGCGTTATGCGGCAAGGGGATGAGACAACCGCAAATGTCAGCCAAGCGCTGGTGCAGGGCCTGGTGCTCAAGACGGGCGACCAGAGCTATACCTGGCCGAGCGATATCACGGCGCAATTGTCAGCGGAAGTCAGCACGCTGCCCGATGCGAACAGGCAGATGCCGCCGTTGGCTCAGATCGCTCAAGTGGCTGTGATGTCCATGTCGGCGGACCTTGGCATCACGAAGATCGGGCTTGCCGGCAACCAGCCGATCGTTATCCAAGGCTTGGACAATCTGGCGAAGATGATGGTGAAGGGGGGGATTTCGGTGGATGGCGACGTGGAGGCGGGGGCGCGGCTGGCGGAAGTTTTCACCGGAGCGCCGGCCAATGCCTATCCATATACAGGGCGCTATCATTTCGACGAATCGTTTACGAAGGACGCGGCGCATCCGCGGCTGCATATCGTCGGAGGCGGGGCGATCACTTAGTTCCAGGCATTCAATACGCCGCCAGCGGTGCAGGGACAGCCGGCGCCGGGTCCGCAACTTGCTTTCTCCGAAGACAAGATCGCGATCCACAACGGATTTGATGTGGATCTGGGGACTTATTCGATCATCATCGATCGTTCCCATCCGATTTCTCTTTCATTGGAATCCACCGGCGCGCTTGCCGTGCAGGTGACGGGGACTGTGAATGATTTGCCGCTGCGGCGGCAGATTGCCGACGGCGATCCCGTGCAGATCCGGGTGGATTACGACCTGGCGAAATTGTGGAAGATCGTCAAGCCGATGCTATCGCCGAGCCAGCAGCAGCAACTCGCCGATTTGACGGTTACGGGGCATCAGCAGCGGACGTTTACGATTTCGGGAAGCTACCCGGCGGACAAGCCATTCAATGAGGCGGTGGCAATGATCAATGTCGGGGGATATTTCACGGTGGACAGTCTTTCGACGCAGGGCATTACGGTCCAGAATCTGGACTTTCCGCTGTCTCTGAGCGGCGGGATATTGAGGACGGTCTATCCCGATCAGCCGGATGGGCAAAATGCTCCAAAGCCGGCGTCGTGCAACGATGGAACGCTGGACATCGGGGTGCTGACGGTGGATTTACGGAGTGATCCGATGCTGCTGTCGATGGATGCCGACCCCAACCAGCCGCATTACATCCTTCGGGATGTGTCGCTGAATGCCGCGATGGCGAAGTCGTTCCTGGGGAAGATTTTAAACAACCCGGCGTTTTCCAACGCGAATGAATCGCGCGGGCTGTTGAGCTTGTGGGTGTTAAAGCTCCAGAAGGTTCCGTTGAGCGGATTGGTGTTGCAGGCTTCGCCGCAGAATCAGGGGAGCGTGGAGGTGCAGTATTCGGTGCGGCAACTGCAGATCGGGAGTGAATTGCTGGCGGTGTTCGGCAATTCGTCGGTGTCGGCGGAGATCAATGACGCGGATGTGAAGATACAGAATGGCCAGGTGACGGAGGATACGACGCTGATGATCGACGATGACAAGCCGCTGCGGTTTGCCGGGGTGGTGATCCTGGCGACGGAGCAGTTCGCACCGATGACGGCTTATATTCCGCCGGCGCTGTTTGATAAATTGATTCCGGCGAATGTGCGCCAATATGTGCCGGACCAGGTGATTGTCCCGCTGAAGGGTGACATGAATCATCCGACGCTCGATCTGGGGCAGGCGATTGCGCAGACGATCCAGAAGGGGGCTAAGAAGGCGGTGATTAATGGGCTGCTGCAGGGATTGGGTGGGCTGGGGAGGCATTGAGGGTTATCAGAGTAGAGCAGAGCCGCAGAGCGACTGTGTTAAAT
>PMAK01000260.1:0-9633 GCA_003153655.1 Phycisphaerales bacterium
GTGATAATGCCTTGAACTTGATTGTTGTTTGGGCTGGGAGAGGGGAAGCATCCGGGATGTCGATTTTTTGATTCGCGGAAACGTCATTGGCCTGGAGAGCAAAAACGCCAGTTGAACCAACGAGGAGGAGCGATAGTCCAGCTACTAGAATCAGACCGCGTTTCATAAGTGCTCTTGGCTGACGTGTTCTATCCGACTGACATGCACCAAATCTCAAGGGATTATCTCCATCGGCCACAATATAAGCAACGAAAAAAGGGAGGCGGATTGCACTTTCCGGAATCGAATTGATTCGGCGGCGTAGGTTGCCGGCGACTGAATATACTCGATAATACGTTGAAGATTAAGGCCTTATGACGTCACGCGTCACGGCCCGATCCACTTCATTTAACGCTGTGCGCTGGCGACGGTTGGAGCCTGCGGCAGCTTTAAGACCCAGCCGATTTTCAGCATGTTTTCGTCCGGGCCAATCAGCGATTTGTTCGCCAGGTAGAGCCTGTCGATCATGCTGGCCGAGCCGTAGAGCTTGCGGGAAATGCTCTCGAGGGTATCGCCGGAAATTACCGTGTACATCGTTGCGGAATCCACGTGCGTTTCGCCGGCATTGGTGGCGGAGACGGGATTCTTCTCGGCGTCGCTGAGTTCCGGAATGACCAGAACCTGGCCGATCTTTAGATGCCGCGGATCGATGCCGGGATTGGCGGCGAGAATCCGCTTGTAGTAGCGTGAATTGCCATAGACGCTCTGGGCGATTGAATAGGGTGATTCACCCGAAGCGACGCGATGCGTGCGCGGCTCGGCGGCAACTGGAGCCGGTTGAACGGATGCCGCCGGCGGGGTCGGATCGGATGCGTAGAGGCTGGTAGCGACAAACTGGCTGGAAGGCTGCGTCGTGGGGAGCGTATCGATCATCGGGGTGCTGGGGGTGCGGCTCACGCCTTCATGCGATGAATTCGCGGACTGCGAATCGATCATCGGCGTGACGGTATGCTCTGGAGCCGCTGGGGCGGAGAGGCTTGGGGGCATGCCGTTGCTNNGGTCCCAATCGGTTGCCTTGGAGTCGGCGGTCGGCTGGGTCGCGGGAAGGGCGGCATCTGTTCCTGCGGTCGGGGCTGGCGTGGTTGCTGAATCCGTGCCGGGAACGGTTGCCTGATCGCCCGTGCCGGTTTCCGCCACATCGGTATGCGGGGAAGCGGAAGGCATGGGGGTTGAATCGGTGGGATCGGCCGGGCGATCGGATGCGCCTGGCATCACGAGGCCGAGCTTGGGCGGTACCGCGGGTCCGCGTGAGAGGACGATTACGTAAACGACAAGGGTAACGACAAGAATCGCCCCAATGGTCAGTCCGAATTTGACATCTTTGCGCATGTGCGGGACTCCTTTCCCTGCAGCCGACTCTGGATTTGTCTCAAACGTGCATCACTCCGGTAGGCCGTTTGACGTCTTTGCCCCACAAGAGAAGTGGAGCCGCGATCGCCACCGACGAGTATGTGCCCACCAATATGCCAATCAGCAGCACGAATGTAAAGCCGTGGATGCCCGCTCCGCCAAGGAAATACATGAAGGAGACGGTCATGATGGTGGTTCCGCAGGTCAGGACGGTGCGTGACAACGTTTGATTGATGGCGTCGTTGATGACCGCCCGATCCAGATGTCCGTAGCGGCCGCGGTTTTCGCGGATGCGGTCGAACACCACAATCGTATCGATCATCGAATATCCCATGATCGTCAAAATACCAGCCACAACCGTGAGGTTGATCCGGAACGGCTCGATCTGGAGGAAATTGTGCGACCAGTAACTCGCGATGTAATGGGCGAATCCCAGCGCGGCCAGCGTAAAGACTGTGTCGTGCAGCAGGGCGACGACTGTCGCCGAACCGTATTTGAAATTGCCGAACCGGACCCAGATGTAAATCATGATCGCGATGATGGAGAACGCCAGTGCGAGGAACGCATCCTGCTGCATTTCGCCGGCGACCTGCGGATCGAAATTGGTTTCCTGCTCGAAGGACGGCGGATGATTTACGGCGTCCTTGACCAATCCCCAGAGCGGCTGAGCGAGATCGCCCATCCACTTGCCAACATCGGCTTCGTACGACACAGAAGGATTCCAGCCAATCACGACGGCAAAGGCGGTGGGTTTGCTTGGATCGCCGGCGCTCTCCACGGTGTATTGGACACACCCGGTGGTTGCCGACGAACTCGACAGACGCTGGTTGTTCAGCCGCTTGGTGATTTCTTCCACTGAAAGTGGTGGAGACATGTTTCTCAGCACGATCGCGACGCCGCCGGGATGGCTTGCCGCCGCGGGCGGCGTGTAACCATCCACCGCGAATGCCCTGGTGATCGGGAGCACTTCTTTATCGGCGGCATCCTTGTAATCGGCGGACGCGCCCGCGAAGTCTGATGGAAGCTGAAGCTGAAGTTTCCCCTGCATCGCTTCCAGAACGGCGCTGCGCACGATTTCCTTCTTATCGTTCGGGACGACGACCTGGTAATGCAATCGGTCGGTGCCCACCGCCACGACGCTCGGGGCCGGGAGCGCCTGTGGTTCCTTCAGGCTTTCATCTTCGATGAGCTTGCGGACATCGTCCTGATCCATCGGCTGTTTCAATTGAAACTGCAGCGACGTGCCGGTGGCGAATTCGATGTCCATCATTCGCCCTTCCCTCACCTTGATCACAAACAGGGTCATTCCTATCCCCAGCATGATGATGCTGAAGGTATAGAAGATCCACGCCATCCCCATCCAGTCGATGTTGGGCTTTAATAGCCGGTCCCATTTTGGGAATGTCAGCGGCAAGCTGCCGAGGCTTGTCACGCCGAACTTGTCGATCATGAGGCCGAAAACTGTTTTAGTGACATAGAGCGCGGTGAACAGGCTGGCGCCGATGCCGATGATGAGCGTAAGTCCGAATCCCTTGACCTCTTCCGATCCGAAGGCGTACAGACACAGCGACGTGATGATGCTGGTCATGTTGGAGTCAATGATGGCGCTTCGCGCCTGCGCGTAGCTGTTGCGCAGCGCCATTCGAAGCGGAAGGTTTTTGTGCTGCTCTTCGCGCAGGCGCTCGAAAATCAGCACGTTGGCGTCCACGGCCGTGCCGATGGACAGGACGATTCCGGCGATGCTCGGCAATGTAAACGTGGCGTTGAGGGCGCACATGGTGCCGAGAATCAGCACCAGGTTCATCAGCACGGCAATGAAGGCGACCATCCCCGCGACGTAGTAATAGGCGATCAGAAACACCGCCACGACGATGAGCCCGAAGCCGCAGGAGATGAGCCCGCGATGGAGATTGTCCGCCCCCAGCGAGGGGCCCACCTGCTGTTCGCTGATCGGCTCGTCTGAAAGCTGGGCCGGCAAGCTGCCCGCGTTCATCGTGTTGATCAGATAATTCAAGTCCTGCGTTGTGAATCCGCCCTTGCCGCCGCCGGTGATTTGGCCCTGGCCGCCGGTGATGCCGGTGATGAGATTGGGAGCGCTGATAATCTTGTTATCCAGGACGATCGCGAGGCGCGAATGCGGATCCTGCACATCCGTGTGCTGCTTGGCGACGTTGAACCAGTGCGTGGTTAAATCGCCGAAAAGGTTTCCGCCGGTGTTGTCAAAACTGAAGCCGACGGCGCGGCTGCCATCTGACATGGTCTCGGGGCGGGCGTTTTCCAGACCCCACTTGCCGCTCTCCTTCGTCATTGATGCATCGGGAGATACCAGCACCGGCAGGTAATGCTTGCCGTTCCATTCCTTGGTTTCCGGCGGAGCGTCGGGCTTGTCAAATTCCTCGGGCCGATCCGCTTCCATCCAGCGGATCGTATCGCCTGGCTGCGGCAGCGGGCCTTTCCCGCCGGGCTGCAACCGCGCGTCCATTGTCTTTAAATCTGCGGCATTCGCCGTGATATTGTCGGCCAGGATGTGGAATTCCAGAACACCCGACCCCTGCAACAGGCGCTTCAGGTCATCCGCGCCGGTGATGGCGTTTTTGACCGTATCGTAATCCTTATATTTCGCGTCGAAATCCGCGATCGCCGTCAACCGCGTCGGAAAATCCGCGAACTTTTTCTTCAAATCATCAAACCGCTGATTTCCCGTTTGCTTCTGATCCGGATCATCCGCATTCACCTGATCCAGAACCGCCTGAAGATCCGCCGGTGACAGGTTTGTCTGATCGATCCGGGATTTCAGATCCTCATATTCAACGGTCAGCGGCTGCAACTTCGCGGCGAGCAACGGCAGGGGCAGCTTCTGCGGATTGGCGTGAAGAACCTGAATCTCGTCAAAGGTCTGGGACAGATTCTTGAATAGCTCCCCCCGTGTTTTGTCATCGGATGCCAGCTCGGCAAGGCGCTGATCGCGCTGCGCGCCCGAGCTGTGCTCCACCGCGTTGAGCACCTCGTCCACGCGGACGTTGGTTGCATCCAGCTTTTGCTGCGCTTCGTTAAACGCCTGCTTGATGCGCGGCGCTTCGGTCGCCTCGGGCGACAGCGGCATTTCGATCTCGATGCGATCATTCCCCTGCGGACGCCAGACCAGGTTCCGCAGCCCGAGCGGATCGACGCGCTTCTTCAGCGCCTCCATGACGTGTTCGGACAATTGAGGATCATCGTTCAACCCCGATTGAATCGAATAGACGAGGCTCACCCCGCCAACCATGTCGATTCCGGGACGCAGGTCCGTCTTCTGAATGAGCGTCAGATTGGGATTGAACAGCCGGGACGGCGGGCCCCAGAATATCGCGAGGAGCGATAGCACGATGATGCTGGCAATCAGCGATATTCGATTCGAATAAGTCGTTGGCATGAGAAATGACCCGTAACCGATTGATAAAGGAACTAGCTCTTACTTGGAGGTCGGGGTTCCATCATCCAGAACGACCCGCTTGATCGCGTCGCGGGTGAACTTGATTTTGGTATTGGAACTCTCGTCCACCTTCAGCACCACGTCGGTATCGCGCACGTCCACGATCGTGCCCATGATTCCGCCGGCCGTGACGACCTTGTCGCCGCGCTTCATGTTTTTCAGCATGTCCGCCCGGGTCTTCTCATCCTTTTTGCGTGTTTTTTGGGAGCCGAAAAACATATACAGCAGCATTCCGCCGATCAGGACAACAAGCATGTCCTGCGGATTGGCATACCACGGAATAGGTTCGGTCGGACGGGTGGCCGCAGCTGCCGTCATCGAATCGGCCAGCAATAGAAGAATGCTCAAGCGTTGCTCCTTTAAAGTTCTCTGTTAGCCGGCTCGACTGCGAGCCGCGTGCTTTAATCGTCTGATTCAGCGGCCGATGCCGCGGGTCCGAGCCCGCAGCGCGGATCGTTCCGCACCAAGGAGTCGAAACTCCCCTCTCCGATCGACCGGCGAATATCCGCCATCAGCCGTTGGTAGAACCGCATATTATGCACGGAAACCAGGACCGGGCCAAGCATCTCGCCCGCGAAAAAAAAATGGCGGATGGCCCCACGGGAGAAATTCCGGCAGGCGTAGCAGTCACAATCGGGCTCAATTGGGCCTGGATCACGCTGGTGGACGCTGTTTCGCAGGCGTATCGGACCTTTGGCCGTGAATGCGTACGCGTTACGGCCATTCCGCGTCGGGAGGACGCAATCGAACATATCGATGCCCGAACTGACGGCTTCGACGATATCGCGGGGGAAGCCCACGCCCATGAGATATCGCGGTTTATCCGGGGGCAATGCCGGGGTAATTTCGCGCAAAACCGTCTTCATTCCCTCAAAACCCTCACCGACGGCCAAGCCGCCGAGGGCGTATCCGCTGAAATCCATGGCTGAGAGTTCCGCGGCGCAGCGGCGGCGAAGATTGAGATCGATTCCGCCCTGGACGATGCCGAAGAGTCCCTGGTCATGCTTTCGTCCGTGCGCGGCCAGACTTTGCTCGGCCCAGCGGATTGTTCGATCGACCGCCTGTTGTTGGACATCGGCATCAGCAGTCCCTGCCGGGCATTGATCGAAAGCCATGATGATGTCCGCGCCGAGATCGTTTTGGACTTCGATGCTTCGTTTGGCGTCGAGGAAGACTTCGCTGCCGTCGATGTGGCTTTTGAATCTCACGCCGGCGTCTGAGACTTCATTCAGATCAGAAAGGGAGAAGACCTGGAATCCGCCGCTGTCGGTGAGGATGGGGCCGGGCCAGCCCATGAAGCGGTGGAGGCCGCCCAACTCGGCGACTGTCTTTTCACCGGGGCGAAGCATCAGGTGATAGGTGTTGGNNATGAAGGCGGGCGTGTCGAAGATGCCGTGCGGCGTGGAGACGCGCCCGAGCCGCGCACCTGTGGCGCGATCCTGTTGAACTAGCTCGAATCTCACGGGTTTTTGATGGGGCACTGTCAAGCGGGGTCCAGATCGATATCGCAGTTGAGTGCGTTGCCAACCGATTCCAATTCCGCTCGCAATTTTCCGAGCGGCACCGACGCCGGCACTGTCAAACGCATTTCCGTCAGAAAAAGCGGGGACCCGGAGAACGGGGCTGATTCCTGGCGGGCGGACAATTCTTCGATGTTCACGCCGCTGTCTCGAAGGACCTGCGACAATTTCGCCACGATTCCGGGTTGATCCATCGAGTATGTTTTGAGCCGGAATGGCAGGCCGCTTACTCCCGCGCGATTGCCGTGCAATTCGGAAACGGTGAGGCGCAGTCCCATTTTCTCGCCGACTTTCGGCAAGCTGGCGCCATCCGCCATTTCTACCAGGATCAGCATGGCGAACTCGCCGCGCAGATTGACCATGCGGGAATCGAGGATGTTTCCGCCGCCGGTGTGAATGTGAGCGGTTAATTCCCCGACAATTCCGGGGCGATCGGGGCCGACGGCGGTGATTATGAACTGGGACATGGGAAAATAATGTATCGCCGAAGCTGCGGATGTACATCATGGGTGCTGGAATTCTGGTGGAACTTCCGGTCGCGCGGCGCGTCTAATTGCCTGGTGGTCACATTTCTTAACCTGGAGCCCTTGCCCATGAAATCCAAACGATTGCTTGCCTGGATTGCGATTGCGCTATTCTCCGTTTCAGCGACGGCCTGTGCCGCGACCCCGCCGGCGGCCCCTGCGCCGTCCGCGCCGCAGCCGGGATTTTCGCTGACGATTTATAGCACGGCTGATCCGGCGACGTTTGATCCGCAAGACATTGTGCGGCAGGAGAATCTCAATCCATATTACGTTCAGCAGAATCCGCTGCCGGGTTATGGGATTGTGCGCGAGAATCGAGAGATGAAGCTGGATGAGGGGGACAATACGATTCGGTTCACGGATGTCGCCACGGGGATCGATCCCACGACGGTTTCGTTTCAGTCGCTGACCGCGCCGGATGCGGCCGGGGTTCTGGAACAGAACTACGAATACGATCTGGTCAGCGCCGACAAATTGCTGGGGAAATATCTTGGGAAGGAGGTTCAGGTTTCGCGGCGCGGCGTTGCGGGATCTCCGACTGAGACGATTAGCGGATCGCTGCTTTCGTTCGATGCGTCGAACCTGGTATTGCAGGATGCGGGCGGGAAGGTGCAGGTGATCGCGCGCGGGGCGGATGTTGAGGGGATTCAACTGGCTAGCGCGGACGCGAGTTTGATTACGAAGCCGACGCTGGTTTGGAAGATTCACAACACGCAGGCTGGGGAACATTTGGCGCAGGTGACATACCAGACGGACAGCCTCACCTGGCGGGCGGATTACAACGTGACGGTGAATGCGGACGACAATGCGGCGGATATTGGGGCGTGGGTGACGATCCTGAATCAGAGCGGGGCGGCTTATCCGGATGCGAGACTGAAGCTGGTCGCCGGCGATGTGCAGCGGATCAAGCCGCCGCAACAATATTACCGTTTTGGAGGCGCAATGGCGCAAAATGACGCTCTGGCCGCCGCACCAGCGGGTTTTGCTGAGAAGTCGTTCTTTGAATATCACCTTTACACGCTTGGCCGCACGACATCCCTTGCCAACAACAGTACGAAGCAGATCGAATTGTTCGCGCCGAAGCTGAATGTGGCGGTGGATAAGACCTATGTTTATTACGGCGTGCCGGAGCAATTGCGGTTCTGGTCGATCGAGAGTCCGAATATGGATCAGAACCTTGGGAACGATTCCAACAAAAAGGTGGATGTGTATCTGCTGCTGACGAACTCGGAAAAGAACGGGCTGGGGATTACGCTGCCGGCCGGGCGGATTCGGGTTTACAAGCGCGATGAAGCGGATGGCGCGAAGGAGTTCATCGGGGAAGATGTGATCCAGCATACGCCTAAGGATGAGAACGTGATGATCAAGCTGGGGAGCGCGTTCGACATCGTGGGCGAGCGGCGGCAAACCGATTTCAACGCCAACTTCAATGGGCACGTCATCACCGAATCGTTTGAGATCAAATTGCGCAATCATAAGAAGGAAGCGGTACATGTGATCGTGAAGGAAAACCTGTATCGGTGGAACAACTGGGAGATTACGGCCAGCAGCGACAAGTGGGAGAAGCAGGATTTTCGGACGATTCATATTCCGGTGGATGTTCCGCAAGATGGGGAAAAAACTGTTACTTATTCTGTGAAATATACCTGGTAAAAATTTTGAGCTAAAAATGATGATTATCGTTATGGTTCTGGTGCAATTCGTAAAAGATGATTATCGTTACGGTTCTCGTGCAAGTTGAAAAAGATGGTGATCGTTGCGGTTTTCGTGCCGATTGAGGGCGTTTTCTCGAATAGGTGGATGCGTTGGCGCGGGGAACACTACTGGCTGGCCTGAAAAAGTTCTGGNNCGGGCCTTTTGCCGCCGAAGAGAGTGGAGTGCTGCCTTCGGCGACCCGTGGCCGGCTTAGGATTTTGTTTTCTTGAAGCCCTCGCGGATGTAATCATTCACGGCCCCCGCTGTCAGTCGCTCGTCCCAATGGCCGCGGCGCTGGTTGCGGGCGGCGGTTATGAAGCCTTCTAACGTTGCGTCGCTTAGGCCGATCGATTTGGCGTACGTTGTGATGTCTCGCGTTGGGTCGGCGAATTTTGTGCGGGCCCATTCGGATGTGTCGCCTGTTTCGCTCGTCCACTCTTTCCAATCCAAATCATTTTCGCCAATCCGAAAGAGCCTGCGGCCCTCCGATTCATACTGATTGCCCCGAAAGACGTAGCCTGATCGCCATTCCTTTAATTCGACGAGGCGGTCGTCGCTTTGCTGAAAATCGTTGTCATGGACGGATAAACCCACCGACGGCGCGGCGAGGCGGAAGGCTACGCCTGCCCAGTCGTAGACGACGTTGTCGCGGAATTCGCCGCTGGTGGGGAGGTTGTGGGAATTGTGTTTGGAGGGGTCGTAGGACATTGCCTCCATGCCATTGGATTTGTCGGATTTGTGGGCGACGATGTTTCCCTCGGCGAGGACTGTCGGGCAATTGAGGAATTCGAGGCCCTGCCCGCGGCCGAGGCCTGGGCCGATGCCGTCGGCGTCGAGGNNCTGACGAATGCGCCGAGGGGGTTTTTGAGGAATAGATTGTTCTCGAGCAAACCGCCGGGGCGCATCTGGCAGCCGTGGCTGGCGGCGCGGGCGCTGATGTTGTTGCGGACGATGAAATGGCGGTCTTCGCCCACCTCGACGCGCTGCAAATACATGTTGTGATTGAAGATTGTCTTGCCCGCGCCGGAGACGC
>PMAK01000260.1:9689-10330 GCA_003153655.1 Phycisphaerales bacterium
CATGCCGAAATCGCGGCAGCGGCAATCTTCGATCCAGAGATAGCTGCCCACGCAGGCGAGATTGATGCCGACGTTTTGCGCGCCGCTGGTGTGACGGGGTTGGAATAATTTTGAGGCTGGGTCGCGGGTGTCGGCGTATAGGTCCAAGCTCTGCAACACGATGAATCGTGGCAACGGACGCGCGCCGAGATTGAGATGGGCCTCGAGGACGGGACGCGGCTGACGGATGTCGCCATACGCGCCGATGATGACCGGCTCGATGGCGCTGGCGCCTCTCATCGCGATGTTGGCGTTGAGGTTTGCTTCGGAGAAGACGTCGCCGCGGCGGAAGAGGATTCGATCGGGATGGCCTGCATGCGTCAGGGAGATCGCTTTTTTCAGGCTGAAAACCGGGTGGGTTATTCCGTCGTTGAGGTCATCGCCCTGGCTGCTGCTGATGAGGATGATTTTTCCGCGCTCGGCGAGGGGGAAATTGGTGAAGCCATTTTTGTCGCGGTCGAAGAGTCTTGCCCAACGCGCGGCGGGGTTTTCCGGCTGTGTGGTTTGAGCGAAGGATGTGATGCAATGGAAGGTGATTGTCAGGGCGAGAAGACAACTGGCGCGCGTTGGGAGGGAAAACCCGGACCGGCACGGTCCGGCTC
>PMAK01000162.1 GCA_003153655.1 Phycisphaerales bacterium
CATGGTTGTTGGTGATATCCAGGACGCCTCCGGTGTTGATCACCAGCCCGCCCTGAGTGCTCAAGCCGCTCCCCGACGCCAGTTTCAGCGTACCGCCGATGGTCAGTGTTCCAGTGCCGCTGACTTGTCCGACAGTGCCGCTTCCAGAAACTGTCACTGAACCGTTATTAACCAATCCACCCGCCTGGCTGAAGCCGACGGTGAAGAGGCTCATCCCACTGTTCACGGTCGTATTTNNACATTGCCGGCCGAAACCATGTCATTGACGACCAACGATCCATTGTTGGCGAGATTGCCACCGCTAGGGAAGGATGTACCTGCGGTCGACGAAAGAACCAAGGTAGCGCCAGGACTGACGCTGGTGCCGCCCGCATAAGTATTCTTTCCGGACAATGTGAGCGATCCGCTGGTAACGGCCAGCGCCGTCGTGCCGCCCGAGGAACCAGCGCTGTCATTAATATTGCCGGTGAAATTGCTCGGATTGGTGTTCGCTCCCGCGTAGGTGAACGTCGCGGTCCCGGCCACCGTGCTGGTATTGATGATCTGCCCCACCGCTCCGAGGGCCTGCGTGTTCGGACCGGTCAAAACCGTAATGCTGCTGACCGTGGCGTTAAAGCCATTCAGATCGAGCACACCGGCGGGAACGTCCACCGCGCTGAGCGTCAGCGCGGTGCCGGTCGGCAGCGCGGTTGACGATCCCAATTGCAGATTTCCGCTATCCACAATTGTTCCGCCGGAATAAGAGTTGTTGCCACTGATAATCACCTCGGCTATGGCGAACGCGCCCCCACCGCCGAGATTGTCGGTGCTCAGACTCCCGACCCCGCTGATATTGCCGGAGATTGTTACGGTATCTCCATGATTGACGACCGTCACGTTTGTGTTGGAATTCAATACCACCGGCGCGGAGATCGTGTGCGCCCCGCCGTAATCCGTCACGGTGGCCGTGCCGGCGCCGTTGTCAAACGTCAATTTGCCGCCCGTGCTGGCGATCGTGTACGAATTGCTGTCACTGAAGCTCATGCTGCCAACCGAGAAGTTGGACGCGAGCGAGACCGTAGAGTTGGCCGTCGCGCTGGAGAAGCTGGCGCTATCGCCGGCGAGATGCGGAATATATCCATTTGACCAGCTTGCAGCCGTGTCCCAAGTGCCGCTGCCCGTGGGAAGCCACGTCCCGTTGGGAGCCAATGATGGGACATTCACGGAGAACCATCCATTGTTGATAGTTGCAAGATTGAATGTCCCAGCGCTTGGGCCGGTGTATTGGCCTCCGGCGCCCAGATTGGTAGTCCCCACGGGCAGGCCCGCGAGGAACTGGTTGGACAAATAGTTGTTGCCTCCGCCGTTGAGGTCAGCCATGATTTGGATGCTCGACCCCGGGGCGGGATTTCCCAGCGCCGACAACGGAATGCCCAGTTCCAATCCGGTTGTGACTGCATCGGCTGCGGCAGCGTTGGCCGCCGTGCCGGTTCCACCGTCTCCAATCACGCCCGCCGCATTAGTGTTGTTCAAGGCCACCTTCAGGCATGTCAGGTTCTGGCTGTTACCGATGCCACCCGTCAACGGAACGCTGCCCAGGTAGTTGGCCGTGTTCTTCACCAGATCATATTGATCGATGTACAGCGTGTTGGCGTAATCGTTAGCATCGATGGCATACGTCGCGCTAAAGCCCGGGCTGAAGACCGAACCGTTCATGGCGTTTAGATTTCCCGACGCCGTCGAAGCGTTCAGCACGCTTTGACCGCCGGCTCGCCCGTCGTTGATGAAGATGTCGACGTGATTGCCATTGTTTTCGAAGTTGCCGGCGATAAACACATAGAGTTCGCCGTTCTGCACGACACCGTAGCCCGCGTCCAATTCGGAGCCGCCGGTGGATGTTCCATCCCCAATCGTGCTGTCGCCGTAGCCGGTGTTCACGGTCTGTGTCGCCAGCGCGCTGCCGTATCCCGAGTCGAGCGTTCCATCGACAGCAATCTGCGCACTTACCTGCCGTGCTGCTCCCACCAAAGCAAAACCTCCGAGGCACAACGACAAATTGTGTATCCGTGACCGCTTCCGCATAGGATTCTCCCTTAGCTACTTGAGAACGACGCAAAACATCCGATTTAATACGATTTCAAAAACACGGTCCGACGACCGCACCGCGTCAGAAAAATGAGTTAAACGATTAACCTCCGTCCGCAAAAAAAAGCAGATACTAAATCTGCCTTGTCCCGCTTCCATCCACCGCCTCCGCTCAAAATCCCGGAAAACACCTCGGCAAATTAATGCTTGCGCGAACGTGATTTCCCTCGCTGCTTCCTATCTAAAATAACAAGAGCCGCTGCTGACCGCAAGAAAAAAGTGCGACAACCCCCATTTTTACCGGGCTGGAAATCCTGCAAAAATCATTATAGTTAACCGTTTAACCTATAGGCCCTTATAGAGAGGACGCCTCCGCGATGAGAGTAAACCAATCGATGACCAAATCTTCAATTTAACGGGTCGTCACATCGCTCGCGGACAGGATCATTGCTCCCCATGGCTTGAGAGACACAGACACCGTACCGTTCCGCGCAATCGCCGCCGGGGCGGCTCTGTCAATCTCGGTAATCGTCGGCCTGCCGTCCGCCTGTTGAGGCGAAGAAATCCCGAGGCGCGCTTCCGCCGGATCAAGCCAATTAATCAGCGCAATGTCCCTGTCAGGCGGACCAAACCTCAGCAGCTCGGTGTGGGCTTGGTCGCTGCGATTCACCACCACGCAAATATGATCACGATTGAGATCGCGGCTGAAGGCATACACCCCGCTCGCATCATCTGCCAAAACCGTATGGGCAAATCCCAGTTGCAGTGCTTCGATCTTCCGATGAATCGCGATCAGCCGCTGATATTGGTCGAACACATCCCGCTTGAATGTGACCTGCGGATCATCGTACGGCTCCAGATCCTTCCAGATCATCGGCTCGCGGTCAGACGGATCGCTCGGGCTCCACATGCCCGCCTCGTCGCCATAGTAAATCATCGGCGCGCCGACGTACGTCATCTGCCCCACCAGTGACTGCTTCATGCGCGTCCACATCTGTTCGTCCGGCTTGGCAATATTGTAGTCGGGATTGTTGTCCTCGATCCGGCTCTTGCCATTGAACGGCAAATCCGGATTCAAAAACCGCGAAGCCCATCGGTCGGTATCGTGACTATCCAGCAAATTCATCTGCACCAGCGAAACCTGGAACGGATAGACATAAGTAAGCCGCTGAAGCTGCGCCGCGAAAAGCGATGGACTAATGGATCGCGTCTGATCGACGAAGAATGACTCCATCGCTTCGGCAAAGGGATACTGCATCGTCGCGTCGAAGGTCTGACCGTCGAGCCAATGCGGGGCCAGCGACCAGATTTCGCCGCTGAGATAAGCGTCCGGCTTGATCGACTTCACGAGCTTTCGCCAATCAACCCAAAACGGACGCGGAATATTTTCGCACGCGTCGAGACGAAAACCGTCCACGCCGCGCGATGGATTACCATCCGGAGCTAACCACCGGCGGGTGATATTCATGACCAATTCGCGCGGGCCCGACGCCAGGCCGAGCTTGGAATCCTTGCGGAATTCCGGCAGCGCCCCATCAGGCGATCCGCCCCACCCGGTCCAACGAAACGGTTTCCAGCTCGTGATTTCAAACCACCCGGCATACACAGAATCGCGACCGTTCTTCTTCACATCCTGAAATGCGTAGTTGGCCATGCCGACATGATTGAACACGCCGTCGATGATGACCTTGAATCCTTGCCGATGTGCGTCGGCGAGGAATTGCAGAAACAGTCGATCCGTCTTGGTCCATTGCCAGGTGGCTGGGTCGTCCGTCTCGCCATGAATCTGTTCGATGTCGCCGGCGAATCCGAAATGGTCATCGACATGCCGGTAATCCGATGTGTCGTACTTATGCAATTCCTCGGCTTTGAAAATCGGGTTGAGATAGATGCAGTTGATGCCGAGGCTGCGCAGGTACGGCAACGCGGCAATGATTCCCTGAAAATCGCCGCCATATCGACGCTTCCAGATATCGTGATAAAACTCGCCGCTTTCGCCAGGCAGCTTTGAAAACCACTTGCTCGTCCATGGCTCGGTGTTGGGTGGATCGTTGCTCGGATCGCCGTTGCGAAAACGCTCTGGGAATATCTGATACCAGACGGCATGCTTGGCCCAGTCAGGCGTTTCAAATCCCGGCTGCATCGCGCAGCGATAGGTATTCGCCTGCGATTCGGTCAGTGACGAATAGAGTTTGCCTCCGGCAAGATAAGCCGTCGTGGGCCCGTCGATCAATCTGAAGAAATAAGAAACCGGGCCCTGATCAACAGAGGCCAGTCCCTCAAAATTCTCGACGCCGAAGAGTTGACTGACCGAATACATCTCCTGCTCGTGCCACGAAACGTTGTCCGTCGTCCAAACAATTGCCGCTGCCCGGATATTTCCCGCTTGTGCGCGAAATCCCAGCCGCAGCAAAGTTGGCGTAACCACATTGCGATTGCGCACATCGGTTGGATCATGGCAAAGCAGCGCTTCGACAATCCGTCCGGGCGGCGCTGGAGGAAATCGCCGGGCATCCAATCCAATCAAAACAGCGGAATTTTTCCCCCCAAAGCCATCGGACTCTTCCAGCGCCGCATCGCTGTGCGGATCGTTGGCCCAATTTCCATCGACCATGAATTTGTAGAGATGCACCCCTTCGGTCATTTCCACCGAAACGCTGTAATCTTCATCGCTTCGCTCCATCATGGGCGTCGCATCGCGGGACCAGCTATTAAAATCGCCGACCACCATCACGCGGTGGCGTCCGCCCTTCGCCGGACGATATGAAAAAACGTGCGGATAAAGCTTCACATCGCTGGTAGGTTCCGCGGCATGGGCAGCGCCCGATGCGCCGAGTGCGCAGCAGACGATCAACAGCGACGCCAGCACACGCACGGCAATCAAATGATGAACCATCTTCATGGAAATATGATGAAAAAAGCGCATGGACTTTTATCCAACGCGCGATTTCAACCCTCTGCTCAGCGTTGGGCCGCCATGGCGGTGGACTCACGCACGACCAGGTGCGTGGGCAGAACTTCCGCAACGCGATCAACCTTTCCGCGGATGCGCTCGATCAGCCGCTCGCATGCCAGAGCGCCGGCTTCGTAAAGCGGCAGATGAACGCTGGTGAGGGATGGATTCACGAACGCCGCCTGCTGCATGTCGTCAAAACCGATGATCGAGATATCACCCGGAATCCGGATTCCGCGCCGGGTGCAATAATGCATCGCGCCGAGAGCCATCTTGTCATTGCCGGCAAATAGGGCCGTGACATCCGGCGATGCTTCGAGGATCCGTTGCGCCGCCTCCGCTCCGCCCTGCTCCGTGAACTGCCCGTCATCAATCCACTGGGGTTCGGGTTCGACGCCGGCCAATCGCAGACGCTGCTGGAAAACCTCGAGCCGATCCCGCGCGGTGCGAACTTCCGGCGCAGCGTTGATGAAACCAATTTTCCGATGACCCAGTTGCAGCAGGTAATTCATCACCTGCTCGGTCCCAGCCCGGTAATTGCAAACGACGTAATCCAGTCCCCATTGCTCAAGATAGTTGTCAACAACGATCAGCGGATAACGCCGGTCGCTGAAGTCCGCCAGGAAATGGTGTCGATCATTGCAGCCGAGACAAAGAATTCCGTCGATGTATCGGCGTTCATAGATCGCAATGTGTTCCCGGTTTTTGACAAAATCAGGCTTGGCCTGCTCGAGCATTACTTTGTAGCCAAGTTTGCCCGCCCGGTCGCAGACGCCGCTGATCAGCTCACCAAAATACGCATCGCCAAAACCGTGACGCAGCGCCGGGAGCATGACCGCGAGAACACGCGTGTATCGGCTGGAGAGACTTTGGGCGAGCCGATTGGGGCGATACCCCATCCGATCAATCATCTGCTGAACGCGCATCTGCGTCGCCCGGCTGATGCGCGGGTTTTCGTTGAGCACCATCGAAACGGTCGCGACTGAAACCTTGGCGCGCTTGGCGACATCCCGAAGGTTGACCGGCCTGGGCTCCTTCTTCAAAACAGGAGGGCTCGTTTCAACAGCAGATTCAGATGGCATCGCGCCGCCCATAATAAACCTGTTCCAAAAGCCCGTCGCTCATCTCCCTAACAACTCGATTCGCCCACAATTTGAATCAGTTTAGCATTTAGATGAACAAGTTCAAGATGATTCTGCAAAATCGCGTGAAGCTCAATATGCCTGCCACATGAGTATCCTGCGTAAAGAATTATGATTATCTAACAGAATCACGAAGATGTTGAACCACATTGCCGCGATGGTATCCACATTACCTAGTAGTTAAACGGTTATTTTTTGTTTGACATTTTGTTGAAACAAATTATCTTATCGCAAAGTGCGTGGCGGATGACGCATTTGGCGTAAAATGCCATTGATTCGTTTTTGTGCAATTCTGCGGAGTCATTTGATCAAAGCCGGCTTGAACGAAAAGAGGATTTTAATTCTGGCCCATTAAATTAACCGGTTAACTTATCTCAGGAACACGCGAGGCGGTGTGAACCTTGCAGCGGACTGCCGTGACCTCAAGCGTTGGACTCAGGACAATTCAATCTCGATCGGCCCTCACGCTGAATCGATGGAAAGGGAGAAATCATGCGGAAAAAACTCATTCAGTCGTCACTTTTGGCGGGAAACTGCCTGGTTTTCGGAAGCGCAATAGCGGCCCATGCCGGCGTGGTCGTCGACGGGTCGATCAACGGCTCGGAAGGGTATGGCGCACCCCTGGCTACTCAAACCATCAACACCGGCTTCGGCGACAGCACAGTCGGAGATGGCACGTCGACGGGCGGCTCGGAACTGGATGCCGCTTATGGCGTTGTGTCTGGCGGCAATCTCAATCTGTTCTTTTCCGGCAACTTCGAGAGCAACGGCAATCTCGTCAACGTTTTCATTGATGACGGCCGTGCCGGCGGACAAAATGTGTTGCATGCGGCAGGCGGGTCCGGATCGTTGCCGAATATGAATGGCTCGATCTTCAGCCCCGGCTTTAACGCCACTTACGCGACGGAATCCAACAATTATTCCGGAACCGTCTACTCCGATCAATATGATCTGATCAACAACACCGCCGCCTATGTCGGCGCCGTCCCGCTGACCGGCGGCATTGGCAATGGCGTGCTGACAAACGGCGTCACGCTGGGCATGAACGACACGAATGCCCTCGGCGTCAATGGAAACGCCGGAACAACCGCCGATCCGGTCGCGGCCGACGCGGTAACCACCGGATTGGAACTCAGCATTCCCCTCTCGGCACTCGGAAATCCCGCGCCGGGCAGCAGCATCCTCGTTCTGGCCGACATCAACGGTAACGGGGACGGCTATCTATCCAATCAATTTCTCCCTGGCCTCCCAGTGGGAACGCAAAATCTTGGCAGTGGCACCCCTTTCACCGGGTCTAACAGCGGGTCTTTCAATCTCAGCAACACCCCCGGGGAGTACATTACCGTGACAGTCCCAGAGCCTACATCCATTGCGGCCCTCGGCGGAGGATTGCTCATGCTCTGCTCCAGACGCCGCCGAACAACATAACCGGCTTCCAGTACATAGGTATTGNNCCCTGCAGCTGCGCGGGCGGCTTGCTAAGTTAATTTTCTTTTAACTTCTAGAATCCTTCGGTATAATGCTTGCATTGGCAGAGGAACTGTATTCAGTTGGTTAATCGGTTTACTATGTTTAAACGCGATTCTGGATGCGGAAGGCGGAGCCGGCGTCTTTGCCAGCTTTCTCGCTCGTGCTTCATGTCCCACGCGACGCTAATTACGGGGGTATCACTTGGACTAAGCGCCGGCGTAGCGCACGCACAATACGCCGTCTCAACACCGGTCATTCTTCAAAACTTCAACAGCAGCTACCTGTCGATCGAAAATAAAATGCCCGACATTTTCGAGAGCGGGTATGGAGCCATCTATCTTCCTCCACCGGGGTACAGCACAAGCACCAACTCCGTCGGCTACGACGTCTACAACCGATTCGATCTCGGCACCGCACAGCAGCCAACCACGTACGGCACGCAAGCCGAATTCGAATCCGTCGTGCAGGGCATTCATTCCTTCGGCGGTAAGGCGTATATCGACCTGCTTTGGAACGACTCCGGAAGCATGAACGCGAACACACCCGGCTTCGCCGCGTCAGGTGGATACCCCGGCTTGGCCGTCACGTTGCAGACCACCAACCCCAACGCGCCCGGATATAACACGCTTGGCTACAACGAAACCGGTACAGCAGGCGGCCCAAGCTACGTCGATCCGGCCAATGGCCAGACCTACTACTATTCGGGCGACTATCACGACAACAATCCAAACTCCAACGGCTTTGAGCCCGCCAACGGCATCGATGGCACCGTCGCGGGCCTCGACGACATCGCCCAGGAAGAAAACAACGTTCTGATCCGCCAGCCGACCACGGCAGGGAATCCGCAGAACATTCCGGCAGGCACAACACCATGGAACGGATATCTCGCGAATATTCCGACCGCCTCCAACGCACAGTATTACCCCGATTTGTCCGAAACCCCGAAGACCGTCTACGACGCGGCCTTGAATCAGACTTTCACGATCTATCCCTACAACACGACCAATCCCATGGCCGGCACCGCGGTCGCCGAGAACGCAACCGGATACCTGATGCGATACACCCAGTGGATGATTCAGGACATGGGCGTTGACGGATTCCGCATCGACGCGGCCCTCGACATGCCACAGTACGTCCTGAATTACTACGACGCGGCTGTCTACGATGAGTCCAATCGCACGCTACTCAACGGCAAGCAGGAACAGATTTACGCCTACTCCGAGGTCTATTACCAGAACACGCAAACAACCAACCAATACATCAATCTCAGTGATAACAACAACGGGGCCAGCAGTACGATCGAAGGCAATCGCGATGCGATGGATTTCCCGCTTTATCAGGCGATGTACAACAACCTCAACGCCTTCAACGGCACCTATGGCGCATCCGGCGGAAACAATTGGAACAACGTCGTCACTTCCAGTCTCGATTATTCAGATGATGGATTGCTCAACGGCAGTGAGGGCGTCAAGTTCGTCAACGATCAGGATGGCGGCGTCCCCGCGCCCGGGCTCGTGCAAGTTGCTTATGCTTACATGCTGATGCTTCCTGGTCAGGCTGAGGTTTACTTCAACGGCGAGAATTTTAATAACGAAAGCGGCACCGGCAGCAGCGGATATTTCCCCGAGGGGGGCGCCAATGACCCAAAGGATGCCGCGCTCGGCGCGCTAGGCGGCGTGTTCGACACCAACGTCCAGAACTCCGCATATTCCAACACCGCCATCACCACGCTCGTGGATATCCGCAATCGTTACGGCCGCGGAAATTACCGCGAAGACTGGATCGAACAAAACCTGTTGGCTTACGAACGCACGGGTTCGGCCATTGTGCTTCTAAACAACGCAACGACCATTGATACCAGCCTTCCCAAGGGCATCGATTACGAAAGCCGGACGATGAGCGTCACTTTCACGCCGGGTACCTGGCTGGAAGAACTGACCGGCAACGCCACGAGCTCCTATGCCGATCCCAACGGCGAAATCTCCCAGTTCCTCCAGGTGCAAACCGGCGGCGTCATTCCCGGCGGCGGACTGCTGAGCGTGCGTTTCCTCGGCAACGCCGTCTACGCCAAGGGAAGCACCACCACGGTCACTTCAACCAACGATGGATATCTGATCTACGGGCTGCCCACGCCGACGGGTTCTATCAATATGACCAACGTCGCGTCGGTCATGGGAAGCCAGACGGGAAATTCCACGACCCCCGGCGGATGGGAGCCCAACGCCAACTACAGCAACGGTGTCGATCGAAACGCCACGGTCAATGTCGTCACGGGTCCATCGTTTCAACTGAGTCTCGCAACCAACGCCGCGTATTTGCAGGTCAGCCCGACGCAGCAGTACTACGATCAGGCCGCCGACGGCGACAATGCCCAGTTCACGATCGATGGCGGCTCGATCACGGTCGCCCCCAATGGCCAGACGTCAACAACGCCCGGCTCTAACGGCGAAGTGACGTCGCCCACCAGCGTGTCATATGGCTACCAGAATTTCGCCAGCTCCGCGCCTGGCTACACCAGCTCCAACGGCAACGGCGCGTATTCGCAAACGATCGACACCAGCGGCCTGTCGATCGGATATCACTACATCGAGGTCATCTCCTTCCGCCACAATGCCGACACCAGCGCCCCGCCTGTTTACAGCGACTGGTATGAGACCATCTACGTCGATCGCGGCACGCCGTCGTCCGCCATTCAGAGTTTCGCTCCGTTCACGTCGGCTCCGGCCAACTTTGCCAGTCGCCAGCTCGACATTCAGACCGATGGCACCACTACAAGCGAATATGCATTTCTCGATCTCCCCTCTGGAATCACCAACGCACAGATCCTCAACATGATCAGCACCGGAAACAACACGATCAACGGGGTTTCCTATAATGGCGGGTCCGCCGGCCAGACCGATCAAAACATCTTCGCCTACGGCTTCAGCAACCTTCAGAACGGCAACAACGTCGCGACAGTCGTCAGCTACCGCCCCGACGGCAATTTCAGCATCCAGCGAATCACCGCGGACGAAGCGCCCGATCTCGGTGACGCCACGCCCAACGGCCTGGGCCTCGGCGACCTGAATGAGGATGGCCATATCAACACCACCGACGCCTTCAGTTTCTACACCAATGTCCTGAGCAACGGCCAGGCGTTTAACCCCGCCGCCGACATGAACGGCATGGGACTCAACGACGTCAATGATTGGCTCCTCTTCCAAGCGGAATTGCAGCAGAACAACCTGCTCAGCCCGTCCAATCCGGCATTCGTTGCGAGCAGCACAATCTCATATGCCGAAGCGCTCTCGCCAAATATATCGCTGACCGTACCGGTCGGAACCAGCTATAATCTTCAGGTTCCCGTCGCGGCGGCCACTCTCGGTGGACTCGCGATGAATCCGGGTACAACTCTGAACGTCACGGGAATCAGCTTCGAGGCAAACACTCCTTATTCCGTGACATTTGGCGCAACCACCATTAGCGGCATTGCGACGTTTGACGTCACTAACAATGGCACTGGCACCGGGACTCTCAATCTCGGCGCGCTCAACGACAGCGGCGTAGCCAGCTCAATTTTCATTGGTGGCAATGGAACCGTAAGTCTCAACGCCGCCAGCAATCTGTCAGCCGGAACAACCGCGACGATCGCCTTGGGCAGCACCCTCGCTGTCAATGCCAGCGCCGCATTGGGAACCAAAGGAATCAGCGTCAACAACGCTGGCGTGCTCGCTGTCAACGGCAATCAGACCCTCGGCACAGTCAGCGGCACGGGCAGTGTGATCGTTGGCAACGGCTCAACCGCCAATATCCTGAAATTTGCTACCAACACCACCGGCATTTCGATGTCGGCTCTGACGATCAACGGAAGTTCCGCGCTGGATATCAACAACAATCATCTGCTCATCAACTTCGGCACAAACCCCGATCCATCCGCCACGATCCGGCAATATCTCATCAATGGCTACAACAACGGCGAATGGAATGGCGCGGGCGGCATCGATAGTTCTGCCGCCAACTCTTCTTATGGCATCGGATATGCCGACGGATCGGACAACGTCGTCGCGAATCTTTTATCCGGCCAGGTCGAAGTAGCGTTCACTCTATATGGCGATGCGAATCTCGACGGTGTGGTCAACGGAGACGACTTCACTATTCTCGCCGGCAACCTCGGCAAATCCGTCTTCGCGTGGGACGCCGGCGATTTCAACTATGACGGCGTGNNCAATCTCGGCAAAGAGGCCAATGGAGCCGATGTTGTTCTTCCCGCCGCCGACTTCGCCGCCATCAAAGCATTCGCCGCCGCCAATGGCTTGATGGCCGATGTGCCTGAACCGGCCGCTGCGACGATGTTGGCACTCAATCTGTCCGCCCTTCTGCTTCGCCGGCGGCGAAATGGAAAGCAATCACGTCCTCGCCCAAACGCCGGTCGATCGGCGTCAAATCTTTGGAGGCATCAATGAAACGCGGAAAAGGATTTACGCTCGTCGAACTGCTGTTCGTGATCGGCATTATCGCGTTGCTGATTTCGATTCTGCTGCCGGCCCTGTCCAAGGCGCGAGCCCAGGCGCAGCTTGTTCAATGCCAATCGAATCTCCGCCAAATGGTTGCCGCGGCAATTATGAGCGCCCAGGACCATCACGGGTACATGCCCACTTGCTCAGACGCCAATTGGGCGGTGCTATATGATGGCTTGCCCGTCAGCAAATTCAGTTATTATGATTTCACCGGAGGAGCGCCGGTTCAGGGCCATCAGTGGGCACTTGTGGATTGGGCTACCGCGCTGATTCCATATCTGGGTCAGGGGAATGCCGGACAAGGCAACAACAATTTCACCTTCACCCAAAACGCCTTGCAACAGAGCAAAGTGTTTCAATGCCCAAGCGATTTATGGATGACGGACGCCAATCCGGGCTACGCCATGATCAACAATGTCGTCGGCAATCCCGTGACAGGTGCGCCATATAGCTATCAGCCGATTTCATACGGCATCAACGCGGATATTTCGATGGTGACCGACACCAACGGAGACGCCGCCTTCAATCCCACGGTCCATTTTGTTTCCGTGTACGCGGGGCCAACCAGTCCCAAGGGACTCGGCCAGCCTTTGTGCTGTCGGCTCGACCACGTCTACAAGGCCGCCGAAGTCATGCTCTTCGCCGATTGCGGAACCCGGCCTTTTAGTACCGCCGCGTCAGATGGATCAGCACTGGGTAGCCACACCGCTTTCCCGCTCGTTGACAATGACTGCCTCTACTACTCAACAGTTAACATCACAACGCTTGCGATCGTCGCACACACGCCGGTAGGCGGCACTCTCGGCGCAATCGCACCGACCGTCCTCGGCAATCGCATTCCATTGGCAAAAGCGCCGAACAACCCTTCGAAAGTTGATCGACATTCCGGCGGCCTGATGAACGTCGGATTCTGCGACGGGCATGTCGAGTCCCTCGCCTTCGGCGATCTCGGCAAAGTCCGTGTTTCGCCCTACCAGTATTAAAAACCATCTTGACGCCCAACCGGCGCTCCAGAACAATCGCGGAATGAACCACCCATGCCGTCTAATTCCGCGAG
>PMAK01000226.1 GCA_003153655.1 Phycisphaerales bacterium
GGTCGTCTATGCCGGCGACACCAACTTCACGACCAGCACGTCCTCGACGCTGACGCAAACAGTCAATCAGTCGGCAACAACAACCGGGGTAGCTTCCTCCGCTGCTCCATCGGTGGTCGGTCAATCCGTCACCTTTACCGCCACCGTGTCGGCGACCGCTCCGGGATCAGGCACATCGACTGGCACTGTGACATTCGAAGACGGCTCAACCGTCCTCGGCACAGATTCCCTGAACGGTTCGGGCATCGCGACATTCAGCATTTCAAGTCTTGTACTTGGAAGTCATTCGATCACGGCGATCTACGCCGGCGATGCCAACTTCACGACCAGCACATCCTCAGCGTTGGCGCAAACCGTGAATCAAGACTCCANNACCTGAGCCTGTGGCGTTCAGCCGATCGGTGATGTTTACGGGAACGGTGACAGCCGATGCCCCCGGCGCGGGCACTCCCACGGGAACACTCACATTCAAAGACGGATCAACTACGCTTGGATCCGAATCGCTGGACGGCTCAGGCCAGGCCACACTCAGCCTTTCGAGCCTGACCCTGGGATTGCACTCCATCACCGTCGTGTATAGCGGAGATTCCAACTTCACGGGGAGCACGTCTTCCGTGTTAAGCGAGTCAGTTGATCAGACCCCGCCTTCCATGGTCGTTTTCGACCAGCAGCCGACCAGCGCAACGGCAGGCGTGACGATCAGTCCCGATATCACGGTTGATGTGGAAGATCCCTTCGGAAACATCGTTGCGTCCGACAGTTCGGATGTGACCCTCTCGGTCGCCACCGGCTCCGGCTCTCTTCTGGGGACCGTCACGGTCGCCGCGGTCAATGGCGANNTATGGCGTGGCGACGTTCACCGGCTTGTCGCTGGATGCCGCAGGCTCATACACGCTCTCCGCCACCGATGGGACACTCGCGGGCGCCACATCCAACAGCTTTACGACCAGTCCCGCGGCCGCATCCAAGATCGCCTTCGTTCAGCAACCCACGAATGCCACGGCCGGAAACGCGATCAGTCCGTCCGTCACCGTTGGCGTTGAGGATCAATTCGGCAACATTGTCACGACCGACAATTCCAACGTAACGCTTTCGGTTGCCACCGGTCCATCCGCGCTCCTCGGAACACTCGCCGTCGCCGCCCAGAACGGCGTGGCAACGTTCAACAATCTGTCCCTCAACACCGATGGCTCATACACGCTCTCCGCGGCCGACGGCTCGCTCAGTTCCGCCGCATCAAGCAGATTCACTGTCTCCCCGGAAGGTACACCTTCTACCCTGGCGGTCGCGCAGCAACCCACAACCGCGACGGCCGGCAGCGATCCCGCCTCTGCGATGGTGATCCAGGTCAAGGATCACAACGGCAACGTCATCACCGGCTTCGATTCGCAGGTTTCTCTTTCGATCATCAGTGGGCCAACCGGCGGCGCTCTCGCGGGCACGCCCGTTGTAACAGCAGTCAATGGCGTTGCGACCTTCAGCGACATTAATATCACGCACGCCGGCACGTACGTATTGGCTGCGTCGATCAATGGCGGCATCGTGGCCGAATCCACCCCGATCCAGATTGATCCCGGCCCAGCCACGCAAAACCTCGTCATGCAACAGCCCAGCCCCAGCTGGCAAAGTGGCGCGATCACTCCGATCGTCGTCAACGTAACCGATCAATACGACAATCCAGTCACCGTCCCCGGCGGCACTATCACCGCGGCGCTATCATCTGGACCCGCGGGCGCGACGCTCACAGGTACGACGACCGTCCCCGCCATCGGGGGCCAGGCGGCGTTCACCAATCTCTCCGTGAACATTCCAGGAATGTACACGCTGATCTTCACCAGCAGCGGCGATTCGCCGGCCGTCACCGAATCGTTCGAGGTCGTTTCCATCCCGACACAGCGATTCCTGTTCAACGGCTCGCCNNCGCCGCAACGCCCCGGCATACATCAATCTCGGGCCCCCATTGATCGCGTTCTCATTCCTCGCCCCGAGCCAGAACCATTTTTCGGCGGCCCCGCCGGTCGTGATTGACCCGCAATCCTTCCTGAACGCGATCTCATCGCTCGACCCGAGCCTGCTCAATAAACTTCTGGATTAGACCTGATTCAGCCCGAATATTGATAATTCTCCCCCCAGGTCGTATGACCATCCGCACATTCACCACGGAGCCCAGCCATGCGATTCGCCGCCACGATTCTCTCTGTTCTATATCTCAGTTCAGCTTTCGCGGCAGCCCAGACATCCCCGCAAGTCGTTCATCTTTGGGACAATGGCGCTCCCGGCTTTGAAAGCCGGCGCGATGAGCCGGAAGTTGCCAAGGACTATTGGGTCAAAAACATTCAGAACCCATCGATCACGGTATTCCTGCCGCCAAAAGAAAAAGCCAACGGCGCCGCGGTGCTAATCATCCCCGGCGGGGGGCATCGCGAACTGGTATTCAATGCCGAAGGCCGCGACCCGGCCGTCTTCCTGAATAGCCTGGGCGTGACAGCTTTCGCCCTGAAATACCGCCTCGCCCGCGAGCCGAATTCCCCCTACAAAATCGAGATCCACGCCCGCCAGGATGCCTACCGCGCNNTCCTCGGCTTCTCCGCCGGCGGAGAGATCGTTAATCTCATCGCATACGATCCCGGAACCGGCGATCCCAAATCTCCCGATCCGATCGACCGCCTGAACGGCAAGCCGGATTTTCAGATGCTCATCTATCCCGGCCCGCTCGGCGTTCCCGATGTCGTGCCCGCCGACGCGCCGCCGGCCTTTATGCTTGTGGCCGATGATGACACCGACCCGTCCAAAGTGGTCCTCAGCCTCCTCGAAAAATATCGCAACGCCGGCCGCCCCGTTGAAGCGCACTTGTTCGCCCGGGGAAGTCACGCCTTCAACATGGGATATCGCTCAAAACTGGCCAGCATCAAATCGTGGCCGCAGCGCATGGCCGACTGGCTGGCCGACAGCAATATCCTCAGCCCCCCAGCGACAACCCAGCCGGCAGTGAAATAAGATGCGGCACATATAATATTTAGCGGGCGACCATAGGTCGCCGGGTTCAATTCGGACGATAGGATGATAGGACGATCCGACCGGAGCACGATGTGATTCAAGTCATAGACTTTCACAAGGCCTATCGCGAAACCGTAGCCGTCAGCGCCCTCAGCTTTGACGTCCAACCGGGCCAGGTCCTGGGCCTTCTCGGTCCCAACGGCGCCGGCAAAACCACGACGATGCGCGCCATCGCCGGCGTCATTCCACCCACACAGGGCCACCTCCTTGTCGGCGGCCACGAAGTATCCGCCGAGCCGGTCGCGGCCAAGCAGCTTCTCGCGTATGTACCCGACGATCCTAAGCTCTTTGATGCATTGACCATCTGGGAACATTTCCAATTCATCGCCGCCGCTTATCGCGTGGGAGATTTTCAGGCCCGTGCGGAAGCGCTGCTCGATCAATTTGAATTGACGCCAAAGCGAAATTCCCTCGCCCAGGAATTATCCCGCGGCATGCGCCAAAAACTGGCGATCTGCTGCGCCTATCTCCACGATCCAAAGGCGATCCTGTTCGATGAGCCGCTGACAGGCCTCGATCCCCACGGAATTCGCACAATGAAAACATCGGTGCGCCAGCGCGCCGCCGCCGGTGCTGCCGTAGTTGTTAGTTCGCATCTGCTCGCCCTGGTGCAGGACCTTTGCACCCACCTGCTGATTCTGCATCACGGCCGCCGGCTGTTCTTTGGCCGGGTCGAGGACGCCAAGACCGCGTTCGCCACCGTCAGCGGCGATTCGTCCCTGGAAGAACTGTTCTTCCGCGCCACCGAAGGCGAACCCACTCCGGCGAATACATAAACACCAGCACAGAGCCGGGGCGTGTCGCCCCGGTTCGCTCCGGTAGGATAGTCCTATGCCCCAAGCCCTCTGGACACTACTGGCCCTCCACTTTCGCGGCGTATTCCGTCGGATGCTGCGCGGCGTCCGCACGCCGCGCGGACTCGCGTTTCTCGTACTCGGAATCCTGGTCATCACATCCTGGCTCGGCCCGACGATTTACCGCGCGGTAAAGATGCCGCGCACTGATCCGGATGTTGTCCGCACTGTAGCGCCGTTTGCCATACTCGGCTTTTGTCTCGGCAACCTCGTCGCCTCCTTTGGCGAAAACGCCGTCGCGTTCACCGGAGCGGAGGTCGATTTTCTTTTTCCCGGCCCGTTCTCCCGCCGTTCGCTGTTGGCATTCAAAATCATCAAGAGCGCCCTGGGAACGATATTCACGTCGCTGTTTTTCCTCGTCATGCTGCTTCGCTTCAGCGGTTCCTGGTTCGCCTGCACCATTGGCGTCTGGCTCACGATTCAATTCATGCAACTGTTCGCCATGGCTATCGTCATGATCGGGCAAACCGTCGGCGAAAGAATCTATAGCGCCGCCCGGCGGGGCGTTCTGCTCACCGCGCTCGGCGCAATCGTCGTTATCGTTGCCCCCAGGTTTGCCGCGATGATGAATCATGGACCGGTGGAACTCATGGCGCAAGTGCATGCGACCCTCGCCGGCCGAATACTGCTCGCCCCATTCGACGTATTCGCGCACACCTTCACCGCTCGCACGCTCTTTCCTGATCTGGTGAAGTGGGGGGGATTGGCCCTTCTCATCGACGTTTTCATGCTGGCTGTCGTCATCGGCCTGGATGCAAATTATCTTGAGACCGCCGCCGCAGTCAGCCAGCGACGCTACGACCGCCTCCACCGCGCACGCCGCGGAGGAATCGGCATGATGACCGCGAGAAGCACTGCTGGCCTGCATGTCCGGCCGCTCCCCTGGCTCGCCGGCGCCGGTCCTGTCGCCTGGCGTCAACTCGTCGGCGCACTTCGCAGTTCGCGCGGACTGCTGCTACTGCTGGCCATCATTGCTGTCAGCGCTTCTACAGTCATTTTGTCGCATCACGGAAACAGAGCTTCCGCGCTCGGGCCGGTCATTGGCACCGGCATATGGATCAATCTGCTCTTCGTAACGATGCTCCGCTTCGACTTCCGCGACGAGTTGGATCGCATGGACCTGCTCCGTTCATTGCCGATTCGTCCCGCAGCCATTGCCGCCGCGGAGTTGATCACGCCCGTTCTCGTTCTCACCATCATGCAGGGGTTGCTCCTCATTGCGATGGGCATCGCGCGCATGATGCCATTGCCGTTTATTTTTGCCGCCGCCGCGTTCACTGTACCGTTCAATCTCCTGCTGGCGGGGATTGAGAATCTTCTCTTCCTCATGTTTCCCCTGCGTGCCGCCGGCTTGATCGCCGGTGACATGCAGCTTTTCGGCCGGCAAATGGTTGTATTCTTCTGCAAGTTTCTCCTGCTCATCACAGGCCTTGTGGTCGCCTCCGCCTTCGGTCTCGTCGGCTATATTCTTGGCAACAAATCCTGGCCTGCTTTCGGCGCGGTGGCGTGGGTTGCCCTCTGCTTTGTCGCGATCGGAATGATCCCACTGCTGGCCCGCGCCTATTCGCGATTTGATCCAAGCGTTGATACGCCGCTTTGACAGATTGAGCCCGTCGGATAAACCATAAGCGACATGCAAATCAACATCACAACGCCCGATGGCATCGCGGACTGTTATGTGTTCCATCCGCAAGGTAACGGTCCATGGCCCGCCATCCTCTTTTATATGGATGGATTAGCCATCCGTCCCGCGCTCCTCGCGATGGCCGAGCGACTTTCCGCCTACGGCTACTACGTCCTTCTGCCAAATCTCTTCTATCGCGCCGGCGCATATGCGCCCTTCGATCCGGCAATCGTCTTCAAGGGAGGGCCCGAACGCGAACGACTCATGAAGCTTATGGCTTCCACGAATGGCGAATTGGCGATGCGCGACACCGGCACATTCCTCGATTTTCTCGCCAAACAACCGTCGGTCGCCGGCAAAAAAGTCGGATGCACCGGCTATTGCATGGGCGGAAGATTTGCACTGCTCGCCGCCGGCACATATCCGGATCGAATCGCCGCCTCCTCCTCCTTCCACGGCGGAAAACTCGCCACCGACGATCCCGACAGCCCCCACCTCGTCGCGGGAAAAATCCGCGCACCCATATACATCGGCGTGGCCGGGATCGACCAGCACTTTCCCGACAGCGAAAAAGATCGCCTCCAGGCCGCTCTCGAAAAAGCCGGCGTACATTATCAACTGGAGGTTTATCCGGGAGCCCATCACGGATTCACCATGACCGATTTCCCCATCTATAACCGCGAGGCAGCTGAGCGCCACTGGGAACGTCTGCTTCAGCTCCTTCGCGACGCGAAATTCGACGCATAAATCAGCATCGTTTCATCGATCGTTGATTCCATTTTCGCGCATCACTATACTCGCGTCCGCCAGCGATTTTCGCAGTCGTCGCGTTCCCTTTTCCTCCGGCACGATTCATGGCCGACGCACCCAAGATTTGCTTTGTGATCGTCGGGTTGCCCCGCAGCGGCACCTCCTCTATCGCCCAGTTCTTCGATCATCTGGGCGTTTATTTCGGCGATCCTTCTCATTTTCTCGATACGAATAAGTACATGCACAATCCCATCTTCTACGAATTGCAATGGCTCGACAATTTCAACCTTAGTCTCCTCAAGGCGTTAACACCCCCCAAAACGAGAAATTGCGATCTGCTGCCGATCGAAACCGACTTTCAGCGCCCGGAGATCGTTGCTTTTCGCGAGCCACTTCAAAAACAGTTCTTGGAAGAATTTGGCGATCGCACCACGGTGGGGGTAAAAGCTCCGCTCATCTGCTTTACGTTTCCCCTGTGGCACTCGGTGCTCACGGAAATGGGATATACCGTCAGAACCGTGCTCTCGCTTCGCAGCGCGTCGGCGATCTTTAGGTCGAATCTTACGTTGACGCCGAAGACGTTGAGCCATGTGATCTCAAGATGGCAGCGATGGTATGTGCGTCATCTTTTGGCCATCCGCTATTTCACCCGCGATGTTCAACTTTGCCATTTCGACTATGACCTGCTGATGCGGCAGCCGCTCGAATATGGAAAAGAAAAGGCCGCGGAGCTGGGGCTCGCGATACCGGACCCGGCGGCGGCAACCCGTCATTTGTCTACCGAGCATTATCACTATCAGCCGGATGACGCCGGCACCGGAGACCCCTGGGTCGATCAGATCGAATCGGACCTTCGCGCGGGCCGGTTGGATCCGAATGAATATCTCATGTATCGCCGCACCGCGATGCTTTTCGAGGAGGAACTGTGGAATCTTGAGATATACGTCAGAGCGCGACAAGCGCAAGACTCGGCGGCGTTGCAGACGGGCACGGCCTCGGCCAAACCTCAGGGCCCGGGACAGCCGACCATGCAGCAATGGTTTCAGGAACATCAGCGGCTGAGGGCGATTTTGCAGCAGGGGGGACGGTTTGACGTCGAGCCTCGGCCTGATGGCTCTATCAATATCAAGCGACTTTCGCAATAACGATTTGCCTCGCAGGCCGCCTATACGGGATATCTACAGACCTGAAACTCGAAGCCGACATAAGCGATCGCCCCATTCTGTGACGTGCGCCGATGAGAAACCTCCACCCCAACATAACGTCGGAAATCAGGCTTGTTGTTATTAACCGAAACACGAAGTAATTAGGCCCAGTGACCAGGAAATACCTCGGCAATCCCACTCCATTGAAGTCTCCCTGCGTATCCTGTGTAAACTCGATTCGCCCACGCAGTTCCCGCAGCCATATTGTAAATTAGATACGTAAACGTCCCAGCAGTTGTATACCCCGTCGGAAAGTTTCCCGCGTACCAACCGGAGGCGGCTACAATTTCACTCAACGCAAAAAGGTATTTCGACCAGTTCGCTTCGACTAACGTTTCAAAAACCAACGTATCGTTCCGAAGAAGCTGGCCCGATTGGTTCTTAACAACCGCATTCAGTGCCGTAAGGCTTACCGTGTATTCAACGAGTTGGAATTCATTTGCCATGACAACTCCTCAATTCAAGTCTACGGCGTTGGATACGCACTCAGATCAACTGTCTGCACCATGTAACTGCCACCGCCCAATGTCGCCATTGCCGCATTGATCGCAGCTAAATTGTCAATCCAAGTGGGACCGCCTAGACCACTGTGCCAGCACGTTAGAAACGCCACATCGCTGCCGAATATCGCGAATGACGGAGAACCAGAATCGCCGACAATGACGTTGCCAGTCCAAGAAAAATACGGACTCCCAGATTGTTCGGAATAAATCTGTAATTCTTGTCCTGCAGGGTCAAACAACCAATTCCTGATGAATATGGTGCGAAATTGGTTGGTACAAAGAATGGGCACTCCTTGCCCATTCAGGGTGGGAAGATAACTACGGAAATTAGCTGGCAGAAGCTCGGCCGGCGTAACACTGACAGGAAGTGTAGTATTGAGGCGCATGATGGCAATATCCGTTCCAGGAATTTTTATTTGTGCGCCGTCACCATTCGACTGGGCCGGTGAACCGTCGGAGTGCACCACCGTCCGGTGATTCACGCTCCCGTCCGAACCAATAAAATCAAAGGTGCCAAAAGGATCATGCGCCGCTTCGATAACATGGACAGGCGAAATTGCTGTGGCATTTCCGCCTTGAGCGATGCAGGTCAAATCAAACGCCTTACAAAATAAATTGCTGTTGGGCGTGTAAGTCGGTGCACCCACCGAAAACATCGCTTGGGTGCCAGAGCCAGGAGTCAAACCGCTGATGGATGAACTAATGGCATCAACCATCGCTTTTGCGAGCGTTCCAGGAGCGTAACTCAGAAAGGAATTACTCGTTGTGCCTGACGTCTGCGAAATCGGAAAGTCGATCTTTCGCGTGCCCTGGACGCCGACGGCTTGAAATTCCATGGTCCCGAGCGACATCAGCGCCACTAAGCCCGTGCTGTCAACCGTTCCGATGCTCGGTGTATTATTGGTCAAAGTCAGCGCAGGTAGATTCAAAAGCTGGTTCGTTATGAATTGGCATACATTATTAACGACAGCCCCAGTCGATTGAAGATACAAAGCATCGTGAATGGTAACAGTGCTGGTTGTTGCGCTGGATACCAAAGTTGTCATCGGCTGCGCGGACAGCGAAAAGTCGGTGGACCGGTTGTAGCCACTGACTATGACTGAGCCATTTGTATCCTTAATGATCATTCAATTTGTTCCCGCCGGGTAGTACATGCCAACAGCCGCTTTCAATGTGATGTCTCCAGTCGCGCCGCCGGAGCCCGAGATGCCAGTGATCTTAAACGTATTATTGCCGTTGCTGCTGCTTAGCGGGGTCAATGAAATATAGCGGACCATAGGCGACAGGCCATCTAACAACGCAGTCACGGTACAGCGAAGCGTAGTGGTAGTATCACGAATTGCGATCAAGTGAATTTTGACCGCCGTTGAAGCCGAGAGCGAACCGATTGCGCCGGTATCAAACATGAGCGCTGTGCCTGGACCCAAAGCGCCGCTTCCATAGATTTTTATTTCGCGAGTTATTCCCCCGGACGTGGTGGGACTCAGTACAAGCAAATAGGTTATCTCATATCGATCACCGACGGTAGTAAGTAGTTCTGCTAAAGCTTTGCTTAATAAGGTCGTCTCAGATGTTCCGCTGCTTTGAACATCTGCATAGCTTTCAAACACTGTCAAGCCAGGTGACCCTGCCCAACTTGAGCCACTAATGCCCGTGAGTCCCCAAGTGTCATAGGCATAAAAGCTTCCAACAGAAAAACCATAAAGAAGGTTAGCAGCGGTTGCTGATGCTTGGCTTGATCCGGTATTGGAGAATGTCGAATCGGAGAGATAAAACGCCTTGCTGTTTTCGTTCCAAATTAGTTGTATTGGCCCTGTTCCGCCACCACCCGTTGCCAGTCCTGTGGTTGAACCGCCAATAGGAACCTCTGAATAACCTCT
>PMAK01000175.1 GCA_003153655.1 Phycisphaerales bacterium
AAGCGCGGCTTGGCAAGGGCGTTCAATTTGTTGGGAGTCATCCGATTGCGGGGAGCGAAAAGCGGGGTGTGGAGTTTTCACGGGCGGATTTGTTTCACAATCAATTGTGCATTGTTACGCCTACGGGAAAGACTGATCCTGGGGCGTTGGATCGGATGGAGGGGTTTTGGCGATTGCTGGGGATGCGTACGGCGCGGCTGAGTCCGGAGGAGCATGATCGGATTTTGGCGGATGTGAGTCATTTGCCGCATCTGTTGGCGGCGGCGCTGGTGGCGATGCAGGATGAAGCGGGGCTTGATTTCAGCGGTAAGGGTTTTTTGGATACGACACGGATTGCCGGCGGGGATGGGGGATTGTGGCGGGATATTTTTCTGGATAATGCGGACAGCCTGAAGGCGGGACTGGGACGGTTGCGGGATGAGATATCTAAAGTTGAAAAGATGCTGGATGGGAAGTCTGGGGACGCGCTGAGAGAGTGGTTGGACGCGGCCGCGGATCGGCGGGAGAAGTTGCTGGAGAAGAAACTGCGGGAGATTAATCCGGATTGAGCAGCATCACGGCAGAAGGCCCGGCGGCAGGCCGAGGCCGCCCATGGTTTTCTGCATTTCTTCCTTCATCATTTCCTGGGCCTTGGTTTGGGCGGCTGAAACGGCGGCGACGACCATTTCTTCGAGCATCTCGGTGTCGTTTACGTCGATTTTTTGTTTGTCGATTTTGATTTTTACGAGTTCCTGTTTGCCGTTGACGGTGGCTTCGACCATGCCAGCGCCGGCGTCGGCGACCACCTGTTTGCGGGCCATTTCATCCTGAAGCGTCGCCATCTTTTCCTGCATCTGGCGGGCTTGTTTGAGCATTTCGCCCATGTTGCCGAGGTTTTTTAATGCGTCGAACATTTTTTGCCTTTCGCGATTTATTCTATTCCACTTTGGAGATTCTTCCGCCGAATTCTTCGAGAACGAGCTTTACGAGGGGATCTTCCTGGACACTTGAGTCTATCGGCAGCTTGGCTGGCGCCGCGGGTTTGGCGCTTGGCAGCGCGGCGGGCTCAACTTCACCCACCTCAAATCTCACGCCAGTTGATTCGCCCCGGAGATCTGTCAGTGCGTTGGCGATCAATTCTTTTTTTCCGTTGTTGGACCATTGCTNNTGATGGCCTGGCCTTGCTGGATTCCGGCGAGGTTGGCCATTCGGAGGGTATTGGCCATTGTCGGGGCTGTTTGTTCGAGGCGGGCCAAGAGGTCTGGCCAGAGATCGCCGGTGGGCGCGATGGGTGGAAAAACCGTCTTATTCTCTTCCTGTACCGGCGGTGCGATGCGCGCAACGGGGGTCTCAGCGACGGGCGCCGGCTTTAGCGGCTCAATGTTTTTTTTTTGCTCGGGCGGCGGTGATGTTGAGCGAGAAATAGCCGACGGAGACGTTGGCGCGGGAGACGGGGAGGAGAGCAATTGCTCAATGGATGAAAATTCTTTTGCGAGCGTGAGGCGCACCAGCGTTGCATCGAGCATCGCCNNTGATCGGCCAGTTCGGCGTCGGTCAGACCCGGCACATTGAGAAGGCCGCTGTCTTGGCCGCAGGTTCTGGCGATGAGGAGATTTCGAAGATGATCGGAGAGAGCTGAGATCAGGGCGTCGGCGGAGAGGCCGGAATTTAACATTGCATCGGCCTGCTCGAGGGTGCGTTTTACGTCGCCTTGGCCGAGGGAATTTACGAGATCGGCGATGAGCTGAACGCGGGGCAGGCCCAGCATTTGCTCGACGTTTTGGGCGGTTAGTTTTTTGTCGCCGAGGCTTAAGAGACGATCGAGGAGAGAGAGTGCATCGCGCATCGATCCCGCGCCGGCTTTGGCGACCATTGCTAAAGCGTCGTCGTCGGCGGTGATCTTTTCCTTTTTGCAGATTTCCTTCAAATGGCCGGTGATCTCGCGGGCGGAGATGCTGCGGAAATCATATCGCTGGCAGCGGGAGAGAATTGTGGGCAGCACCTTTTCGGGCTCGGTGGTTGCGAGGATGAATTTTACGTGGCTTGGGGGCTCTTCCAGGATTTTGAGCAGCGCGTTGAACGCTGACTTACTGAGCATGTGAACTTCGTCAATGATGAAAACTTTAAACCGGCTATGAGCGGGACTGTTATAGGCGCTGGCGATGATGACCTCGCGGACGTTGTCCACGCCGGTGTTGCTGGCGCCGTCGATTTCGATGACGTCCATGTCCTCGCCGGCGGCGATAGCGAGACAGGAATTGCATTTGCCGCAGGGGTCGGGAGTTGGACCTTTTGAATTCTGGCAGTTGAGGGCTTTGGCGAGGATGCGGGCGGTGCTGGTTTTGCCGGTGCCACGGGTTCCGCAGAAGAGATAGGCGTGGGCGATGCGACCGGATTCGATAGCGCGTTTGAGGGTTTTCGCGACGTGGTCCTGCCCGACGAGCTCGTCGAAATTGGTGGAGCGGTATTTTCGGGCTAATACTGTGTACGACATTTTTTTATTTCTTGTTGGGAGTGAGTGTAGCAGAGGTAACGGAGAGCGCGAAGCATTGGTATTGCATGGTGTTGTTGATCTGGCTGGAATTTGGGGAAGAAAATTATTTTTATCGTTTGCGGTGTGCGTGACGGCTCAAGGGCGTTTTCTCGAATATCAGTGGGCGCTGCCGCGGATGGCGCAACTGGCTGGCCTGTTTATGGTCGTGATGGCCTTTTGCTGGTGGGGCAATTTAGAGATGGGCTTCGGTGATTTGCCAGTGGTCGGCTGGGCGGACCAGACGGAGGTGGCTTGTCATTTTGTGGTGTGGGAGGGTGGCTTCGATTTCCAGGTTTACGTCAGTTGGAGAATTGATCGTTTGGATTTCTATTGTCAGGTTTGCGCCGTCTTTTTTCAGGGAATTGGGGAGAGTGAAGGGGATGTGGCCGACTTGAGAAATAGAATCGGGGAGTTTCAGTTGGGCGAATTCTGCTCCGGCTAGTAAGAGTTGGCGGAGTTGGGCGTCTTCGTTGAGAGATTTGGTGCGCTGGGCGTCGCCGCAGATGGCGGTCATCAGGACTGTCAGGGTCATCGTCACCAGCGACATCAGGAAGATCGCGGTGATCATGGCGAAACCTTTTTTTCGTGCGGAGGTTTGGATCATGGGTGGGCTCCGCGGGATAGGAGGATTTGGCTGGGTAAGCGTATTTCGGCCGAGCCGTCGATTATCTCCAGACAAGTTTTACTCGCGTGGAATGACCAGTTTTGGGCGATGGATTTCCATTGCTCGGACTTGGCTTGGGGATCGGTGCGGGTGAGGTTGCCTTCGGAGTCGATAGTCCAGGATATTTTTTGGCCTTGGGATTGGATCTCGGCGGATTTTGCGGTTGGGGCGGAGATTTGCAGGGAATTCCAGATGTCGTGGCGCAGCTGGAAGAGGGCTGAATCGATCTGGGTGGAACGGTCGAGCGAGCTTGGAATGTCAGAACTCAGGAGGACTGTCGATCTGAAGACTTCGCCGGCCACGGCGAAGAAGATCGTCAACAGGGATATAGCCATCAGGACTTCCGTGAGCGTGAAGGCGCGGCGGATGGTGTTTCGACGCCGGGTCATTTTGCACCCACGGGAATTGAGGTTTCGGGAACCAGTCCGACGAGCGTGGCGGTTCGGGCGTGGACGGTGGCGCGGACTTCGATCCAGGTCATTCCTGGGGTTTGTGATTGAGCCGGGAGTTTTTTTACGGTCAGGAACCCACCGTTGCCAACGGTGGGCTTTTCCGGGGGGATTTGGTTGGATTGCATTGTTAATAGCGCGGATTCGGCTTGGCGCATCGCTGCGCGGGTGTCGTCGAGATGATGGGCGGCGCGGTCGTGCATGGCGGCGGCTGCGCCGAGGAGTGCGCCGAGGATGGAGACGATGATCATGCCCATCAGCACGTCGAGCAGGACCCAGCCTTGCCGTGTTCGCATGATTTAAAATCCTCCGCTGATATGGATGGCGATGTGCTCGCTGAGGAGTGTCAGGGGTTTTATCAGGGATACGCCCAGGAGGGCGACCATTGTTCCCATCAGAAAGACGACGATTGGAACATAGGAGGCCTGGAGGAGGGTTCGCGTGCGGACGACGCGGTATTCGTAATGACGGAAGAGGAATTCGAGGACTTGGAGCAGGCCGGTGGAGTCGCGGACGGTGGCGAGCATGGCGACGAAGAGGTCGGGAAAGTGGGCCTGACGGGCGGCTTCGTGAATGGGTTGGCCGTGCGCGACGGCTTCGGCCCAGGCGGCGGTGCGATCGCGCATGACGGCGCTGGGCTGGGCGGCGGCGGTGTCGCGGAGGGTTTGGTCGAGCGGGTGGCCCATTTCGACGCCGACGGCGGTGAGATCGCAGAGGTCAGCCATGCCGCGGTCGCGGACGTAGCTGCCGGCGACGGGGAACCACCAGATAATTTGATCGGCGACAGCGCCGCCGAAGGGGGAAATCTTTCGGAAGTTGGGGAACATGCTCTGAATCGCCTGCCCGATGGGGATGAGGGCGACCAAGGCGAGAAAAATCCACGAGGCCGTCGCTTCAGGTAAAGCGCCCACCAGAAATCTTGTCGGCTGAGGCAGGTCCATTTTGAAATCGTGGAATATCCCCTGAAATTTTGGGATTACCTCGATCAGGATGACCAGAAGCACGGCGAAAAAAATGACGGGATAAGTGCGGTAGAGCCCGAATGTTTGAGCGAACGGGCCAGTCTGGCCGGTGCGGCGGCGGATCAATCTGCTGAGGACATGCGGGAGGCAGCCCATGCGCTGACCGGCGCTGATAGCGCGCACGACGTGGCGGGGAATTTCCGGGACAGCGTGGAGGAGGGCTTGGTCGAGCGGCTCANNGCGCGGTCGAGGCGATCGTGAAGGGCCATCAGGCGCATGCGGAGCATTCCGGTTTCGCCGTTGGCGGCGGCGAGAATCATTCGGGGCATCGGGAGATTCAATTGGCACGCCTTCTCGAGATTGCTGAGGATCAGGAGCATTCGGCGGCGACGAACGATTCGGCCGGCGGTGGAGACGGCGACGAGCACGATGACAACGAACGCGAGGGCGTAGACGAGCATCGGGCCGGCGGCGGGCTCAACAAGTGAGACCAGAAAGCCTATGAAGAGTATGGCCACGCCGATGGCGACCGTCCAGAAGGCGACGGAGGCGATGATTAAGACCATGCCGCGAATGGAGGAGGATTTGGGGTCGGTGGGAGCGGCCCAGAAGAGGCGGATGGACATATCGATTAGTCCGAGGAAGCAGAAGACGAAGAGCGCGATGGCAACGATGAAAGCGGAATCGGATTGAGTGGTGGCTTCGATAAATATTTCGCAGGCGGACCCGACAGCGCCGATCAGAAAGACGAGCAATTTGATCGTGGAGAAGGAGGGAAGTTTTTCCGGTGCGGATTCCATAGGGAAAATCAGATCATGTTTAGGACGCTGAGGAGGGGCGCGAACATGGCGACCATGAGTGCGCCGATGGCGAGGCCCATCACGACGAGGAGGATCGGCGTGAGGATCGCCTGGATGGTTTCGAGGCGTAGTTCGGCCTGCTCCTGATACATCTGAGCCATGGCGCGGAGCGTGATGGGAAGATCGCCGCGATCGGCGGACATTTCCATGGCGGCGATGACGGTTGGGGGGAGAATTTTTGGTGTGCCGGCGGCGGAGAGCGGGTGGCCGGAGTTGACGGCGGCGATCATGGCAGCGCCGTCGGCGGCGAGTCGCGGGGAGCCTGTCGCGTCATCGGCGAGGGTGATGGCTGCGGGGAGATCGAGGCCGGCCTCGACTGCGAGGGCGACAGCGTGGCACCAGCGGGAAATCAGGTTTCGGCGGAGGACAGCGCCGATGAGGGGCATCGGAAGCAGGAGGCGCTCGCTGAAGGCTTCGTTGCGATTGGTTTTTCGCAGGAATGCCCAGACTCCTATCGCCAATAGCGCTACGGCCGCCAGAACCAATGCGAACGGCCACGCGGCAACGACGGTTGAGATATTGAAAAGTGCCGTCGTGAACCAGGGGATGGTGAAATCCTGAGGTTGATATGTGCCGCCCATGCGAACCCAGAATCTGACGTTGGATAGGCCGAAGAGCATGGGTTCCCATTTCGGGACGAGTTCGACGAGTATGAAATAGAAGACGCCGACGAATGCGCACATGACGATCGCGGGATAACTGAGAGCTTGCCAGAGAGCGGCCTGGAGTTTGCGGACGAGGGTGAGATGACGGCCGAGGTTGAGGAGGATTCCGGAGAGGTTTCCGGCGCGGATTCCGGCGTCGATCAATTGGGCATAGAGCGGCGGGAATTTATCGCGATAGGCGGTGACGGCTTCGGGCAGGGTTTTGCCGGATTCGAGTTCGGCGGTTACGAGGTCGAGGGTTCGGCGCATGGAGGAGCCGTGCATTTCGGTGGCGATCATGCGGAGGCCTTGCTCTACGGGCAATCCTGCGCCGGTGAGTTGGGCCAACTGCTGGTTGAAGGCGAGGAAATCTTCGCCACGCAGGGGTTTGGGATGGGGTGGCGCGGCGGCGGCCTCCAGTTGTATTTGCGTCATTTGCAATGATTGCAGGCGGCGGAGGGCTTCGGCTTGATCGCGGGCGTCGATGGAACCGGAGATGCGCTGGCCGTCGGAGGTGATGGCGTGGTAGGCGAAGGTGGCGGATTTTGGGGTTTGGTCGGTCATGGGTACGCAGTGCCCCTTTGGGCGGTGGCTAAACGATGGAGGTTAGGGAGCTTTTCCAGCGCCGGGGCCGTCAGGGCCCCAGATGACGAGGGCGGACGCCGGTTTTGATTTTTGGTGCGGCTGTTCTTCGGGTTGAGTCAGTCGAGTAGCTCCGGATCCCCAGTGTGTGCCGAGGATTTGGAGGAAAATAAGAGCGCCGATCATTCCAATCAGGGCCATCACCATCGGGGGCGAGATCAGGCGAGAGAATAATTTTGGGGACGGCGGATGACGCATCGGATCCGGGGAGCCGAACTGAGCGGCGCGGGCGGCGGCGTTGGCGCCGCTGACCATGGACATTTTTCCGAGTTCGTGGACGAGACTGGCCGGGGCCTGGCGGGCCGCGACGTGGCAGAGTAGGCCTGCGAGCGCGGCGGGGAGCGCATAGACGCCTTTTAGGCGGAGATGCTGGCGGAGCTCGTCGAGGGCCGCGTGCATGCGGCGGGAGATTGTGGATGGGGATTGGCCGGTGTCGGATGCAAGCTCTGCCTGGGATTTTCCGAGGAGGAAATGCTGGACGAGGAGATTGCGCAAATCCTCGGGCATGTCGGCGAGAGCCTGATCGACTGCGGGGGAAAGCTCGGCCCAACTGGAAGCTTCGTGATTGCACTCGCGGGTGTAGACGATTTCGCGGCGCTTGCGGGAGGTTTCGCTGCGGAGGGAATCGAGTGCGAGATGGGTGGCGGTGCGATGCAGCCAGCCGCCGAGGTTTTGACGAACCTCGTGCGGCCGGCGCATCAGGCGGAAAAAAGTTTCCTGGGAGAGGTCTTCCGCCCGCGACCCGTCCCCTATAACGCGGAGGCAAGTTGCATAGACGAAGCTGGCGTAACGCTGAACGATCTGGGCGAAAGCCTGCGGATCGCCGAGGCCGGCGTAGCGCTTGAGGAGGACGAAATCGTCTTCGCGCATCTCGGCGTTTTGCCGGGACTGGGCTTGCGTGATTGGCCGGTCGAGAATTGGAACGAAATTCATAGCCATCGGCTGCTCCATCTTATTGACGGAGGGGGTTTGGGAAATTTCAGCCAGAATGGACATTTGGCGGTTCCTATTTGGCGGCGGCTATGACGCGATTCAGCTCTGGTTCGTCTGTAATTCCTTTTTCCACAAGGTCTTGGCCTACATTATACAGTGTTTGGTGGGTGGATTGGGAGCGATAAATCTTTGTGAGGGCATCGGAATCGGCGCGCTCCATGACGGCTTTTTTCAGGGGGGCGTCCATGGCTACGAATTCGGCTAGGGGGACTCGGCCGTGATAGCCGCCCGGGGATGTTCGGCGGATCAGCCGCTGGGCGACGATTGCGTGGATGCTGCTGGTGAGTTGGTAGGGTTCGATACCCATTTCGAGAAGACGGGCGAGAGCGCCGGCGGGTGTAGCGGCGTGGAGGGCGGTGATGAGACGATGGCCGGAGAGCGCGGCCTGGACGGCGAGGGAGGCGGTGGCGGCGTCGCGGATTTCGCCGAGCATGAGGACCTGCGGGTCCTGGCGGAGAATGCTGCGGAGGGCTTTTTCGTAGGTGAGCTGGCCGAAGGGGGAGACCTCGATTTGGGTGACGCCGGGGAGATCGCGTTCGACGGGGTCTTCGAGGGCGATGATGCTTTGGCCGGGATTAATGCGGAGGATTTGGCGGAGGAGTGCGTAGATGGTTGTGGTTTTGCCGGAGCCCGCGGGGCCGGTGAGGATCATCATACCGGTGTCGCCGGCGGCGAAATTGGTCAGGCCGGTGACTACATTTTTGGGGAGAGCGAGATCTTCGAGGACTGCGGGTTGTATGTGTTCAGCCGGCATGCGGAGGGCGGCTCGCAGGCCGTGGATTGTGGGCATGATGGAGAGGCGTAATTCGATGGGGGCTTGGTCGGGGTGATCTTCCGAATTATTGGGGATTGAGAGGCGGCCTTCTTGCGGGATGTCGAGGCGATAGGTGAGGAGCTTGGCCATGACCATGAGCCGCCCTACCGCTGCCCGGCCCTGGGCGGAATTTAGTTTGCGATTGGTTTCGAGGACGCCGTCGATTCGGAAGCGGATTTCGTAGCCGGCTAGTGCGGGCTCGACGTGGATGTCAGAGGCGCGAAGACGAATGGCGTCTGCCAGGAAGGCGTCAACCAGGGGGCGGATATCGGGGGCGACCGGGGCGGATGCGGTCATGGGAGTATTCTACCAGACAAAGGTTTTTGTGCGTCTGCATAGAATGACGAGGCTAAGAGGCCTTTGGTGCAAAGAAAGGGCATTTTTCGTTGCCTTGAACTCCTGGTTGCGGGGCCGGATAATCCGGGGCGGTTTGATATGCAGGCGCAGGTTGTCCAAATTCTCGGGGCGGCGGATTATCCACAGGAGATTCTGCGCGCGGCGGAGCTTTTGTCGGCGGGGAAACTTGTGGTGCTGCCTACGGAGACGGTTTATGGGGTGGCGGGTGTTTTGAACGATCCGCAGGCACATGCGATGCTTTCGGAGTTGCGGCATTCATCCGCGGCGCGGTCGTTTACCGTGCATGTTGCGCGACCTGAAGCGGCATTGCAGTATCTGGGTGAGGTGAATGATTTTGGTCGGCGGGCGATGCGCAAGCTTTGGCCGGGGCCGGTTGGATTGATCTTTGACGTGCCGGCGGAGCGGCGGCGGCAGGTGGCGAAGAAATTGAAGGTCGCGGAAGAAGATTTGTATGATGGATCATCCATCACGTTGCGATGCCCGGGTCATCCGGTTTTTGAGGACATCGCGGGACAGGTGGATGGGCCGGTGGTTTTGATCTCGGCGGGGCAGAGCGTTCATCATGCCGGGGATTTGACGGAGACGATTCTGTCGCGGGTGGAGGCGGTTTTTGACGCGGGGGGAACGCGGTTTTCCAAGCCTTCGACGCTGGTGCGGATCAAGGAGAATTCTTACGAGATGGAGCGCGCGGGGGTTTATGATGAGCGGATTATCGACCGGCTGCTTCGCACGACGATTTTGTTTATCTGCAGCGGGAACACGTGCCGGAGTCCGATGGCGGAGGCGATCGCGAAGAAATATCTGGCAGATCGGTTATCGGTTTTGCCGGATGCGCTGGAGGATCGCGGCGTCAGCGTGATATCGGCGGGGAGCTTTGCGATGCCGGGTGCGCCGGCGGCGCCGCAGGCTGTTGAGGCGCTAAAGACGATGGGGCTGGATCTTTCGAGGCATCGGTCGCAGGCGCTGTCCGTGGAACTGATTCAGCAGGCGGATTTTATCTATGCGATGACGCGAAATCATGCGAGGTCGGTGATCTCGCTTGTACCGTCGTCGGCGGATAAAGTTTCGCCGCTCGATCCGGAGCGTGATATTGAGGATCCGATCGGGAGCGACCTGCCGGTTTACAATCAGGTGGCAGACCTGCTAAAAAAGCTGATTGAGAAGCGCCTGGCACAGGCTGTCGTGCCGTGACACCGGAGAAGTCGGATGCATATTGCCGTCGCCTGCGATCATCGAGGGTATGAAGCGAAGAAGAAGCTGATTCCCATGCTGAAGAAGCTTGGGCATGAGGTAAAGGACTTCGGGTGCGAAAGCACGGCGGCGGTGGATTATCCGGAATTCGCGATAGCGGCGTCGAAGGCGGTTGCCGACGGGACGCATAACATGGGGATTTTGCTGGACGGGAGCGGGATCGGGATGTCGGTGGCGGGAAACAAGGTGCGGGACATCCGGGCCGGGCTGGTGCATGATGAGATCACGGCACATCGGGCGCGGGAGCACAATCATTGCAACGTGCTGTGCCTGGGAACGGATTTGCTGAGCGAGGACCAGATTCGGCGGATTGTGGAGATTTTTCTGAGCACGCCTTGCGGCGAGGGGCGGCATGCGCGGCGGGTGGAGCAGCTTCGGGAATTTGAGCGCAGGAAGTAAAGTTTGTTTTTCTGGCCGTACTTTAATTCGCACGATTCAATTTAACCGCAGAGGCCGCGGAGAACCCCGATACATCGGGACAGGCTGCGGAGAAGAAAATACGCCCATTCATTTCGTTTTTTTTCTGCGATTTCCGCGTATTCCGCGGTGAAAAATTATTTTAAATGCAGGTGGGTTCAGGTTTCGGGGTGGAGGGTGATGTGAACGATTTCTGCCGGGGCGTTTACGCGGAGCGGGAACCAGTCGCCTACGCCGTTGTTGACGATGAGTTTGGAACCGACCTCCCAATCTTGATACAGGCCGGTCCAATATCGGAAACGGAGTGGTCCTGCACCGATGTGTTTGGTGAGCATGATCTGGCCGCCGTGGGTGTGGCCTGCGAGGACTAAGCGCACGCCTTCGTTCGCGGCGGGATACCAGGCGTGGGGATGGTGCGCGAGGAGGATGGAGAAGATTTCGGGATCTCGCTGTCGAAGGACGCTTTGTACGCACTCGTGCTGGGCGATGCCGGTTTCTGTCCAGATGATGCCGAGCAGTTGGAGCGGGATTCCACGGGGATAAATGGTTTGGACCTGGTTCAGGAGGAGCGGAACGTCGCGTGCGGCACAGGCATCGTTGAATTCCTGGGCGCCGCCCATGACGTCGTGATTTCCCTGAACCATGTAGGGTCCGAATGGCGCTTTGAGGCGCTTTACCATGTCGAGGGCGCTGGAAAGATCGGTATGCGAGATGTTGACGAGATCGCCGCCGAGAAGAATGAGATCGGCCTGGAGGCTGTTGGTGGCTTCGGCGATGTCATCCAGCATTTTTTGGGAGGAGAAGATGCCGGCGTGAACGTCGGCGACGAAGGCGATGGTTAAACCATCCAGGCCGGGCGGGAAGTCCTTGAGGGAAAGATTGTATCGTTTGATGCGAAACTTGCCGAGTTGGGCGATGCCGATGCCGCCTAGCGCGACGCTGGCGAGGGGCGGCGCGGCGAAGGCCGAGGCGGTGAGGAAACTCCTTCTGGAGATCATCGCCGGGGATGGCGAAGGCGGCGAGAGCGGAGACTCTGTCCGCGTGCGCCGATAGATTCTCCGGATTAATCTGAATGCCAATTCCGCACTGAGAAGAGCAATGGTCATCGGCAGGACGAGAAAATGCCAGACGAAAATGGTGGAGGGGATCAATTGCGGTATGAGATGATGGGCGCGTAGAACGGTGGAACTGCCGGTGGATAACTCAGCGGAGAACAGGATGGAGGTCACCATCGCGCAGGCGAGCAGCGACTGCCAGAACCTGTGATGCCGCAGGGGGCGTAGGAGCCTGTGAAATCGGACCCATACCAAGCCGTCAAGGCAGGCGAAAAAGGTGATGCTGATTGCGACCAGGTGCATTTGATAAAGGCGTAACGCAGACAATCCAAGCGGGACGGCCCCGTGGCCGGCGGAACTCAAATCTTACTCAGTTCGCCCTAAGGACAACAAGAAGATGTGGATCGGTTGCAGCAGAGGCGGGGAAAAACCAACGACCCTGTCGTGGTGACAGGGTCGTTGGTCAGGTCAGAATTGGCGCCGCGGTTGCGGTACGAAGTTTCCAAAATTCCTTATGAAGAGCGTCGGCGACGGGCCATAAAGCCTAGCCCGGCTGCGAGCAACAGTCCTGCCGAGGCCGGCTCCGGA
>PMAK01000041.1 GCA_003153655.1 Phycisphaerales bacterium
TGATGGACGAGCCGGCGTCGGCGCTGGACCCGGTGTCGACATCGAAGATCGAGGACCTGATCTTCCAGTTGAAGAGCCAGTATACGATTGTGATCGTGACGCATAACATGCAGCAGGCCGCCCGGGTGAGCGATTTTACCGCGTTTTTCTACATGGGTTCACTTGTGGAGTATAATGCAACGTCCGCGATGTTCACCAACCCGTTGCAGAAGCAGACGGAAGATTACATCACAGGACGCTTCGGCTGAAAACCGGACGATTTTTCGCAGTGTCGGCCCGGTGTGGCCGATGATTGCTGAACCACATCATGTCACATCATTTGAACGATCTTCTTGAAAGCCTTCGCACGCAGGTGGCGCGCATGTCCACCTTGGTTCTCCAGGCGGTTGAACAGGCTTGCGAAGCGGTCTTCTCATCCGATGCCAAGCTGGCGCAGGAGACGATCGTCATGGATCAGCGCATCGACGAGGAAGAAGTCCGCGTTGAAAAGAGCGCCATCGACGTGCTGGCTCTTCAACAGCCCGCGGCCGGCGACCTGCGCACCGTCGCCACGATCATCAAGGTCAATGCCGATTTCGAGCGCATCGCCGATTGCGCGGTCAATATCGCCCAGCGGGTGCTGCTGCTGTCGCGCCTCACCGATTACGAGCCGCCGAGCGATCTAAAGCTCATGGCCAACACCGTGCTGGCGACGCTTCGCGACACGATCAAGGCATGAAATCTTCGCGATGAGGATCTCGCCCGTCACGTCCTCAAGAGCGACGATGTCGTCGATGCTCTCTATCACCAGATCGTGCAGGACATGATCTGCCTGATGGAAACCGACGGCCAGAAGGCCAACACGGAACTCGGCAACATCATGATCGCCAAAAACCTGGAGCGCATCGCCGACCACGCCACCAACATCGCGGAAGACGTCGTTTACATCCACACCGGCCGCATCATCCGGCACCTCCGAGCCGTCTAAAACTCAATATTGCGTGAACGTGCCTGCACTGAGTTTACCGAAGCGTTGAAGTGTCCTGCGCTGCCCCACCCGACTTATCGGAGTTAGCGATCAACACATTATCAGACATTGGAAAATCCTCACCCACAACTAATGGTGGCTAACCCCGGCGGCCGATCCCACCAGCAGAAAATCGCTTCTAAGGCGATCTAACGAGGAAGGAGCCCAGTGNNGACGAGGAACTGCTGTTCAGACCTGCCGTTCGCCGCGTCTCGAATTCGAGACCCTCTTTCATGGCGGCGAATCTGTTTGATCTTTCCGTCAAACCGATCCAGGTTGGAAAACTCGACCCGCGCAATCGCCGCGAAGAGGACGCGGAACGATGGGATGGATTATCGTGACAGTTGCATTGCCCTGTTATCGCGTTATTTCGATTTCTCCACAGGGCTAAGAAAAATATGCCACATCCGCGACGTCTGAATCAGCGGCTGGTTTAGTGGCATCGCAGGACTATTCGCATTCGATTTCCATTCCGCCGCGCGGTCATTCACCCAACCGGCGTGAATCACCCGCTCCAGCGGAACAACCAGCAGTGGATCAGAATTGCTGACGGAAAACTCCGGGTCCCATATCAGAACAACCCCGCTCGGCGGATGGTCAATCGCCTGACGCGTCCAGGGCTCCACTTCCCGCCGATCCCAGGGATTAGCATTCAGATAAAAAAATATCCCCGGATGATTCGTCATGACACGCGGAAACTCTTTCCGTAGCGGGCTGCTCTGATACCAATCCACGACATGCTCGGCCTCGCTCCAACTTTCTGATTGCCGCACCGGCAGAATCCGCCAGCAGTAATTGACCAGCCCCGGCAACACCACGGCCAGCGCCGCCCACGAAAGCGGCCGCGGCCATCGCATCGTCCCAAAAACCCATTCCCAACCACGTGCCGACAAACATCCCCACAGCGGCGCAACGATCAGCAGATATCGCAAAGATCCGCTGCTCGATAATTTCCCCAGCCAGAAGAGCAGGCTATGCCCGCACAGAATCGCCAGCGGCAGCGCGGCAATCAGCGCATCCACTCGAATCCGATGATCCCGCAATCGCGCCAATGGCCAAGCGCCAATCAAACTCCGCCACATCCCAATCCACATCGCCGGAAACGCGAACGGCCCCACAAGCACCGGCAACACCGCGACAAAATAAAGCAGCGGCCCGCGTGGATATTCACTCCCCGCTTCATACGGCCAATGATCCGCCAGCCAAAGCCACCAATGCCGATCCGACGGCCCCACCAGTTCATGTCCCAAAACGCTCCAGGCGATCAACGCCATGGGAAGGACCAGCAGACATCTCCATTTCCGATGCGAAGCAAGCGTAAGTGCCGCGAGAAGTAAGAATGCAAATCCCTCAGGCCGGCCAAGCGGCGCGATCGCCGCCATGGATGTCATCCACCACCATCGCCTCCGCTGATAGCTCAGAAATGCGAGTCCCACTACAAGCGCAAACGGCAATTCCGTCAGTTCCGAAAACGAATGCAAAAAAAGCAGCGGCTGCCCCAACGTGAAAATCAGCGCCAGCACCGGCCAGCGATATCCCTGCCCCCGCGCGATCTCCGTGGCCACAAGCGCGCACGCGATCGCCACGACCAAACTCGTCAGCCGAACCCCAAGAAGCCCGCCAAACCAGGCCGGCGCCGCAAACAGCGCCGTGCAGAGCGGACGTCCCCAGATATCGAGAAAATAAATCGGCTGCTCAAACGCATGCCGGGCAAACAGATAATGCGTCGCCCCATCCGATTCGATGAACCCCCGCGACTTCACCGCCGCCGCGATCGAGCAGACCGCGAACGCGGAAATCGCGTAAGCCGCCGTTCGCCATCTCGGCGCGTCGATCTGATGTTCAGGGGAATTTTTAGCCACAGATGAAAATCAGATTCACACAGATGAAATCGCAGCATAAATCCAGTATTTCTGTATTATCTGTGTGCATCTGATTTATATCTGTGGCTAAAAATTCTTATGCCTGGCCGATAGTCACTTGATCGCCACTTCTTTTCCAGCCGCGGCCGCGCGATACACGCCATCCAGCATTTTCTGCACGGCCAATCCCGCCTCACCCGGCGCCCGCAGCGGCGTATTCAGCAAACACCCATTCACAAAATCCCGCAGTTTCAAACTGAACAGGTATGGGAAATCCGTCTTCGTCCCAACGAAAGCGGGCGATTCATTCACCATCGTCCCGGCCCGGTCGCTGAAGAGCATCGGCGGATCCCACTGGCAGCCGCCCTTGTCTCCCATCAGCGTGAAATTCCAGACATCCTTCTCAATATGCCCGGCAAACATCGCCTCAATCTGCAAAATCGCCCCGTTATCAAAGCGAATCTGCCCAATCGCCAAATCTTCAACGGTATATGTTTTGTAATCCCAGTTCGGCCACTGCGAAACAACATCCGATTTTTTATTCCCCATATACGTCCACGTATTTCCTGCGGCCGCCACCGGATTGGGCGAGCCCATCACGTAGTGCGCCATCTCAATCACATGCACGCCGATGTCGATCATCGGGCCGCCGCCCTGAAGCTTCTTCTGCCCGAACACGCCCCAATTAGGAATGCCCCGCCGACGCAAGGCCTGGCATTTGACGAACATCACGTTGCCAAAGCGGCCATCTTCCCGCGCCCGCATCACAAAATCCGTATTGGGGTGATACCGATATTGAAAACCAACGACCAGCTTTTTCTTATTCTTCTTGGCCACGTCGATCATCTTCTGACATTCAGCTGGATTCATCGCCATCGGCTTTTCAACCAGCACGTGACTCCCCGCATTCAATGCATCCATCGTCGGCTGCGAATGCACCCCGTTAGGCGTGCAAACAAGCACCGCATCCGGCTTGACCTCCTTCAACATCCGCTTCCAGTCGGTGTGAAGATTCGTAAAGCCGTATTTCTCCTCCATCAGCTTCAGCCGATCGCTCTTGATATCGACCCCGGCCACCAGTTCCACCTCGGGAAATGTCTGCAGCGCGCGGATATGCGTCTCGCTGATCCCCCCGCAGCCGATGATGGCCACGCGAAGCTTGTCGCCCCGATATTCGTTCTTCGCTTCGCTGGCGAATGATTCCGTCGATACGCTTTTTTCTGCCATTTGAACGATTCCTAAAAGAATATTTAGCCACAGATATAAATCAGATGCACACAGATAATACAGAAATACTGGATTTATGCTGCGATTTCATCTGTGTGAATCTGATTTTCATCTGTGGCAAAATGGTATTTAATTTATCTTCGCCAATTCCGCTTCCGCGTCCGCCAGTTGATCCCGGGTCTGCTGCACCAATTTCGGCGGGGCCTTGGAAATATACGCTTCGCTCGCCAGCCGTCCATTCAACGTCTGAATTTGCTTGGCAAGCTCCTCTTTCCGCTTGGAACTCCGCTGCTTTTCGGCATCCTCATCCTCTAAGCCTTCAACAAAGATATCGCAACCAGCGACAGACGCCCGCGCCGAGCCCGCAGGCGGCGCGGAAACCGTCGAAGTAATCTTCAGGCGGCAAACCGCCAAAAGCTCGATCATCTGCCGATTCGATTCGATCTGCCCGGCCAATTCACCCACGGCGACAATCGACGCATCAACGGTTTTCTTCAGATCCACCTTAAAGTCGTTCCGAAGTTTTCGGATCGATTTGATAATTTCCTGAATCTTGGAAAACCGCGATTCAACAGAATCATCCGTCTCACCCGCGGCAGGCCAAGGCGCCTTAATCAGCCGCTTGGCGGACGAACATTCGATCCAACCGGCCAATTCGCGCTGCGCGCGTGTCTCATTCAGCCGCCACCAGATCGTCTCGGTAATAAACGGAACCATCGGATGAAGCAGCCGAAGCGCGCCGTCGAAAACCGCCGCGAGAACATTGGCGGTCTGCCCAGCCGTCGCGGCATCCTTCAAAGCCGGCTTCGACGCCTCGACATACCACGCACAAAAATCATCCCAGAAAAAGTCGTAACAAAGCTTGGCATATTGATCGAACCGATAAGACGCGAGCGCCGTATCCGCCTCGCCAATCGTTCGATTAAACCGCGAGACAATCCACCGATCCGCCAAAGACCATTTAGATTCATCCACCGCCGCAGGAGCGATGTTCGCCAGATTGGCGATGACGAAGAAATTCCCAACCTGCCAAATCTTATTGCAAAAATTCCGGCCGATGTCGAATTTGTCAGATGTATTCTGCCCCTGCGCATTTTTCTTCACCGGCAATCGCACATCCTGCGTTTCAGTGGCCATATGCGTCAGCGTAAACCGCAGCGCATCGGCTCCGTGCGTGTCGATCACATCCACAGGATCAACGCCATTCCCCTTCGACTTGCTCATCCGCTCGCCGTGGCCATCAAGAATCGTCGTGTGAATGTAGACATGGTGAAATGGAATCTCCCCCATGTTGTACAGGCCGGTCATCACCATGCGGGCAACCCAAAGGCTGATGATGTCGCGAGAAGTCACGAGGACATTGCCGGGATACCACTTTTGCAAATCCGCGGTTTTTTCGGGCCAGCCGAGGGTGCTGTGCGGCCAGAGGGCGCTGGAGAACCACGTGTCGAGGACATCGGGGTCTTGGACGTACCGTGCCTGCTCTAATGCGGCTTCCACGTCCGGGCGATTTGGAGAGGGGCAACAGTAGGTAATCCATTCGCCGGTTTCGCTATCGAAAACAGACTGCACTGCGCATTCGGAGAACGGAAAGTCCTCTGGATTCTCCGCAGTGTTCGGATCTGGCTGCGAATCCCGAGTCATTTCCCCTGGTTGCGGCTTTATCTTCAGCGCGTTCCTCCACACCGGAATCCGATGCCCCCACCAAAGCTGCCTCGAAATCGGCCAATCCCGCTTTTCACCCAACCAACTCAAATACTGCTGCGCATGCCGCTCCGGGAAAAACTTCACGATATGATCGCGCACCACCTGCAGCGCCGGCTCAGCCAGCGGAGCCATCTTCACAAACCACTGATCGCTCAGATACGGCTCAATCGGCGTCTTGCTCCGATCGCTATGCCCCACCTGCGTCTCATACGGCTCTTCTTTTTCGAGTAATCCCAGCGCCGTCAAATCCTCGACAATTTTCTTCCGCGCCGCGTCCCGCTTCATCCCCGAATATTTCCCGCCATTCTGATTGATCGTCGCATCCGGATTCAGGATGTTGATGATCTCAATCTTCCCCTGCTGCCGCTGCCACACGGCATAGTCATTCGGATCATGCGCCGGCGTCACCTTCACCACGCCGCTTCCAAATTTCGGATCGACCAGAATATCATCCGCGATGATCGGAATTTTCCGCCCCGTCAGCGGCAAATCAACGCTATTGCCGATCGCCCAATTCCACCGCGAATCCTCCGAATGCACCGCGACAGCCGTATCGCCCAGCATCGTCTCCGGCCGCGTGGTGGCGACCACCATATGCTTATCCGTTCCGGAAATCGGATACCGGATATGCCACATGCTCGTCTTCACCGTCTCATGATAAATCTCATCATCCGAAACAGACGTTTGCAGATGCACATCCCAATTCACGAGTCGCTTGCCGCGATAGATCAGTCCATCTTTGAACAGCTTGAAAAATGTTTCCCGCACCGCGCGGGCACATTGCTCATCCAGCGTAAACCGCAGCCGGCTCCAATCGCATGAGCACCCCATCCGCTTGATCTGCTCGATAATCCGGTCCCCATACTGCTTCTTCCAATCCCAGATGCGCTGCACGAGCGCCTCGCGCCCAAGATCGTGCCGGGTTTTGTTTTCCTTTTCCTTAAGCTGCTTTTCCACCACCGCCTGCGTCGCGATCCCGGCATGGTCAATCCCCGGCACCCAAAGCGTATTAAACCCGCGCATCCGATGCAGCCGGATCAGAATATCCTGCAATGTATTGTTGATCGCATGGCCCAGATGCAGCGCCCCGGTCACATTCGGCGGCGGAATGACAATGCAATACGGCTCCCCCGGCGCACCAGGATCAGCCTTAAAGCACTCCTCGCTCAGCCAGACGCGATAAGCCTCGGCTTCAATCGAGGCGGGATCATAGGTTCGGGAGATTTCGCCGCTCATATCAGGGCGAAATAGTACGGGCGACGGGCCGATTTGTCATGGTTCCCTGGGAACCAATCGTTTCCCCTGCGATTGCTTGATGCCAAGCGCCCGGAGATAGCGTCTGCGAAGCAGGGCCCGCTTGCGGTCGATTTCAGCCGGAGTATTCGATTCCAGCTTGATGAATCCCCCCGCCTTGGTGCGGTGGCCGCCCCCTTCGCCATCGCCGCGCAGAAGCCGGCGGATCATGTCCGCGGCTGAGAGTTTGTTGTTGCTCGTCCGCAGGCTGATCACCAGGCGATCCTCATAGACAGCCGTCACGAGCGCCCAGACCACCGGCTCNNGGCTCAAACCGCAGCAGAAAATCCGCAACCATCGCCGGCTTCTCCGGCGAATCAATCGTCTCCAGATGCGACAGGATCGCGCTGTCATAAAACATCGCGTTGGCCAGCCCGCTGTAATAACTCACATAATAACTCTGCGGCAGATCGACATATCGCATCTGATAGAGCTTGCGCGTATCAGCCAGCAGCGTCAGGCTGGATAGAGCGATGTTGTCCAATTCATCAGGCTGACCCGCCGCCCCGGCAAGATCGGATTNNGTAAAGCAGCGACGCCGCCAGTTCCGGCGAGATCGTCTGCTCAACTTCCATGTAATAGCTGAAGATGATCGAGCTGGTCGCGCCGACATCAGGCCGAATATCGCTGAACGGACACTTGGGCTTGCGGCGCGAGCGATGATGATCGATCACCGCCAGCGGCGTGATTCCCTCCGGCAGCGGGCTGTACGTCACGCCCGGCATGACATCCGTGAGAATGATCGCATCAAATTCGCCAAGGGCGGCGTCGTCCCAGGCTGCGAGCTTTAGATTGGTCTTGCGGACGAACATCGCATTGACGCCGCCGTTGATGTTGTCCTTGATGGACATCGTGATCACCGCATCCGGAAGCTGCGACTCGAGAAGCAGGCAGAGCGCCCAGCCGCTGGCGAGAGCATCGGGATCGGGATAGCGATGGGTGGTGATGAGAATGTTCCGCTTGCCTTGCAGAAGCTTGAGAAGCCTGCGGAATCTTGGCCGACCGCGGGCGTGGCGGGCAGCCGCCTGGGCTGAGCCCGAAACCGTCTCCACGCATGAATCGACAAATGCAGTCATGGCCTTCCGATCGGAACCCGTAGCCGGCGCAGCGGCCGCACCGGCCGCCAACATCTTCGAATCGGCGTTGGGGATACCAGACATAACAGGGACCTCCGCAGGTCTGATAATAATAGGCAACCAAGGCAATTCGAGGTATCGGGGGAGTGTTTATCTTCAATGGTTCTGGATGAGCGGCTATATCTGCAACTGCGTATGGATTAAGAAGATAATCGACTACGTTACTCGTGACGGCCGAGGTCCCCGGCTCGAATATGACAAGGGCTGCCGCTGCGGACGCCACTGGCTGGCCCGAAAATGTTCCCGCAGGCCTTCTGCCGCCGAAAAGATATAGATCGCTGCCTACGGCAACAATCGCTAAGGATTTCTTTGCAAGCCGAGCCACCTCGCGGGCTGATTCAGCACAATCCACCGAAACGCCCCGGGCGTCAGATGATCAATGTCCGGAACCAAGCTGCTCTCATCCACCATCGCACTGGCGACCAGAAAGTTCATCCCGAATACGCCGTCCAATGTGAATGACTTACCCGCCGAATCCGTAACAGTAATGTCGCACACCAAAACCGGCGCATGGACAAAAGTAATCGGCGGCCCTTCAATCGTCGGCACCGAAAGCTTGTCGAGAAAAAAACCGGCCGCCTTTTTAATCCCGCCAACGCCGCCGACAGACATGACGAATTGCCGATCCGCAGGCNNGAGTCTCGGATGGCCAGAGCCATCAGATCCCGCCACATATGTCACGCCCAGCGCAGCAGCTTCATGCCGCGAGATCATCGACGCAGCTGCGCCCGTATCCAGCAGCCAACTGCCAGCCGCGTTCTTGCCATGCTCCGTGACCAGAATGTTCCCGGTGTGGTCTCCTTCCGGATGAAATGGATTCGGCCCGATCATCGGATTCGCCCACATCGTCGGCGGCTGCGCGCCGGCCGGCGACGTCTTTGTAAACTGACTGAAGGAAACATAACTCAGCTTCACATGCTGGCTGGTTTGCGGAATCGGCGCATGATCCGCCGCGGCAGTTTTCGCATCGTAAACAGACGTGCGAATCTTGTCCGACATCGAATTCACATCCTTCGGATCAAGCACGACAATCTTCCCGGCGATCACCGGCATCCCCACGATGTCCATGTCCCCCAGTGCCAGCGAAGCCAGCAAATCCGCCCCGCTGTTCAGCGGCCCGATCTCCGCCCGATCCGGCCCAACCGTCAGCGAATATGTCGTGGCAATCGCGTCCTTCTGCTCCACATCTACATTCGGAGCCATCGGAGCAATCGAAAGAAACAGCGGCTCCGACACGGCGAATGCGCTGCCGCCCCCAACCCCAACATCCTGAAACCGCGCCTCGCTCTTCGCGATCATCTCGCGCTGGATTCCGAGCAGTTGAGCCGTATTGACCGAAAGAGCAATCGAACTGGCCCCCGTATCCAGAAATGCTTCGACGTTGAACGCATCCCCCTCCGCGCTCTTGCCGATCAGCGGCTCTNNCGGCTGAACGCCATCAATATCGTCCGCAAGCGCGGGCGAAATCCATCCGGTCACCAACAATAAAGTGCCCGCAAGCCCCGCCGCCAGGAAATGACCGCTTCGAGACATTGCATGATTCTACGATGTGCCCGTCAGCCAATACATCAGGAAAATTCCTATTTGTCCGTTGGATTCGTCAGGCGTTGCCGAATAGCGAATCGAACTGCCGAAGCAATTGGATCAGCGGCTCGACATTATCCCGGCTTCCCCACATGACCCACTCGCGAAACGCATGATCCCCCACCTGGCTGCCAGACGGGAATTCCCCCTTGGTCACGATGATGTCTTTCACATTGGGAATAAAGATGAACTGAAGCCACTGCTCAAGCGTGAGGAGATCCATCCCGAAGGGTTCTTTGAAATCCAACTGCTCTGGCGTCAGCGGCTGGCTTTGCCACACGCCCATGCGGCGCATTTCAGCTTCGATTTCGTCGATCTTGGAAGCGACTAGTTCGTAACTGGGACGCATTTAGGGTTCTCGACGGTATTACAGCAACGCCCGCAGATGATTGAAATTCACAACATCAATTCCATTTTTGGCGAGATAGCCAGCCAAAGCCCTGTCACCGGTCAGCACTAACAGACCATCCTTTGCTATATGAATGATGGCGGCATCAGTTAGGCCAAATCGAAGAAAAATTGGCTGATCCGAAACGATCGCTGATTTTTCGTGACGCTCTTCGAAAGCTTTAATTGTGATCCGCAGCAAATAAAAAAGTTCTGGGAGGCGACGGGTGTCGATCATTTGCGCGGCCAAATTGCTCGTCTCTGTCAAAATCCCGGGCGTGGTGACCAGCCCTTTGGCCCCCTCAATAATAGAATTGAGTTGATGCAAATCTTGGATCGTAAACGCATCAAGCCGGTCGCGACCAACCAATCGACGGTCAAAATTGCCGACGAGTGCGAGCAGAAGCAGATTGGTGTCAATGAGCAGGTCTCGGCCACGAAATTCAGATAGGCCGGGGTTTGCCAAGCTTACACCGGCTGAACGTTGAACATTCCCTCGACTTCGCCGGTGACCTTATTAACTTGAAATGTCTTGAACTCACGTGTTTCGTCGTAAGGGCGAATTAGTTTGGCAAATTCATTTCTCGCGACAGGGCCAGTTCTGGAATTGAAACTTAATGTAATTCCCCACACATCACTCGATGGGCGAATCTCTTCCAACAACATCTCCTTGGGATCAAGTTCGAGGACTTGAATCGCGTAATCCTTTGCCCGTTGGATTGCCTGTTTGACGTCCACCATACGCGGCCCTTCGCTATTATCCGAAATTTTATCCCGAATGCCGCTGTTAATCCACCGAACCGCCCTACTTCGCCATCTCCTTCGCCCGCGCCCGCACATCATCCAGCGTCCCGACATACAAAAACGCCTGCTCCGGCAAATCGTCCGCCTTGCCGCTGCAGATGTCGTCAAAGCTCTTAAGCGTGTCGGCAATCTTCGTGTAGATGCCCTTCTTGCCGGTGAACTGCTCGGCCACGATAAACGGCTGGCTGAAGAAACGCTCAATCTTCCGCGCCCGACCGACGGTCAGCTTGTCCTCTTCGCTCAACTCGTCCACGCCAAGAATCGCGATGATGTCCTGCAAATCGCGATAACGCTGCAGCATGTTCTGCACCTTGCGTGCGATGCGATAATGTTCCTCGCCGACAATCTGCGGATCGAGCGCCCGGCTCGCCGATGCCAGAGGGTCTACCGCGGGATAAATCCCCTTCGATGCAATGGATCGCTCGAGATAAATGAATGCGTCAAGGTGCGCAAACGCATTGGCCGGCGCCGGATCGGTTGGATCGTCAGCCGGCACATACACCGCCTGCACCGACGTAATAGCCCCATGCTTCGTGCTGGTGATCCGCTCCTGCAACTCACCCATTTCCGTAGCCAGCGTCGGCTGATAACCGACGGCGCTCGGCATGCGTCCGAGCAAAGCCGACACTTCCGATCCCGCCTGCGTGAATCGGAAAATATTATCGATGAACAAAAGCGTATCGGCCCCCGTCTCGTCTCGGAAATACTCCGCCATCGTCAGCGCGCTCAAAGCCACGCGTAGACGCGCGCCCGGCGGCTCATTCATCTGCCCAAACACCATCACGGTCTGATCGATAACATGCTTGCCGGTCGTCCCGATCTGGGCTTCCTGCATTTCCAGCCAGAGATCGGTTCCCTCGCGCGTTCGTTCGCCGACGCCCGCGAAGACGGAATAGCCGCCGTGCTGCTGCGCGATGCGTGCGATCAATTCCTGAATAACGACGGTCTTCCCCAATCCCGCCCCGCCGAAGAGTCCCGCCTTGCCGCCACGAAGGAATGGCGTCAGCAGATCGATCACCTTAATGCCGGTTTCAAAAACCTCCGCCTTGGGCGTCAGATCCACAAATTCCGGTGGTTCGCGATGGATCGGCCGGCGCTGCTCCGTATTCACCGGACCACGATTATCGATCGGCTCGCCAAGCAGGTTGAACACCCGCCCAAGCGTCTCCTTGCCTACGGGAACGGTCAGGGAGGAACCCGTATCCACGCAATCCATCCCGCGCCGCAGGCCGTCCGTGCTGCCGAGGGCGACCGCCCGCACGCGTCCACCGCCGAGATGCTGTTCGACTTCGCCCACGAGGTGCATGGCAACGCCATGCTCGGCGCTGCTGTCGATGGTGACGGCGTTGTAAATCTGCGGAAGCTGGTCTTCGGGAAAGTGGATGTCGAAGGTGGAACCGATCACCTGCGTAATTTTTCCAGTGGCGGGCATAAGAGAATCCTTGTGAAAATCGAGCCAAAACCCGCGCCTCATGGCGGGGCACGGGATTGTACGAATCCTTCACAATGTCGCAAGCGGCCGCCGTAAACCCCAGGCAGGCTATTGACGAAACCCCTACCCCGACGCACATTACTGATCAGTTCCACGGAAGGAATAAGCCATGCACGTCGTCCTGGTGGTAGATGATGCGGCTCGGGCTCGAGAATCTGTCTCTGAATTTCTGGAGCACGAGGGGTTCAAAACAATTCGCGCCGCCAGCGGCAAAGAAGCCTACGCGACGCTCTATTCCCAAACACCCGACATCGTATTGCTCGATCTGATGTTGCCGGAAATGGATGGCATCACCTTCCTGCAAACGATCCGCCATCACCCGCAGTGGGAACATATCCCCGTCATCGTGCTCACCGAATTGCAGGACGAACACAAACTCGTCGCCCGAGCCCGGCAACTGCACGTCGATGATCTAGTCCCCAAAGCCAACTTCGGACTCGAAGATCTGCTGATGCGAATCCGCAGGGCGATCGCCGTTCGCGTGCCGTCGCATAATTAAGAAAATCATTTTTGCCACAGATAAAAATCAGATGAACACAGATAAAGGCAAAACAAATTTGCTTTGATTCATCTGTGTCCATCTGATTTATATCTGGGACAAAAATGAATTTATTTCCGAGGCCGCGCTCGAATCACAATCGCCGGCGGAATCTCCGGCCGCTTCTGCCATGAGAACGGATTCTTCGACCCCGCCGCATTCACGGGATACGCCGGCTCTTCCAATCCATCAACCGCAAATCCCCCCGAAAAGCAGGCCGAGAAAATCGCCGACAGCGGCCGATGAAAAAAATGGTGCGGCTGCGGCTGATTGATGATCCCCACGCTCAACCCCGGCACATGCGAAAGATATTGCCGGATCTCCACCCCAAACACCTGCTGCGCCACATCATTCTGAATCACGTAATCCGCCCTGAATATCATGTCGTTGGAATTAAAGCAGGGATGCGGCAACGAAAACACAAACCGCCCCGACGCCTTCAGCAACTCCCGCAACGAATCGAGCAGCGGATCGATCACGATCATGTCCATCATCGCCATGCTGCACACGGCCGCGTCGAATCGCCCCTCGCCAAGCGTCAGCAATTCCGCCATGCTGGTCGCGTCGATCTTCCGGTATTCGATCTGTCCATCTTCCGGCGAAGTCCGCCGCCGCGCCGCTTCAAGAAAATTTTCGCAGTAATCGCACGCAACAACCTTAACGCCCCGTCTGCCGAGCAGGCGGGAGTAATTCCCATTGCCGCACGCGACATCCAGAATCGTCTGCCCCGGCTTGGGGTCGAGCAGGCGATCCGTCGTCGGAATGATCAGGGTCTTCTGAAAATCGTTCCCCTCGCCGATCTGCTGATCCCACCAATTAGCGATATTTTCCCAAACGGCCCGGGTCTGCTCGACGGTTGGACGCAACGATGCTGGATCGGCGGAATCTGGCATGCGGAGATCATACTCTGGACCGCCGAACCTGGCGTGAGATTACCTTGCGAAACCGTGATTCGCGGCTGATATTGCACCTGTATCACATGACTCAACTCACAGTTCAACACACACTCGAACTGGCACAACAGCATCACCAGGCAGGGCGATTGCAGGAGGCTGAACAGCTTTACCGCCAAATCCTAAGCCGCCAGCCTGAACACGCGGTCGCGCTTCATCAATTGAGAGTGATTGCCTATCAAGTCGGGCGAAATGACGTTGCCGTGGATTTGATTCGACGGGCCATCGCGGCAAATCCCAAATACGCTGAAGCCCACGGAAATCTCGGCAACGTCCGGGTCGCCAAAGGACAACTTGACAATGCCACCGCTGCCTATCGCGAGGCCATTGCGTTGAATCCTGATCTGGCTGGCCCCTCAGATCAAAAGCCGGCGGCGCCATATGAACCCAAGACCTAGCATCTCAAGGAGCTAAAACTCGCTCGGTTCAGCGTTCCCACCCATTGACCCCTGCTAACACCACTGATAATTTCGCTTGGGTCATCGCAAAGATGGAGCGAAAAAAAAGTTGATGCGCAAACTGACTCTCGGAAAAACCGGCCTTGAAATGTCCGTTCTCGGATTCGGATGCGCCAAACTCACGGCCCAACCGCGAGATGAAGCGATCGGCGTTTTAGAAACCGCCCTGACAAACGGCATCACCCATTTCGACGTGGCCCGCCTCTACGGCCTCGGCTGGGCCGAAAAAATCCTGGGCGAATTCCTCAAAGGAAAACGCGACCGCGTCACCGTCACCACCAAGTTCGGATTGAAGCCCCCGGGCGGATGGGTCAAACATCGGCGATTGGTATACGCCGCCAAAAAAGTGCTCAAGGTTTTTCCGCCAATTGTGAAACTCATGCAGAAGCGGGCCGCGCAGGGTGTCCAGGGCGGGAAATTCACGCCGGAAGATGCCGCCCAGAGTTTGGAAACGAGTCTTCGCGAATTGGGCACAGATCATGTCGATATGCTCTTGCTGCACGAAGCCGAACTGATCGACGCGACAAGCGAGCCGCTGATTCGGTATCTGGAGGCACAGATTGCCAAGGGAACCGTCCGATGCGTGGGAATCGGATCGGACTTCGCAAAACTACCGACCGATCTGGCAAAGCTTCCCGCAATCTATCAGGTGGTGCAATTCAATCACAACGCGCACATGCGAAATATGGCACGGCTAGCCGATCGACAGGCGCGCGGCCTGATCACGCATACGATTTTCNNATTTTCGGCCCAGCCATGCCGCTAGTAAACGCAGTTCGCGAGCGATCCACCGTGGCGCAAGAATGGAGTGGAAAGATCGGTGTCGATTTGTCGGACACGAAAGTGCTCAATTCTCTGCTTCTTCACTACAGCCTCCAAGCCAACCCAGAGGGCGTGGTCCTTTTTTCAAGCATTAAGGCGGCGCACGTTGAGGGAAACGCGCTCGACGCGGCAGCGGGCAGGCGATACGATCCGACCCAAATCGCCCGCTTCGTCGAATTCGTCGATGCGATGCTCGGCCCCGCAACGCCCGGCGCCGCGAAGAAGCCGGCATAAGCGTCAAATCTGACTGATCCTTATGTTCATCGACGCCCGAACACTTGGCCCATCGCAATCCTTCTCCGCGGACGTTTGCATCATCGGCGCGGGACCGGCCGGCTTGGCGATCGCGATGGAACTTGGATCGCGATCGGGGCTTAGAATTCTCATCATTGAAAGCGGCGCATTTGAAGATGATGCCGCGACTGCTGCGCTAAATCAGGGAAGCGCCGTAGGCGATCCGTATCACGATCCGGCTGCCATCCGCGCCCGCCGATTCGCCGGCACCGCCACGATGTGGCATACATCGGACCGTGGATCGCTTGGAACAAAATATCTCCCGCTCGATCCGATCGATTTTGAAAAACGTGACTGGATTCCCTACAGCGGCTGGCCTTTTAACTACGCACATCTCGAGCCGTGGTACCAAAGGGCCGTAAAAGTCTGCGGCGTCGGACCGTTCCAATATTCAACGCAATACTGGAGCGATGAATCAAGCCGTCCATGGAACCTGGATGGCACTGATGCCGACAGCGCCGTTTACCAACTTGGCCCGGATGAAATCTTTTTGCGTGATGCCCGTACAACCGTCGAAAAGCTGGAAAACGTCCGTTGCATTCTAAATGCGACGGTTGTAGCAATGGACACAGATCCGGCGTCACTGGCGCCTGATGCGAAAAAGGTAAAAGGCCTCAAAATTCGCACGCTCTCGGGAGTTTCGCTAAGTGTAACGGCGTCGAATTATGTCCTGGCAACCGGCGGCATCGAAAACGCGCGGCTCCTATTAGCATTCGGCATAGGCAACCAGCACGATCAAGTCGGGCGATATTACAACGATCACCCGGTCATGACCTTCACGAAATTGGTCCCCGCCGATCGATCATTCTTCAATCGCTCCGCCTTCTACGACCGCCGCCCATTCCGCGGCGTGGATATACTCGGCAGACTCGTCCTGAAGCGCGACGCGATGGAACGCGAAAAGCTCCTGAACATGGCGGTGCTGATGCATCCGCGCCCCGCGAAACATCAGTGGAGGCCGATTGAAGCGATTCGCCGATTGAATATCGCGAGGCATACCCGCTCAATCAAGCCAGGTTTTTATCGTGATTTGTTTCACGCGATTGTCGGCATCCCCTGGATTGCGGCATATGCGCGAAAGCGCAAGCGTGGCCAGAATTTCATGGCCTCGGGATGGTCCCGCTGGCCGGATAATTCCAGAGAGTACCGGACATTCGAGCCGGTTTTTTATCCCGAGCAATCACCCGATCCGGAGAACCGCATTACGCTTGGAGAAACTCGGGATGCCCTGGGTATTCCCAAAGCGGTGATACACTGGCGGTGGCGCGATCTGGATCGCCACTCAGCCTCGCGGGCATCCGAACTGTTCGCCGCCGCGTTTCGCAAAGCCGGAGTCGGGGAACTGCATACGTTGAGCGGCGGGGGTTTCACGCCGGGCACGCACCATCCCGCAAGCACAACGCGGATGTCGGATGATCCCCGATTCGGCGTAGTGGACGCAAGCGGAAGAGTTCATGGCGTGGCCAACTTGTTCGTCGCCGGCGCGAGCATCTTTCCGACGGCAGGCTTCGCCAATCCGATGCTGACGATCGTCGCCCTGGCCCTGCGCCTGGCGGATCATCTGGCTCGGGCCAATCCTTAACGTAGTAATTTGGGATCGGCTGGCCTAAGGTTGATCAAGGTCGGATGGATCGCAAAAACAGGATGGCAATGCCCGCCGTACAGCTGCCAACCAATCTTTCCTCGCTCCGATAATCTGTGGGTCATCTCCACCCATTTCCAAAGAGCAGTGCTCTGCGTACCAAATAGCCGCGACAAAATTGAAATCACTTGGAGGAATGCCATTGATCAGTTCCTCGCCCTGTATCGCCGCGCGGAGCGCGTTTGACGCATCTTCGACGAGTCCATTGGCGAACTCCTCATCATCAGCATACGGATGCTTCCAACGCCATAGCATAAGTCGAACAAGAAGTTCGGCCTCAAAGAGACTCGTAATCTCAAAGGATTTTTCGGCAATGCTCTTCATTCAATGATATCGCCTAGAGCTTGCCCCACTCGGTTGTACTCGGGTATCCCAGGAGTCATGAACTGTATCATTGCCTCGAACTACGATCGCGTTGCGGGATCGCCGATGACATTATCGACGTTCTTGCCGAACTGTCTTTCTATCAATCGCACTGTGTTGAGAACAGCGTTCAGATAGCGCTCTCGGGTGGGGTCAGATTTTTTTTCGGTTTGTGGTTGCGCAATCTTTGAGCCGGTTTTGTTTTCGTAGGTTGATTAGTTCCGTGTTTATCTCAGCATCGCTCCCCTCGAAGCCGAGCCGGCGCGTCTCTGAAAGAAATTTCTCACCAAGAGCCGCGTCGCAAATCACATACTCGGGTGATCTTCCCTCCCGGATAGTCATGAACGCTTGCTTTACGCGAGCATCGCTCATCGCCGCGACGCTAACTTCCTGTAGTTTCCAATGGGATCCCACTTCAAAATCCAACGAGATTGATGTTTCGAAAGTGCATCCGTTGTGGCAGGCGTCGCGACGCTGAACGCAAGTTGTAATTTTTCCAGCGGAGTTTCCCAGAAGTCAAATTTCCGTTGGCCGCCGAACTGCACATTAAATCTTTCGCGAAGATTTTCAGTTTCTCCCACGTACAAATGCTTTTGGTTACCCGAAAGCCAATAGAGACCCGGCTCAGGCGGCACATTGGACAATTTCAAACTAAAAGGATTCCCAATCCCTTTGGCTTTGGCGATCATGGTGCTGAGGTTCGCCGAGCTTCTGGCAATATAGCTGGAATTCTTGCGGATTCGCAGAGCAAACCAGCGTATCTTGAGTGAATTGGGTTCGTCCGGAAGCATGGCGAGGACATAACGATCAAAGCCGGTTGCCATCTTCGGATCACAGAGAATATTGTCCAACGTTAACTTTCCATCCTGTTCGAAGTGCTGGATTGCGATCTCGCAGGCAAATCGGTAACGGTCGAACTCTTTCTCCTGAAATTCAAAGGTCGTGGGCTTCGATCTGGGAAAACCCTTGAAATGCCGCGCCTTCCGCAGGTTCATTAGCCGATGGTTCCAGTCGAATTCTTTTCCGGGCAAACCCAATCGTGCGCATCTCGAAATAAACCGCTCATTCAGATCGGGATCGGCAATGACGCGATCAACCGGGAATCCGTTTCTGATTTCGAGAAAGGCCGCGATGATCCCCCGATCCAGATTCGGATTTTTTGGTGCCTTGATGGCAACTTTAGTCATTGCAGGTCGGGCGATCTTGGTTGGCTGCCGGCCGGCCGGTGTTGGCGGAGCCATCACCTTGGGATCTTCCGCACCCAAAAGCGGATCTCCGGGCTGGGCGGTTTTCAAGCGAGATTCGATTTGACCCGCATAGTTCTTCGATAGCTCAAATCCGATAAAGTGGCGCTGTAGTTTCTTGGCAACCGCCAGGGTTGTTCCGCTGCCGGCAAAGGGATCGAGAACAGTTTCGCCGGGATTGGAGCACGCCTTGATAATTCGACCGAGCAGCTGTTCAGGCATCTGGCACCCGTGCCAGCCGGCGCGTTCTTTGAATGTGCCGCAGACGCGAGGGAAGTACCAAACATTTTCCTCTGGCGTGAAACTTCCCACAGCATCCTGCGGACGCAAAATCCAGGTGTCATCCGGCAAGCGTCCCCTGGCGTCNNGCACGCGAGTCACTGTAGACCAACTGGCGCGCGGAGGGCACTCGTAGAGCGTTGGTATTGAACGTGAAGTTCTTGGCGTCTTTGACGAAGTGGAACAGATGCGTGTGACTGCGGCTGAATTTATACTTGCAGTTCACGCCAAACGTGTAATACCAGATCACCCAACTCCGGCAATAGAGTCCGAGTTCCCGCTGAAAAATCAGTTTGAGTTCGGCCGCAAAATCATCGCCAATGGCCAGCCAGAAAGTTCCCGTTGGCTTGAGGGTTCGTAGGAGGGCCGCGCCCCATTTTTTCGACCACGCGAGATATTCATCAGCCGCCCGCCGATCTGCGTACACATCGTATTTGTAGCCGATATTGAACGGCGGGTCGGCGAATGCCAAATCCACGCTGGCCTCGGGGATTAGGTCCATTCCCGCGATGCAGTCCTTATTATGTAGTTTATCCAGTTCCATTGGAATCCTCACCGATCTGGCAAAACCTGCGCAAGTTAACGCATCCGGGATAGCGGAGTCAACGCGACGCGCTATTGGCGACAATCCCGGCTCACTTCTTCAAAAAATTCGCCAGCAATCGCTCTCCCTGCTCCGTCAAAAAACTCTCCGGATGAAATTGCACGCCCTCCAGTGGCCAAGTCTTGTGCCGCACCCCCATGATCTCATCATGATCCGTCCAGCTCGTAACCTCATATTCTGGCGGCAGCGTTCCGCGCCGGATAATCAGGCTGTGGTATCGCGTGGCCGTAAATGGATTCGGCATCCCCGCATAAATGCTTTTGCCGTCGTGGTGGATCTGATCGGTCTTGCCGTGCATCAGCCGCTCCGCCCGCTCAACAATCGCCCCGCTGACAAACCCGATGCACTGATGCCCCAGGCATACGCCCAGGACAGGCAGCTTCGGCCCAAAATGACGGATGATGTCGTTGCTGATCCCTCCCTCTTTGGGAGTACACGGCCCGGGAGAAA
>PMAK01000062.1 GCA_003153655.1 Phycisphaerales bacterium
CGCCCGATTCTTCGGAATTGTCAGCAAACTCCGCGTGGGCCGCATATTACTCATTGGACTTGAATCTTCAACCAAACCGGACAATGGCCCCTCCCCCAGCCGCCCCCACGCCATAATCAGCTATGCCCCTACTACTTATATTGCCCAATACTGTCTGGACTCTTTTTCAACACTTCTTCTTCCCACAAAATTCCACATAAAAAAAACGTGCCCTACCACGAATCTCTTCATTGTCCCTTAACGCCCAAGATAGTATTTTATCTCCGTCAGAGTTGTATAGGAGTTGCCCATTCCCAGCGTGATATCCAGCGCGACCAGACGAACAGCGGGATACCCCCGGAACCGTTGCCATCCCCGCATCGAGCCGCTTGAATCGCGCANNGTCCGCTTCTTCAACCGTACAATTATCACTCTTCTCCGAGGCAGCAACACCTGCGGCCGTCTCAGGATCGACCACGGGGCTTTCCCCAGCGATGATTGAACAGGCATACGATCTCAAAAATATTGTCTTCACAACAGGTGGACAATCCGTCAGCGCAAACGGCGCCGGCGAAACCATCGCCATCGTCGACGCCTTCGCCGATCCAAACATCTCCAGCGATCTCCAAACATTCGACGCCAACTTCGGCATCAGCAACAACAGCGCTTCAGGCCAATTTGCCCTCACCATCGCAACCCCCGAAGGCGCCGTCAGCACCAATTCCGGCTGGGCCCTCGAAGAATCACTCGATGTCGAATGGGCCCACGCAATCGCACCAGGAGCAAACATTTTGCTTGTCGAGGCTCCATCTGCCTCCGTCGCGGCGTTGGCCAGCGCCGTCACCTGGGCCGCCTCGCAGACCGGCGTTGTAGCCGTCTCCATGAGCTGGGGCGATTCTCCCGAGTTCGCCGGCGAAACCGCCGACGATACAGATTTCACCACTCCCGCTTCCCACCCCGGCGTGACATTTGTCGCCGCCGCCGGAGACGATGCCACCCCAAACTATCCCTCCACCTCACCCAATGTCCTCGCCGTCGGCGGAACAACCCTCACCGTCGACAGCTCCGGCAACTGGATCAGCGAATCTCCCTGGGTCGACGGCGGCGGTGGAACCAGCCCCTTCGAGGGAACCACCAAACCCGAAGTCTCCTACGACGCCAACCCCAGCACCGGATTTCTAGTCTATGATTCAGTTCGCGACCAGGGAAAATCGGGTTGGCAAGTAATAGGTGGCACCAGCGATGGCACCCCGCAATGGGCCGCCATCATCGCCCTCGTCGATCAGGGCCGTTCGCTCATCGGCTTGGGATCACTCGACGGCCCCACGCAAACCATCCCCGAAATCAAGAGTTTGCCATCAAGCGATTTTAATGTCATCACCGGCACCGGCCTGACCGGCTTGGGCAGTCCCATCGGCGAGAATGTCATCTCCGCCCTGGTCGGCGGCAATATTACTTCGGTCCACGACATCGCCTCCCAGTTGGTATTCAGCCAGCAGCCCACAAACCGCACCGCCGGCGCCGATTTCTCGCCCGCGATCACCGTTTTTCTCGAGGACGCCGATGGCAGCGTCGTCACCTCCGACGATTCCAACGTAACCCTTTCCGTCGCCGGCGGACCTGGAACTCTCACCGGAACTGCCACCGTTTCCGCCGTCGATGGCGTAGCGACCTTCAGCAACCTCGCGCTCGATATCGCCGGCGCCTATACGCTCCAGGCCACCGATGGCAGTCTTACCAGCGCAACCTCCAACAGCATCACCGTCTCTCCCGCGGCAGCATCGCAACTCGTCCTGGTTCAGCAGCCCACCACCGTCACCGCCGGCATCGCCATTGCCCCGCCGGTTACCGTCGATGTGGAAGACCCATTCGGAAACTTGGTGACAACAAACACGTCGAGCGTGGCCCTCGCCGTCAATACCGGCCCCGCCTCGCTGAACGGCACAACCTCTGTCGCCGCGATCGGCGGCGTAGCCACCTTCGGCAATTTGTCCCTCGACACCGCCGGCACATACACACTAAAGGCCACCGATGGCAGCCTCGCCTCGGCTACTTCAAATAATTTCACCGTAAACTCCGCCGCCACCACGACAGCGCTGGCCACATCATCAAACCCCATCACGGCCGGCCAGGTCATCGCATTCACCGCCACCGTCACCGCCGCCGGCGGTTCACCCACCGGGACCGTCACCTTCATGGACGGCTCCATTCCGTTGGGCACCGCCGTCATCAATTCCACCACGCATCAAGCCGTCGCCTTCACCGAATCATTGCCCACGGGCTCGAATAGCATCACGGCGGCGTATAACGGGTCCGGCGAATTCGCAACCAGTTCTGCCTCCCTCAATGAAACCGTTAATCCTGACCCCCCCACCACAACAACCCTGGCCACATCATCCGGCGCAATCTTGGCTGGCCAGGTCGTTGCATTCACCGCCACCGTCACCGCTGCCACCGGTTCACCCACCGGAACCGTAACCTTCATGGACGATTCAACCCTGATTGGCACGGTGGCACTCAACTCCAGCACGCACCAGGCCGTCGCCTTCACCCTCTCGTTGCCCATAGGGTTCAACGATATTACCGCGGCCTACAACGGCGCAGTCGGATTCGCGTCCAGTTCCACTGCAATCATCGAAACCGTTAACCCCGGCACTCCAACTACAACAGCCCTGGCCGCCTCATCAAACCCCATCACCGCGGGGCAAGTCGTTGCATTCATCGCAACAATCGCCGCCGATGGCGCTTCCCCCACCGGCACCGTCACCTTCATGGACGGCTCATTACCGATCGGCACTGCCGCCATCAATTCCATCACAAATCAAGCCATCGCCTTTACGGATTCTCTCCCCACCGGCTCGAACGCCATCACGGCGACGTACAACGGTGCCGACGGATTCGCAACCAGTTCCGCTTCCCTGACTGAGACGGTCAACGCCGGCGTTCAAACTTCGATAGGGCTGGCCGCATCATCTAACCAAATTTTGGCCGGGCAGGTCGTTGCATTCACCGCCACGGTCACCGCCGTCAGTAGTTCCCCCATGGGAATCGTCACCTTTATGGATAATTCAGCCCTGATCGGGACGGTTGCCGTCAACTCCGGCACACATCAGGCCATCGCCTTCACCCTTTCGTTGCCGGTGGGATCCAACGACATCATGGCCACCTACGACGGCGCGGGCTTCGCCACCAGTTCCACGTCCCTGACGGAAACCGTCAGCCCGGCCTAATCGCCGCGCGACAGTTTCCGTCTTCCCTACGATTCAAACCTTCTGCTTCGCATCCGTCTTCAAATCCAGCACCGCCGAATTCATACAATAGCGCTTTCCGGTCGGCCGGGGACCATCGTCAAAGACATGCCCAAGATGTGATTGGCATCGCGAGCATAGCGCTTCCGTCCGAACCATGCCGTGCGTGCTATCCCGCTTTTCGATCACCGCATCCTTATTGATCGGCGACCAAAAGCTCGGCCAGCCAGTCCCGGATTCAAACTTCGTCCGCGCATCAAATAAATCCTGCCCACAGACCGCGCACCGGTAAATCCCGGGACGATGCTCATCCCAATATTTCCCGGTAAACGCGCGTTCCGTCCCCGCGTGCCGTGCGATCGCATACTGCTCCGGCGTCAGCCGCCTGCGAAGCTCCTCATCACTCACCTGCCAATGACTCACACCGCAAGCCGCATTCGGATCATCCGGCGCACATCTCGCCTCGCTCGAGAGAAGGGGGTCAGGTTCACTTACAATAAGGGGGTCAGGTTCACTTTTGGAGAGATGATGGCTGCGTGTGGCGGCGGCTTCAGCCGCAAGTTTCGTATGCACTTCCGCCACCCCAACATGGCACGATTCCGCGCTCCCCTGCTTCTCAAAATACTGCTGGTGATAATCCTCCCCCGGATAAAACTCACCCGCCGGCTCGATCTGCGTCACGATCTTGCGTCGAAATACCTTGGACGCATCCACCTCGGCCACCGACGCACGCGCCAGCCGTTCCTGCTCCGCATCATGCGTAAAAATAGCGGAGCGATACTGCGACCCCACATCCGGCCCCTGCCGGTCCACCGTCGTCGGATCATGCAAACTCCAGAACGCATCCAGCAATTCCGGATAGCTCACCTTCGCAGGATCGTACGTCACCACCACCGCCTCGGCATGCCCCGTGCGCCCGGAACACACCTGCTTATACGTCGCCCCGGCAAGATGCCCGCCCGTATAGCCCACCTGCGTCGCAATAACGCCCGGCATCTTTTGGAACATCGCCTCAACACCCCAGAAGCATCCCGCGGCAAATGTCGCCCGCTCGGTTTTCATATTGTTTTCCATAGTTGAGTATAGGCGGAATACTATCACTCCCGTCGGCAAAAGGCCTGCCGCAATTGTGCCGGGCCAGGATGGATATCGCCATTGATTCTCCTCTTCATTTTTCCTTTCTCTCTTCCTGCTTCAGACAGCAATGGCCCAGTCAAATTTGGCAGATAAGTAACACATGAAAAAGTTGCACAAAATTGTGCGTCCAGTTAACTTCCCGGCCACTTACCCCCACTCCAATCGCGGGCTTGGAGCTGAAGGCGGAGATAGAGTCACTTTTTGCCCCGCCCATCTGGAAGGAACTGTTCATGCGGCCAATTTGGGCAGGGGGCGTTTTAGCGGCATTGGCACTATTGGGCAGCGTTGCGTCCGCTCAGAGCAACAACGTGGCACGCCTCGCCCAGCAGCAAAATCAGATTCAGCAATTGCAGCAATTTGAGACCGACACGCGCCTTCTCGCCAATCCAGACATCCCACCCGATCAACGCGCCCTCATCGATTTCGGCGGTTATTTCTCCCCTCAGTATTACTCCATCGACGATTCCAACCACGATAACCACGGATTGCGCGAATACGATCTCGTCGGCTATCTCCACATGAATTTTGACGGCGCTAATGAGATCTTCATCCTCGGACGCCTTCAATACAATGATTTCAACAGCGGCGACAGCTTCGACGGATTCGGCAGCCGCCTCATCGACCCCAACGGCACCTTCGATCGCGCCTTCTATAAGTTCGACCTGCAACAATACGAAGCCGCCTACAACGGCAAACAGATCAGCGAGGATATTTCAATCGAAGGAGGCCAGGATCTGGTCTATTGGGCCAACGGCCTGGCGATGGCCCAAGTTCTCGATGGCATTATGCCGACCGTCAGCTTCGGCCAGGCCACCATCACTGGCGTCGCCGGCGTAACCCCGACGCGCACAGTCGACTTCGAGCCGGACCGTCCCGACTTTGATTTCAATACCCGCCGCGGATTCTTCGGCGCTATGCTCAGCGTCGCCCTCGGGCAGCAGCATCCATACATCTACGGCCTGATCCAACGCGATTACAACGATCGCAACTTGTCCATCATCGGTCCCATCACCACCAACTACAGCTATAACAGCGACTACTTTGGCGTCGGCTCCACGGGCCAGATTTCGGATCACCTGAAATACGGCATCGAAGCAACAATCGAAGGCGGCAACGACCTCTCGACCAGCTCCCAGGTACAGGGCTTTACTCTCGTTCCCGTCCCCCAGACGCGCGACGCCATCTACGCGTTTGCAGCCGACGGAAAGATCGATTACGTGCCTCAGGATATCCATAACAGTCGCGTCACCATCGAAGGCATCGTCTCCAGTGGTGATCAGGATCGAGGGCTCACCAACACCACTTTCAACGGCAATGCCCCCGGCACTTCCGATCGAGCCTTCAACGGATTCGGCCTCCTCAGCACGGGTCTCGCATTCGGCGCAGCGGTCTCCAATCTGATGGTTCTCCGCGTCGGCCCCTCCACCTTCCCCTTTCCCGAGAGCGACACATTCCGCCGCCTTCAGGTCGGAACAGATCTCTACATTTTTGGAAAACAAAATTCCGCGGCTCCGATTGACGAGCCGACCAACCCAGGCGTGCGCTATCTCGGCTGGGAGCCTGACCTTTACGTCAACTGGGAAATCACCAGCGACATCACCTTGACAGCCCGTTACGGCGCATTTTTCGCAAATGCGGCAGCATTTCAGGACGCCCGTCCCCGACAATTCCTGTATACTGGAGCGACCTTTGCTTTCTAAAACGCCCCTTACCGGGAGAGCCTTGTCACGAATCCGCAAGCAAACCGTCGCGGCGATCGCCGCCGCATGCGCGCTCGCGATCCTCTCCGCAGGCTGTCAATCCGCTCGCGTGACTCAATCGGTTGTGGCAAAATTCCCCGGCGAGGACACCAACGCCCAGCTTAGCTTCTGGCACGAACTCGCGGGCCATCATCTCACCAGCAATGATGACGCTTTCCATGGCATACTGCTCGACATTGACGGACACGATAAATCCAAGGACTACGCCCAGCGCGTCGCCACGCTGAAGTCGCGCGGAATGCTCAAGTCCTCTTTCGACGAACCGGCCGACACCGCAATCGAGCGCGGGGTCATGGCAACCATCGTCGTAAAAGTCCTCGATATCCGTGGTGGCTGGGCAATGCACGTTTTCGGCGATACACAGCGCTACGCCCTTCGTGAACTGGTCTACCGTGGAATCTTTCCACCCAGCAGCCCCCAACAGACGTTCAGCGGCGCTGAATTTGTCGGCGTCATCGGTAAAATCGACGACTCCCAGATATCGGTCGCGTCCAATGTTCCCACCCCGTGAAAAAGTGAGGTCCATATGCGGTATCTACGCCTTGCCGTGAGTTTCGTTTTCGTTGGATGCCTTGGCCTGACGACCGCATATGGCGCCGACGCCCCCGCCTCCCAGCCGCAGTCCAACGGCGCGATGCAGATCTACATCACCGCCGTCAGCGGCCTGGTGCAGGTTCGCGACGGCGAAGGTCAGCCCTGGCGCGCTGCCGCCGTTCAAATGGTCGTCTCAGAGGGCGCGGAACTCCGCACCGGACCTCATAGCTCCGTCACCTGCGTCATTCCGCCGGACCAGACCTTCACACTCGATCGCCTCGGCACCGTCCGCGTCGACGAAGCCGTCCGCAACGGCAACAAAATCACCACCGATCTCATCATGAAGTACGGCCGCACCCATTACGAAATTCAAGCAGCAGGCCTCGAGCACGAAGCCAGCATCATCAGCCCCAGCAGCACACTCGCCGTCAGAGGCACAACCGTCAGCCTCTTCGATCAGCCCCCCTTCCGCCCCGAAGCCATCAGCTACACCGGCCNNCGCATTCACCTACAATCACTCAACCATTTCCGTCGGCCAGAAAAATGGCGCGTTCGCCAGGGCCCTCGCCGGCACCAACGGCGCCGCCGAGACGGCTGTCAATGAAACCATCGTGGACCCGCGATTCGCTCCAACGCTTTCCGCGTCGGATCAAGAGCTCATTTCCGCCCAGGTCGCCCGCGGTGCCGTCCTCTCCTACGACCCCGTCGCCAATATTCCCGTCGTCACCGGCGGACGTCCCCAGTTCGATTCCGAATTGCCCGCCGGCCTACCCGGCTCGCTCGATTTCGTCCTCCGATGGACCGGCAATGCCGATCTGAACATCGAAGTCGGCCTCGACAAAGGCGACCCTTTTACAAACATCAGCAACGGCTTCCAGCAGGGTGAATTCCTCTACCCCGGCTTCGGCTTTCAGAATTCCCCCAGCGGCGGCCACATTCCATATGATGATCGCGGCGGCCCCACCGGCGGCGAGGAAATCGCCTACTGGACCGGCACACCACCAATCGGCCTGTACGGAATCGCCGCTCAAAGCATTTCCGGCGCGGCCACATCCTTCACATTCGACGTCTACTCCAACGGCGCCCTCGTCAACGAGTATTACTTCGCCAACGACGGCGTCACCCTTATCAAGAGCACTCAGGTAACGCGCGTATTGCAGCCCGGACAAAACTTTGCCGCCCTGGTCCCGATTCCGGCAATTCCCCTGCTTGAAAGCGTGATCTCCGACGACCCGGCCGGCAATCCAAATCCCGGAATCAACGCCGGAAGCTTCAACAACAACATCCAAGTTGCCCTCGCCAGCATTATCGCATCCAACCAAACATCCGCCCAGCCCGCGGCAACGCCCCTCGCAGCGCCTCTCGTGGCCGCAACACCGGCCGTCCACTTAGTCTTGCCACCCGCAGCGCCCCCGGTCCTCCATTTTCTACCCACGAAAAGCGGAATCGTATCTCGCAGATAAGCAACGCTGCGAATATGGAAATCTTCGCCCCAAAAGCCCGCGGATGGCCATCCGTGGGTTTTTCTGGCATGCTAAATAACCACCCAACCAACAACCGCCATCCAGCAACCTGACAGGACCAGATCATGTACGAAACATTCGGATTCAGCCGTTGGCCCGACAATCAACTCGGCTTCCAGCTCTTCGTCCCCGATAACACCATCGACCCCAATCAATACACCGGCGGCGACAGCCCCAGGATCACCTCCGTCGCCGTCGTCGGCGATTTCCAGCAGGCGGCCAACCCCTCAGCTCAGAACTGGGACATTTCCACCGCATTGAAAATGACGCAGCAGCAGCATCCAAACGGCCTGCTCTTCACCGCACCCCTGCCGCCAAATTTCCCCGACGGATATTACCAGTACAAATACATCGTCACCTTCCAGAACGGCGAGGTCCGCTGGGTCGGCGATCCCTGCACAAAATACGGCGGAAACAATTCCGACAACTCCGCGTTCGTCGTCGGCGGTTCATCCATCTCCGCCAAACCATTGAATCCCGCCAAGCGCCTGAGCGGAGCCGACCTCGCGATCTACGAGGTCATGATCGACGACTTCACCGCCGGCTACCGCGCCAATCGCGCCCCGGTCGATGCGATGGTCGACAAAATCCCCTACATCAAAAACCTCGGAATCAACGCCATCGAATTCATGCCCTGGGTCGCGTGGCCCGATTCCGACGATTTCAGTTGGGGATACGACCCGGCCTTCTACTTCTCCGTCGAATACGCCTATATCACCGACCCGTCCGCCCCCCTGGAAAAACTCTCCCGCCTCGCAGCCATGATCTCCGCCTGCCACGACGCGGGATTGATGGTCATCCTCGATGTCGTCCTGCAACACGCCTCCGCCGGCGTCGGCACGCGCGGATTTCCCTACTATTGGCTCTGGCAAGACCCCGGCCAATGCCCCTTCATCGGCAGCTTCACAACCGCCCCAACCTACGGCAGCCTGCCGCTGAATTATTACAATGCGTGCACCCTGCAATTCATCTCCGACGTCTGCAAATACTGGGTTCAGGAGTTTGCCGTCGATGGCTTCCGATTCGATCAGGTCTCCGGCTACGACAATCCCCAGTTCCCCACCGACGGCGCGCCGGCCCTGATGACAAATCTAAAAACCTGGCTGACAACTCAAAACAACAACACCTTCCCCCTCATCATCGAAGACACCTGGGATTTCACCGCCGTCCAGGACACCAACAACATCGGCGCAACCCACGGCTGGTTCGATATGTTCCGCTCTTACCCGGCCGGCTACCTCGGCTACGGCAATCAACCGCAGCCGCCCTACCTGCGCGTGCTGAACGCCGCGCAAGATTTTAATTTCCCCATCGGCCCCGTGACCTATCTGGAAAACCACGACCACTCCACCGCGACATTCGAGGCCGGCGGAAGAAACCTCTGGTATCGCGTGCAACCCTACATGATCGCCCTCGCCACCTGCTCCGGAGCGGTGATGCTCGCCAACGGCCAGGAATTCGGCCGCTCCCAATATCTCCCCGAGAGCGACGACGGCCTGCCCAAAAGTCAGCAGCGCGTCAACCCGCGCCCGCTCGATTGGACCGAGGCCACCGACCCGACCGGCCAATCCATCCAATCCATTTACAAATCTCTACTGCAACTCCGTCAGCAGAATCCAGGATTGCGATCCCCAAACTTTTATCCGGACAATTACAACTGGCAGTCGTATCACTTCAGCCCCGACGGCTACGGCCTCGACATAGACAAACAGATCGTGATTTACCACCGCTGGGGCACATCAGCCGTCGGCCAGCTCGAAAGATTCATCATCGTCCTCAACTTCTCTGCAACTCAGCAGACGACCAATATCCCATTCCCAGTCAGCGGCGTCTGGGTCGATCTCCTCAACGGCAATACCCCGGTGCAGGTCGCAAACTATTGGCTCTATAACTACCCGGTCAATTCCTATTGGGGCTGCATCTTTAAGTTGCAGGCATAGCCCAAACCGCGACANNAGCTCAATTGCCGATATTGAGACGGAGACGGCAGGATGCTGTTTTCCCCCTCAAAACGCCCATATTACCTGACCGTCTGTCAGCCGTATGTTTAAAATAACCATCCGGCCATTCAAAATAACCTGTTGATCCTATCTCTCTTTTCCGAAGATTGTTAAGTACGTTATCTGGTTATATTTCCCTCGCCAATGAGGTTATTTTAATCCGTCCCCCTCATCGCCCGCATCACGCAATCACACCGCGTAGACGCATAAATAACCAATTTAAAATGAGTTATATACAAAATCTTTCCGCGATCTTCCTGCGGCCCTCCATTCGCTTGCCCTCAACCAGTTGGGCTAGGGCTGCCGTCGCCACTGGAGTGGCTCGCTCTCTCGCCGCACGTAGGGGTGCAAGGCTTTCTTGGAAGGGAGAGATTTGATGTCCGCTCTGAATAGCATCACGGAGAAGGTGTGCGCAGTCGCAAATGTCACGCAACAGATCGCGTTGAGGGCAAAAATACTCGCGCCTGCATCCGCAGTTGCAGCAACGCTCATTTGCCTCGGATCAGTTTCCGTCGCCCACGGCGCCGCCGAGACCGCGCTTAAAGAAGCCAACACCAGCATCGGCGTGTTGCCCACCACCACAACCAATAAATGGAAGCTCATCACCGATCCGGTCGTTAACACCCCGGCCCCTTCCGACATCCCCGACTCCAGTCAGGTCGACATCATTCCGATGAATTATATCGTCATCGGCGGAAACCTCGCCAACACCTACGACCCTACGGAATTCCACCTGCTGCAAGACAACAACGGCAACTACGCCACCGGCGTCAGTGTCGAGGGAATTCTTCCCTACTCAATCCTCGGTTTTGACGTGGTGACCAAGGATGGCGGAAGCATTGACGTCTCTGTCAATCCCACCAACCCAGCCGTTGACCTCATTACAGACGACACCACCGACGGCCCCGTCGGCGGCGGTGAATCCGGCACCGTGGACAACATCAAGTTCGCGCTCATCGGCGATCTGCGCAGCGAAGCCGTAACCGCCAATAACGACGCGGATTTCTTCGACCTGGTTCTTATTGATAACCCTGGGTTCAGCGGCCCTCCGACCACCGGCACCGTTTTCGGCGGCCCAGGCGGCGAAATCGATCTCGGGCCCACCGACCCCACCGATCCCAATGTCGTCCCGATTACCCTCATCAACCCCCAATCCGTCCCCGAGCCCAGCAGCATCGGCCTACTGCTCGTGGGCGCCAGCGCACTGGGGATTCGACGGAGAAACGCCGCGCCAAGCATCTGAACCGACAGAACTAATACGGATCCCACAGAAANNTTCAAGTGGAATCCGTATAAGCCGCCCAAAAACCCGATCGGCGATTTTACTTGCGATCTCCATTCGGCGATGCTACGGCATTCGCCGCATGAGTCGTTATGACCCGTCTTGAAAGCCGGCTCTTTTCACGCAGTATTCTCATCGGCCTATTCCTCACCGTCTCGGTGCTGGTGGCCGATGCCCTCGGCCTGCTCGACTCTCTCGAATATTGGCTCTACGACCAGCGCGTCGTTTATTGCCAGCTCGCCGCTTCCCCTCCCACAACCCGCTTTGCTTATCTCGACATAGACGACGCCTCCCTCGAAGCCCTCGGCCGCTGGCCCTGGCGGCGCGGCACCCTCGCCCGCATTCTCGATGAAGTCCAGCGCGCCAAGCCCAGCGCCATGGGTCTCGACATCCTCTTTTCCGAGCCGCAGACACCGCAACTGGTGCAGGATTCCAAAGGCCAGTTGCACACCATCGACGACGACGACGAACTCGCACAGGTTCTGCGCCGAAGCGGAAACGCCGTGCTAGCCACTTCATTCAAATTAGAATCCGGCGAAGACGTCTCCCCTCTCCTGACCCTCGCCGACGGCTGGTTCAACAACGACCTTGAGATGACACGCGACGCATTCGCCAATCGCCTCATGGACGCTGGAAAATCCGAGCTAGGCGAAGCCGCCATCGATGATCTCTTTCTCCACGCCCGCCGCCAGGCCATGAAAGAGCGAATCGACTACGAGCTGGATCGCGCCCCCGCGACAAAAGAAGCATTGCTCCCGCGCCTTCTGCCCAATACCAATCCCGATGTCGATTCACCTCTGATCCGCTTGCTCGCCGACCAATACGCGATCTCCAGCGCAGCCTTCTCCGTCTACCGTTTCGGCGCTCCGCAGCAAACCCTCTCCCTCTCCCCTGCGCACGGCACGTTCAGCGCGCTCCCCCTCCCAATCTTCAGCGCCTACGCCGCCGAATGCGCATTCGCCAATTACGATATCTTCGACAACGCAACCGTCCGCTCCGTCCCCATGTTCGTCGAATACAATCACCGGCTATACCCCCAGATGGGCCTTGCCACCGCCTGCGTCGTGCTCGGCGCGAATCCAGCCAATGTCCGCTTCGAGGGCTCCGACATCATCATCCCCGCACCCGCCGGCACGATNNCGATCACAATCCCAACCTACGTCTACCATTCCAAGGCCCTCGGACGCGATGTCCCCCTGATCGCGGCCGTCCCATGGTTCGGCAATCGCGATTGGGAAACCATGTACGACTGGCCCGCCCATCGCATCGCCGCCGGGCATATCTCCATCGTCAAAATCTGGGACATCTGCGCCGCCCAGAACGCCATCGCCAAAAACAGCGCGACAATCGACGAAGCCATTTCTCACATTCTCAACGACGACCGCGCGGATAAGCTCGCCCTCGACCCCCCGCTCGCCAAAAAATACGCCGCCGCCCCACCCGATCCGCAGGACACCCCCGCCCGCCAGAAAATGGCCGAACTAACCCTCAAAGAACTCAAAGATTCCGGTTGGCAAGACATATTCGCCAAAACTCCGGACAAAGAATTGAAGCCCGATGAACGGCTGCAAAAAGTCCTGCTCAACGATGCCGTGAACGCATTACAAAACACCGTCTCCCAAAACCGCAAGCTGCGCGATCAAGTCGAATCACAACGGCAATGGCTTGCATCCCAGATCGGCGGCAAAGGAATCCTCGTCGGCTTCACCGCCACCGGCTTCACCGACCAGGTCAGCACCAGTCTCCACCTTCACTGCCCCGGCGTCGTCGTCCACGGCGTCATCGCCAACGCCGTCCTGACAGGCCGCTGGTGGCGCGTCGCTCCCGCCTGGGTAACGGTGCTGCTCACAATCCTCTTCGGCGTCGGCGCTTCCGCTGTCCTGGGCCGGTATCACCCCGGACGCGCCAGTTTGATCACGCTCTCGCTCCTCGTCGGATACGCCCTACTCAACGGATACGTGCTGTTTGATTGGAACCGATTGATCGTCGGAGTCGCCGGCCCCATGGTGGCGATCGTCACCGTCTGGGCCGGCTGCACGCTCTACCGCCTCATCGTCGAAGGCATGGAACGAAACCGCATCGCCATGGAAGTCGCCGTCTTCAGCAAAGAAATGGAGCTCGCCCGCCAGGTGCAGGTCGCCCTCATCCCCTCCCGTCCGCCAAACGTCGCCGGACTCGAAGCCGAAGGATGGGCCATCGCCGCCAGCATGACCGGAGGCGACTGCTACGACCTCTGGGAAATGCACGATGGCCGCCTCGCCATTCTCCTCGCCGACGCCTCCGGCCACGGACTCGCCCCCGCGATGATCGTCTCCCAGGTCCGCACCCTCGTTCGCACCCTCTCCGAATTTGAAACCAACCCCTTCGATCTCCTCTCCCGCGTCAACAAACGCCTCGCCGACGACCTCGAAGCCAACCGCTTCGTCACCGCATTCCTCGGATTCCTCCATCCCGACGGAAAACTCGAATGGGCCAGCGCCGGTCACGGCCCGATGTTCTGGTGCTCCGACGGCGTCTGCGAAATCCTCGACCTCGACTCCACCAGCATGCCCCTCGGCATCATGGCCGACTGGACCGGCGACACCGCCCCGCCATCCCTCCAGCTTCACCCCGACGGCATGCTCGTCGTCTTCAGCGACGGCATCTTCGAAGCCCCCGCCCCCGATGGCGACATGTTCGGCGTCGAACGCATAAAGGAACGCCTCCTCAATTCCCGCAATCTCCCCTGCGTCCAAATCATCGCCGGCCTGCGGACAGCCGTTCAGCAATGGCAAGCCAAAATCGAACCCATCGACGACCAGACCGTCGTGATCGTCCGCAGAACCCGCCTCAGTTCGGTCTGATAATAGTTCCCCGCACAATCCCCAAATTAACAGCAAACGTTTTCCGAAAGAAATTTTGGCATTTCTAAGCGTCTTTCATTATGAATAAGCGTACAAAGTTTGAGAAGTAACGACGTACTGGGAGGATTTTATGGGTACGACGCGGAGGAATTCACGCAACCACAAACGCGCCGAGATTGAAACACTCGAACCGCGGCTCCTTCTCGCCGCCCAGGCCGTCTACACCTGGCAAAACGCCGCCATCGGCGCTGGCGGATTCGTCGATGGCATCTTCTACAGCCCCACCCAGCAAAACGTCATCTACGCCCGCACCGACATCGGCGGCTTATACAAATCCACCAACGACGGACAGAACTGGCAGGAACTTCTCGATTTCGTCGGCAACAGTACCGCCACCTCCGGCAACGGCACCCAATCCCAGGAGATCGGCGTCCTCAGCTTCGCCATCGACCCGGAAAACCCCAACAATCTCTATGCCGACGTCGGCCAATACTCCGGAACCAACGGAGCCGTCCTCTATTCCACCAACGCCGGCCAAACCTGGAGCATCGACAATCTCAGCTTCTATGTCGGCGGCAACTCCAACGGACGCGGCGACGGCGAGCAAATCCAGGTCGATCCCAACGACAGTAACATTCTCTTCCTCGGCACAAACGCCAACGGCCTCTGGAAAAGCACCAACGCCGGCCACACATTTACTCAGGTCAGCACCTTCAGTCCGACCAGCACCACCTTCGTTCTTTTCGATCCCACCAGCGCCACGCCCGGCCACGCGAGCCAGAAGATTTATGTGGGAATCGACTCCACCAGCGCCGGCACCAATCTGTACGCCACCAGCAATGGCGGCACAAGTTGGGCACAAGTCGTCGGCACCGGCGCCCTCCCCACCGGATTCCTTCCGGGTCATGCAGTACTCTCCGGCGGAAATATGTACCTGGGCTATGCCAACGATCTGGCCCCCAACGGGAACATCACCAACGGCGGCGTCTTCAGTTTTGCCCCCGGCACCGGCGTCTGGACCAACATCTCGCCGGTCATACCCTCCGGAAACTTCGGTTACGACGCCGTCGCCGCCGACCTTGAGAATCCCAACACTCTCGTCGTTACCTCTTTCGATTTCTACTCCGGCCCCGACCAGATCTGGCGAACGACCGACGCCAATAGTCCCACGCCAACCTGGACAGAGTTGTATGACCAGAGCAGCGCACAAAACAACGGATATGGCGGCTTCGACACAACCCGCAATACCTCCAATGCCCCCTGGATCGCCGCCTTCGGCGACGGCATCGGCAACTGGGCCGGCACCGTCGCCATCGATCCCTTCAATTCCAACCAACTCATGTATGGCACCGGCCAGGGAATCTGGGCCACCAACAACGCCAGCAGCAACGGCGCGATGACTCAATTGACCGAAGCCGACAGTTGGTATTTTCCCGACAACGGAATCGAGTTCACCGCGGCCCTCCAACTCGCTGCGCCCCCCAGCGGCGTTCCCCTCTTCAGCGCCCTCGGCGACATCAATGGTTTCGTCCATACCACCTTCACATCCTCCCCCGCCGGCGGCGGCATCACCGGAGGTATCACCGGCGGCGGGATCGGCACCATGAACAGCGTGGACTTCGCCGAAGACAACCCAAATATCGAAGCCATCGTCGGCCAGGTCGGATCAAATGACGGCGCGTTCACCACCAATGATGGATCAACCTGGACAGAATTCGCCTCCTCGCCAGGCGGGTTCGGCTCCGGCGGCAGCATCGCCGTCTCCGCCGACGCCTCAACTTTCGTCTGGGCCTCATCGGGCAACACCCCCTACTATTCCACCGACAACGGCGTCACCTGGACCCAATCCACCATGCCCAGCGGCGCAGCCGGCGGCGGAACAATGGTCTCCGATCGCGTCAATCCCAACGATTTCTACTACTGGGCCGAAAACGGCAGCGACAACTCCTGGACCCTCTACACCTCCACCGACGCAGGAAGAACATTCAACGCCTCCGCCGGCGGACCCCTCGGTATCGGCAACGTCACCCTCGTCGCCAACCCCTTCGTCGCCGGCGATCTCTTCCTCTCCTCCTACATCGGCATCTACGAATCCGCCAACTTCGGCCAGAGCTTCACCCAAAATCCCACTATCGGATTTGCAAACGTCTCCTCCGTCGCACTCGGAGCCCCCGCCCCCGGAAGTTCCATCGCCGCCATATACATATACGGAACCATCGGCTCCTTCGAAGGCGTCTACCGCTCCGACGATGGCGGCGGAACCTGGGTCCAACTCAACGACGTCAGCCACCAATGGGGCGGACTCGTCGACACCATGGCCGCAGATCCCAACGTCTTCGGACGCGTCTACCTCGGCATCAACGGCCGCGGCGTCATCATCGGCAATCCCACCGGCGCTCTCCCCGCCGGCTGGACCGACGCCGACATCAACACCCCCGGCAATCCCGGATTCGCCACAACCACAACCACCCTCTCCACCGGCGCAACCGTTAATCAATGGATCCTCGACGGCGGCGGCGCAGGCATTCAGGGAACCTCCGATCAATTCAATTTCGCCTATCAATCCATCACCGGCAGCACCATAATTTCCACCCAACTCACCGGCATGACCAACGCCGACCCCGACAGCGCATTACCCGAGGCCGGCGTCATGGTCCGCGCCGGCACAGCCGCCGGCGATCCCTTCGCCGCAATGGTGCAAACACCGGATGACGTTTTATTCCAATATCGCACCACCGCCGGCGGAGCCGAAGTCTCCCAACTCTTCGGCGTCACGCCCGGTTACGTCAAAATCGTCCGCAACGGCGACAACTTCAGCGGCTTCTACAGCAGCAACGGAACCACCTGGACCCAGCTCGGCTCAACCATCGCCATCGCCGCCATGCCAACCACCGCCAACGTAGGCCTCGTCGCCAGCGCCGCCTACAATCCGCAGCTCACGCAAGCTACCTTCGCCAACGTAGACCTCGCCGGCCTCCCCGTCGTCGCCACCGCCGCCGCCGCAACGCCCAATCCCGTCCCCGCCTCTTCCACCACCCTCAGCGTCCTCGGCTCCGAAATCGACGGCACTTCCGCACTCACCTATACCTGGTCATCCACCGGCCCAGCCGCCGTCACCTACACCGGCTCAACCAACGGCACCAACGCCGCCCAAAACATCACCGCCAATTTCATCAAGGCCGGCTCATACAATTTCACCGCCACCATCACCGACCAAAACGGATTCACCGCCACCAGCAGCGTCGCCGTAACCGTCAGCGCGCTCCCCGCCTCCCAACTCGCGATCGTCGAACAACCGCTGATCGTCGCGCCCGGCACTCCATCCGCAGCCCCCATCGTAGTCGCTCTCGAAGACGCACGCGGAAGCGTCGTCGCTGGCAATTCCCAGGTAACGCTTCAACTCGCCACCGGACCAGCGGGCGGCACACTCACCAGCACAACAACCGTCGCCGCGGTCAACGGCATGGCCGTCTTCAACAACATCGCCTTCAGCAGCCTCGGCGACTACACCCTAGTCGCATCCGCCACCGGTCTCGCCGGCGCAACCAGCCGTGAAATCCAAGTCATCCAGGTAGCAGTTCCCCCATACCTTTTCAGCGGCATCCCCCTCAGCCCCGAGGCTCGCGCCTTCGCCGAGCAACGAATGCTCCAAAGAAATTCCCAGGCGGATATATTCGTCGCCCCGCAATTAACCACCCCGGCAATCGAACCGCTCAACACCCCCGCCTTGAACGCAACACCATCAGCCAATTCAGCATTCGCGGCTTCTTCCTCTCTCACAGCCACACAAAATAACCAACTCGACGGACCCAACAAGGATTTGGCGGACACAGATAAAGCGGTGCTTTCAAAAACCTGAAAATAAAGATCAATGAACCCGCTCGCGCGACGAAATGCTACTTGGCTTAATTCGATACACCTGACCCTGCGACTGACCCTGCGAGATTCTCGATTTGGCTTCGGCTAGTCGCTTAACAGCGCTAACCTTCAAAAGCGGCATTTGCTCGCAAAACTTCCGCTTTATTCGCCCGCTGAGCGGTGCATACCACCCCAAAGGTGCATACCACACTGACGAAATCTTCGGGATGGGCCCAACCACGGGCCGTCCCCCTGTAATGGCGGCATAGATATGAGTATTCAACTGGTGCCGTCCGTTTGGCGGAAGCAAGACGTCAGACATAAGAAGCTTTCATACCTCTCAATGAAATTCTTGCCCACGGACAAAGTTCGCAGTTCCAATCACCAACTATTTCAAATGTTAAGCTGGAGCCTTTTTGCGGCCTGGCTTGCGTCCAACCACGCGCGTTAGGCACAACCTCGAGACCCAGCCCCAATAAGCCATCATCAATCGCACGAATGCGAATAAATCAAATGCAACCGCGAAAACGCAAAGAGCGCAGAGATCGGATGAGAAAACCAATCGAATTATCGTCCTCTCCTCCGACCTCTGCGCTCTCTGCGGCTCGAGTGTAATCACGGGCGGTCAATCCGAATTTTGATCCGATAAAGCGAAGGGGGTCAGGTTCCCTTTTTCGTTCGATAAAGAGAAGGGGGTCAGGTTCCCTTCCACGCTCGCGCCCAATTCCAAAACCCACCTAATCCGCTCCTCCCCCAAAATAAAAAATAATTCCGCGCAGATTTTCACAAACCACGTCCAATCCTTTCACCCGCCGGACTCTTGTATAGAGAGAAGATACTTTTTTTGTCGAGACCCATGCCACACACAAACAGAGCCCATGCAATCCAACTCATCTTCGATACCGCCCCAATCCGCGCGCTCCGAGAAGCCCATCACCGAGCCATGCCCCACGAACTTTCTACTCTTCCATCCCTCCACCCCCCTCCCCCCGGAAATGGGACATCCTGAGGCACATTGGGACATTTTTTACTCATCTCAAAACTTTTCTCGCATCGCGAAATACCCCCCCCGGGGAGTGGGGCCTACTGGGGCTTTTTGGGGCCAATATTCAATCCTCATAAAACCCAAGGCGGCACGAGGCCAAGTGAAATGAGACCAATGACCATTTACAAATCTCT
>PMAK01000247.1 GCA_003153655.1 Phycisphaerales bacterium
CCCCATCCCGCAAAAATGGCTCAACCAAACTCCGCCCCGAAACCGCCGCTCATCCGATCGACACCACTCCCACCCTCGCCCCCAGCCACCAGTTCGGCGATCACGGCGCAAACCTCTGCCACTTCGTCGATGTGGTCCAAAACAGAGCCGCCCCAATCAACACCCCCCAGGACGGTGTCCACATGATCAAAATCATTTCCGCGCTATACGCCTCCGCCCAGTCGGGCACCGAGATTCGCCTGTAAGCAGAACATCTTCGATCGATCGCCTCCCATCAAAGCCTTCGGAGCTCGCTCCCAAGGGCAGTCCCCACGGTTTCACTGGACAAGAACACCACCAACAAATTCCAACTTTACCCTTAATTTCGGAAAAGGGGACGATTTCGGAAAAGGGGACGTTCAACTTATTGGTTCATTCCTCAGCACATCAACCGCGCAATCTTTCAAAAAAGACCAAATTCCCAGCGGAATTCCCAAACATTGCTAATCCGCTCTCCCAAAAATAATTCCTCCCCGATTTCCCCAAAACACGACCAAAACCTTCACCCCAGGGACTCGATAGTAGAGGGGTAACACTTTTTCTCACATACACCATTGCGATCAATTTTCCCCATCAAAGCCTAGGGAGCTTGCTCCCTAGGGAGAATTTTCCCCTAGCCATCCAACAAAAGTCAGGAAAAATGCTCGCGTCGACCAATTCCGCGCACCCACAGGAAAAAATGCATCCTCGAAGCCCTCGATCCATCGCCCAACCGTCGCCCCCGCCTTCCAGCGGCGCAACCTCCCGGGGGTGGGTGGGGCCTTCTGGGACCCATTGGGACCCTTTACTAAACCTTGCTCCCATTCGCCCGTCCAGGGGCACCCCCCCACCCCCCATATTGGGGACATTCTGGGGCACATTGGGACAATTCATCCATCACTCACCCTCGCTCTACTTTCTCGCGAAGCGCCCAGAACCATCCACAAAAAAATTCTGTTATCCTATCCCCCCGGCCGGGTATTCATAAGCGAAAGAAAGGCGCAACAACCATGAATGAAACCCTGAACCAATACATCCAAACCCGCTCGGCCGACGCATTCCGGCAGATCGTCGAAACCCACATCAATTCCGTCTATTCCCAATGCCTCCGCAAGCTGCACAACGTCGCGCTCGCGGAAGATGTGGCCCAGACCGTCTTCGTCACGCTCGCCCAAAAAGCCCCCAAGCTGCCGCCCAATGTTCTCCTCGAAGGCTGGCTCTTCACCACCACCCGCTTCTGCTGCTCCAACGCGCAGCGCGCGGCCGCTCGACGCAGCGCCGCCGAACATAAGGCCGCAACCATGCGAACTGAATCAACGATCTCCGCCGCCTCCGATCACGCCATCTCCTCCGAAACCGAAGGACTCCTCGACGACGCCATCGCCACCCTCCCCGACCGCGATCGCAACGCCGTCCTCCTCCGATTCTTCGGCGGCCAAAGCCTCCGCGAAGTCGGCCAAGCCATGGGCGTCTCCGAAGACGCCGCCCGACAGCGCGTCTTCCGCGCAATCGATAAACTCCGCGGCTACTTCAGCGCCAAGGGCGTCACCGCCGAATCCGCAACCGTCGCCGCATGGCTCGGCATGGCCGTCAAACCCGCCAGCGCCGAACTCGCCAAAAATGCCATCCATCTCGCCGTCGCCAAAGCCGCCGCCGCAACCACCGCATCCGGCACAAGCCTCTTGTCTCATCTGACCTGGATCTGGCCCAAAATCGCCGCCGGAATCGCCGCCTCCGTCGCCGTCACCGCCGCCGTGGTCGTCGTCAGCAACGGCCGCACGCCCAGCCCAACCCCCGCGCAGCGCCAACCCGCCCAAATCGCCGCCGCCGTGGCGACCGCCCCATTGCTCGCCGATGTCGCTGCCACGGATACCAAGACCCAGCCATCGGATCAATCCACGCCCGCCGATACGCTCAGAAAACTCTCAACGGCAGTTCAAAACAACGACCGCGCCGCCATCACCGAATGCCTCTGCGACGACGGCAAAGATCCCGACGCCGCCGCGCTGGGCCGCGCCTATTTCATCGAACAAGCCGGCGTCTGGCATCTTCAGAAAGCCTGGCGAGACAAATTCAAAGCGGCCATGGATGTGCCCGGACTGAATTTCGAGGATTTCCCCGGCCACGGAACCTTTGAAACAATCCTCTCTCGCTGCGTCGATTATCCCTCGGGCCTCGAAGCCACCATCGATGGCGACACCGCTCAGATCCGCGTCCCGCTGCCGCGCGATGCGTTTTCTTCTCCCGGCCCAGGTCGGATCGCCGCACTCGAACGATGGTCCGGCGCAATGCTCGTCTTCAAGCAAATCGACGGCAATTGGAGACTCGACACCGAGCGAACATTCAACTTCATCGGCGGCGTCGCCCGACATCTCGGCAACGCCGACGACTCTCTGGCGATCGAGGCAAAAGTAGCGGTCGGCCTCGGTAACGGCCTCAACGCGATAGCCGCCGACATCGAAAGCCGGAAGCTTGGCACGCGTCAGCGGGTGATTGATGCCATCGTCGCCGCCGCGACAAAAGCGTTCAATGACGCTCGCGTCGATGGCAGCACCCTGATGACACTCCCAGTCATCGGCGGATAACGAATTAACTTTTCGTTTCCCGCGGCAGCCCTTATCCTGAATAACCGCGGAGAAAACCCATGACAAAAACGCTATCCATCGCCGTCGCAATCCTGCTGTTCCTAACCCTGACTCCCAACCTCTATGCCGACGACTCCGTAACCCTCACCAGCCCCAACGGCCAATACAATCTAACCACCCCAAAGGGCTGGGGCTCGGCCGACTTCAAGGTGGACAACGTCCAGATCGGCGCCAGCAACCCGCATCGCGGCGAATATGCCGAGGTCGTCGCCGATCGTCAGGAAGACTACGCCGGCTCACTCAAGGAATTCGCCGAAGCCAAACGCGATACGATGGCCATGAGCCTCGACAACCCGCGACTCTTCCCCAGCCAGCGCCTCAAGATCAATAAACAAGACGCCTATCGATTCGAAATCCACGGCCAACTCCCCGGCTCCAACGTATCGGTTGCGTATTGCCTCACCATCCTGGCAACAAAAACGCATTACATACAAATAATAGGATGGACCGAAGAATCCCACTTCGCCGAAAACCGCCCGGAACTAAGTTCACTGGCTGAGGGATTCTCAGAAAAATCCGATGCCGATAAATAGCCGCTGTCATCGATGATCGATCGTCACGGCATCCCCAACGCGCAATCGAAGTTTCTCAGCCGCCGACCCATCCCGAACCGCAATCTCCAGGAGTCCCGCGCTCCCGAACAACGCCAGCGCCTTTCCCGGCGCGGCATCCGCATACGTCCGCTTCATGCGTCCGATGTTCCTTCGCCCGATTTTCACCGATACGTTGCGGACTGACTTCAGCGAATCGCTCGCAACATTCGTCGTCAGGTGCCGGTGAACTCCTGCTTCGTGCGCGTCACCCAATTTCACCGGCCGCTTTGCTGGAGCAACATCCAGCAGAATCGGATCATGAATCACGCGCGACAGTTCTCGCGGCTTTTTCCCCGCCGCCAACATTCCCGCAACCGGACCCATGAGATCCCGACCATGAAATGTATCACTCACTTTCCCGCTCGGCTTCCAGATGAGTTTGCTGATCTTTCCCGGCCCAAGCCGCCGCCATGCCCACGTAATCAATCCATTATCCGGACAAACCACGATGCTCCCGCAAATCTCCACCAGAAGAATCCGCCGATCGCTGCCAACGCCCGGATCAACCACGGCCAAGTGCACCGCTCCGGCTCCAAATCCATCCACCGCCCGCTCCAGCGAAATCGATCCGCAAAGCACATCTCCCGGCGGCACGCGATGCGTCACATCCACCAGCACCGCATTCGGCGACTCTCGCAAAATCGCCCCCTTCATCGCCGCCACATAGGCATCGGATAACCCGAAATCCGTTGTTAAGGTCACAATCGGATGTGCCGAATTCGGCTTATAGCTCATACTGGTATAGAATACTGACATGAATCAAGTTGGTGAAATAGCTCCTCAGGAGCAGATGATCCGGCAACAGATCATCGAACGAGGTATCCACGACGAACGCGTCATCGCCGCCATGCGGGCCATTCCGCGCGATCGCTTCTTTCTCCCCGACGCCCGCGAGTCGGACTTCGCCGACCGCGCCGCGCCCATCGGCCACGAGCAAACCATCAGCCAGCCATACATGGTCGCCCTTATGACCGCCCGCCTCCAGATCGCCTCAAACCACAAGGTTCTGGAGATCGGCACCGGCAGCGGCTACCACACAGCGATCCTCTCCAAGCTGGCCGCCGAGGTCTATTCCGTCGAGCGCATCAAGCCCCTGCTGGATGCAGCGTTCGAGCGCCTTCTCTCTCTGGACATCCGCAACGCCCATTTCCGCTTCGGCGACGGCACCCGAGGCTGGCCCGAAGCCGCCCCGTTTGACCGCATCCTGATCACAGCCGGTGCTCCGCAAATCCCCGAAGCCCTGCTGAAAAGCCAATTAGCCGATGGCGGAATCGCCGTTGTTCCAGTCGGCCCCGCCGACGACCAAATGCTCATGGAAATCCACCGCGCCGGCGACAACCTGGTCAGCACGGACATCTGCGCCTGCCGATTCGTAAAACTCATCGGCGAAGAGGGCTGGGCGGAGCAATAGCCAGCGACTATCCTGTTGCTTAAATGCAACCCCGATGTAATCGGAACTTTCAGCCGCAAAGACGCAGAGCCATAGAGACAGACGCAGAGAATTCAATTAAATCTTCTCTGCGTCCTGCTCCGCGTCTCGGCGTCTCTGTGGCTAATCTTTCCGCTGATCCTCTATTGCGCTCGGTCGATGATTTAACCGACATCGGCCCCGCGCGAGCCAAAGTCCTCCGCGCGCTCGGCGTCACAAATCTCCGAGAACTGCTGGATTATTTCCCGCGCGACTATCAATATGAATCTGAAGAGAAGCCAATCAGCGCCCTCCGCGAGAACGAGATCGGCCTGACCCGCGGCGAAGTCACCGCCGTCAACTACATCTCCGGCCACGGCAAACCCAGATTCGAAGCCACGCTCTCACAAGGCATGAATCGTCTCTCGCTGGTCTTCTTCCACGGCGCCTATCTCCGCCGTCAGGTTCATCCAGGACTTCTCCTCCGCGTGCGCGGTCNNCATAATGTCCAGTTCTTCCGCGGCATCCCGCAAATGGCCAATCCCAAATGGGAAGTCGTTCAGCCAAATACCGAAGCGGTAGAAAACGCCACGCTCCGCGCGATCTATCCAGCCAGCGCCAAGCTGACGAGTGAAACCATAGAACGAATCATCGCCGCCAATCTCGAACCCGCGGTCGCCGCCATCGGCGAATGGTTTGCCCCCGATTTCCTCGCCCGACGCAAACTGATGCGCCGGGCCGACGCCTATCGCGCCATCCACCAACCGGTCGATCGCACGCAAGCCATCGCCGCCCGCCGCCGGCTTGTCTACGACGAACTGATCCTTATGCAATTAGCCCTGGCACTTAGCAATCGTCTGAATTCCAGCAAGTTCAGCGCGCCGGTCCTGAAGGTCGATCAAACCCTCGACCGCCGAATCCGCGCCCGATTTCCCTTCGAGTTAACCGCCGGCCAGCAAAGCGCCATCTGGCAAATCGCCACCGACCTCAAAAGCGGCCGCCCGATGAAACGCCTCCTGCAAGGCGATGTAGGCAGCGGCAAAACCGTCGTCGCCCTCTACGCCATGCTCGTCGCCGTCGCAAACAAGATGCAGGGCGCATTACTCGCCCCCACCGAAGTCCTCGCCGAACAGCATTTTCTTACACTGCGAACGCTGCTCAAAGATTCCAGCGTAAGAATCGAACTCCTCACCTCGCGCACGCGCCGGCAAAGCAAAGGCGCCATCGCCGCCAGCCTAGCCGAGGGCCACGCCCATCTCGTCGTCGGCACGCAGGCCCTGCTTCAGGAGCAAATCCAGTTCGCCAACCTCGGCGTCATCGTCGTGGATGAACAACATCGCCTCGGCGTCCGTCAGCGCGCCACGCTCACCGACAAAGGTTCCACGCCACACTATCTGGTGATGACCGCCACCCCGATTCCGCGAACGCTGGCGCTATCGTATTTCGCGGATTTCGATGTGACGGCAATTGATGAGCTTCCGCCGGGCCGGCAGCCGATCAAAACCCGCTGGCTCCGTCACAACCAATCTGCCGAAGCCTGGAAATTCGTCCGCGACCAGGTCCGCGCCGGCCGGCAGGCGTACATCGTTCTCCCGCAGATCGACAACGACGACCCCGACGGCAAATCCGTCACGCGCCATATGCAATCTCTCGCCACTGGTCCGCTGGCCGATCTTCGACTCGCCGCCCTGCACGGCCAGATGCCCACCGAGCAGAAGGAACAAACTATGTCCGACTTTCGGCAGGGCAAGGTCGATGTCCTCGTCTCAACAACCGTCATCGAAGTCGGCATCGATGTCCCCAACGCCGCCGTGATCGTCATCGACGGCGCAGACCGGTTCGGCCTCTCCCAACTCCACCAGCTAAGAGGCCGAGTTGGCCGCGGCGAATGGCCATCCCATTGCATTCTCCTCTCCGACGCTCCAACGCCCGGCGCCGAAGCCCGCCTCACCACCATGCTCTCCACCACCAGCGGCTTCGAGATCGCCGAGATGGATCTCCGCCTCCGCGGCCCGGGCGAGTTCTTCGGCACCCGCCAGCATGGCCTCCCCGAATTCAAGCTGGCTGACCTCACCAACGAGCTGGATTTGCTCCAATTAGCCAAAGAAGACGCGCAGCTTTTGCTGGCGGATGATCCCAAGCTCACGAACCCATCGCGCACTCATCTGCGAACCGCAATGTTCGCGCAATTCGACAAAACCCTCGATCTGGTACAAGTAGGATGACCCATCACAGCGCCCAACGCCAGCCGACAGGTCCACCACCAATAGATGCGATCTTTCCCGCAATACGACCTGTGCCAAAAAAATTTTGCGTTTCTCACAAACCGTCAATTCCACGGTTCAGTTCGCTTAAATCCATGCTTGGTTAAAATCTTTTTTGCGTTTTATCTAACAAAATGAAAATAAACGACTTACATCTATCCCCAATATGCGTCCGGCCTACATCCCGCCGGCCGGCCATTTGAACTAATGCCCTCAAGCCCCGTACATATGAGGCGGCGTTTTATGGGCAGGAGACCCTTGACAGGTAGCTGTTAGGTCCGGAGACTGCCCCGCCCTGGCCGACGTCGGGTCCAGCTAATTCGTGAAGAATTGCCATGGATCGGTCGATACGAGCCTCGGTCGCCAATAAAAATGGCCCGCCCCGTCGAACGTAAACCCATGGCACGCAAGAGCGGAAAACATCTCGTCATCGTCGAATCGCCCGCAAAGGCGAAGACGATCAACAAATACCTGGGCGACGATTACATCGTCAAGGCCAGCATGGGCCACGTCCGCGATTTGCCCTCCAAGGGCATGGGCGTCGATCTCAAGACCTTCAAGCCCGACTACGAAATCCTCGAAAGCCGCAGCAAGGTCATCAACGAACTCAAAAAGCTCGCCAAGGAAAGCGACAAGATATATCTGGCGACCGACTTGGACCGTGAAGGTGAAGCCATCGCCTGGCACCTCAAGGAAGCCCTCGGCATCCCGGATGAGCGCGTCTTCCGCGTCATCTTCAACGCCATCACCAAGACCGAAATCCAGAAGGCGTTCCTCAAGCCACACAACATAGATATAAACCGCGTCAACGCGCAGCAGGCCCGCCGCATTCTCGACCGCATCGTCGGCTACGAGATCAGCCCCCTCCTCTGGCGAAAGGTTGCCAAGGGCCTTTCCGCCGGCCGCGTCCAATCGGTCGCCGTCCGCTTAATCGTCGATCGCGAACGCGAAATCGAAGCCTTCATCCCGGACGAATTCTGGAAGATCGTCGGCATCTTCACTCCCGACGGCAAAAAGGCCCCGGCCTTGGCCGATCAGTGGACCGACTATCTCACCAACACCGGCAATGGAGAACGAACCAAAGCCGAGCGCGATGCCTGGATGGCCGACCATTCAACCTTCGTGGCCGAACTCGTCGAATTCGCCGGCAAGAAATTTGAACCCAACAACAAGGCTGAGGCCCGCAAGATTGCCGAAGCTGTCGGATTCCTCGTCTCTCAGGATCAAACGACGGATGATGCCCAAGGCAAAGGCCCAGCCGCGAAATTAACGAAATTCACAGGCCGGATCGAAAAGGCTCCGCCATTCACAGTCCAGAGCATCGAAACCAAGCGGGCGATCAGCAAGCCATCCGCGCCGTTTATCACCAGCACGCTTCAGCAATCCGCCAGCAGTCGCCTGAGCTTTCCCGCACAGCGAACGATGCGGACCGCACAGACGCTCTACGAAGCCGGCCACATTACTTACATGCGAACCGACAGCACCAATCTGTCGGCCGACGCAATCACGATGGCCCGCTCATACATCGCCAAGACCTTCGGCGACAAGTACCTGCCCGAAAAGGCCAACGTCTACGCCTCCAGCAATAAATCCGCCCAGGAAGCCCACGAGGCGATTCGCCCCACCGACACCAGCTTCACGCCGTCCGGTGCGCACGCCAAACTCGGCGCCGACGAATNNAAAGACGCCTGCCGGAAACGCCACCTTCCGCGCCATCGGCCGCAAGCTTGTCTTCGACGGCTTTATGAAAGTCATGGGCGTCAGCAGCGAAGACCAGCTTCTCCCGGAACTTTCTCAGGGAAAACCGGTCTTCCCAATCGAGCTTAGCCCGACTCAGCACTTCACCCAGGCGCCGCCCCGGTTCAGCGAAGCGTCGTTGGTGAAAGATCTCGAGCGTCTCGGCATCGGCCGGCCCAGCACATACGCCTCGATCATTCACACGATTCAGGATCGCGAGTACGTCGAGCAGATCAGCCGCCGATTCCACGCGACCATGCTCGGCTCGATCGTCACCGACAAGCTCATGCAGGCCTTCCCCGAAATCATGGACGTCCAGTTCACGGCCGGCATGGAACTCAAGCTCGATGAGATCGAGGAAAAGCATCTCGACTGGGTCAAGCTCCTGAAAGACTTCTACGGCCCGTTCCACGAAACCGTGGATGGAGCCCTCGAAAAAATCGAACACGCCGGCGGAACGCCTTCGCCCTACAAATGCGAAAAATGCGGCTCGCCGATGGTCTACCGCATCAGCAAGAACGGATTCTTCCTCAGCTGCAGCAACTATCCCCAATGCGACGGCATCAAGTCCGTCGACAAACAGGGCAAGCCCAAGATGCAGGAGAAGAGCGAATTCAAGTGCCCCAACTGCGGCCGCGAGATGCGCAAGATGAAGGGCCGTTTCGGCGAATTCCTCGGCTGCAGCGGATACATGGTGAAAAAACCGGATGGCAAGCGCGAATGTGAGACCATCATCAACCTCGATAAGCAGGGCATGCCGATGCCCCCAAAGCCGAAGGTGTTGACCGCGATCAAATGCGAAAAATGCCAAAGCCCGATGATCCTCCGCGACAGCAAACGCGGGCCGTTCCTTGGATGTAGCGCATTTCCAAAATGCCGCGCCACCAAGCAGGTCGTGAAAATGACCGGCGAAGATTTGAAAACCGTCGAAGCCCTGATCCCGCTCCTCAAAGAAGGTGGAGACAAAGCCGCGCAAATGGTCGCCAAGCTGAACGGCGGCGTCGCCCCGGTCGCCGCCCCAAGTGGCCCCATCGCCACCGACATCGACTGCGATGAATGCGGCAAGCCAATGGTCATCCGCACCGGCCGTCGCGGAAAATTCCTGGGCTGCAGCGGCTATCCCAAATGCAAAAATACAGCCGAAGTCCCCGCCAAACTAGTCGAAGAATTAGGCCTCAACGGCAACGGCAATGGTAACGGCCACGCAAAAACAGACTCCCCTGCCCCAGTTCCTGCGGCCGAAGAAGACGAAAGCTGAAGCGCCTGCTTCGGGCTTCTGGTTTCGGCCATTGATTCGTCATTCTGGTTTGTGATTTCGGATTTTCCGGTTTCTTTTGTTACCATCCCGCGATGCCCCTGCCGCGACTCTACATGATCCGCCACGGCAACACCGATTGGTCTGAGACCCATCGCTTCACCGGCCGGACCGACCTCCCCCTCAACGCCCACGGCGAGCAAAATGCCTGCCTCCTCGCCTCGCGTTTGCGCGGCCTGTCATTTTCCCGCATCTTCACGAGCCCCCTCCAACGCGCCCGCAAAACATGCGAGCTCGCCGGATTCGCCTCCGCCGCTGAAATTGATCCTGATCTGCTCGAATGGAACTATGGTGAAATCGAAGGGAAATTTTCCCCCGAGATCCACCGCGAGCGCCCAACCTGGGATCTGTTTACCAACGGCGCCCCCGGTGGCGAATCTCCCCAGGATATCGGCAGCCGCGCGGACCATTTCATCGCCAAGGTCCGTCAAACCACCGGCGACGCAATTGCCTTCGCCAGCGGCCACATCATCCGCGTCATCGCTGCCCGCTGGATCGGATTGCCGGTTGAAGGCGCAGGAAAACTCCTCTGCTCAACCGCGAGTATCGGCATCCTCTCCTACGAGCACGACCTGAATCGTCCGGCCATTCAGTTGTGGAATGACGACGGCACAATCGCCGCACGATAAAAAAGAAAGCCCACAGCATTGCTGTGGGCTCCCAAAAATCCATTCATCATCTTGAAAAAATCCTATGCCCCAGCCTGCGGCACAACCTCGCCGCCCGCCGCCGGCTGCGGCATGCGCGGCATCGGAGCAGGCTCCTCGGCCTGAGGCGGCTGCGCCAGATGCTTAATCTTCAAATTCAAGTGCGGCGAGAACGCAGTGCCGGCCGGAATCAGATGACCCAGAATCACGTTCTCCTTTAGGCCAACCAGATTGTCTATGGCGCCGGCCAGTGACGCTTCAGTGAGCACCTTCGTCGTCTCCTGGAAGCTTGCCGCGCTGATAAAGCTCTCGCTCTGCAGCGATGCCTTGGTGATTCCCAGCAGCAGCGTCTTGGCACGCGCCGGCTTTGGACGCTTGCTCTTGGCCGCCTCCTTGCCCGCAGTCTCGGCGGCATCGTTGGCTTCCTTGAAGTCCGTCTTGAGGACGACGTCGCCTTCCTTGAAGCTCGTGCCGCCCGGCTCCGCGACCTTGACGCTCTGGGTCAGCAGTTCGTTCCCTTGACGGAAACGGAACCGGTCCAGCACCTCGCCGGGGAGGAACTTGCTGTCGCCCGCATCTTCCACCTTCACCTTGCGCAGCATCTGGTTCAGGATGATCTCAATGTGTTTGTCATTGATCTTCACGCCCTGACTTCGATAAACGTTCTGCACCTCGGCCAGCAGGTATTGATACAGCGATTCCTCGCCTTTGATGCGAAGAATATCGTGGGGAATAATCGGGCCGTGGATCAGTGGATCGCCCGCCTCCACACCGTCACCCGCGTGAACCTGTAATTCCTTGTCGTTCGGCACGTGATGCTCGCGCTCCATACCCGTTTCAGATCGCACGATCATCGTCGTCTTGCCGCGTCGCTTTTCCGAGCGGATTTCCACGATGCCCGAAATTTCCGCCAAAACCGAAGGGTCTTTAGGCTTACGTGCCTCGAAGATTTCCGTCACGCGCGGCAAACCGCCCGTGATGTCCATCGTGCCGGCCGCTTCGCGCGGCTGGCGGGCAAGCATCTGGCCCGGCGTGATCTTTGTACCGTTGCGAACTTCGATACGCGCCTTGGCCGGCAGGTAATGGAAGTCGAGGATTTTGCCGTCATCGCCTTCAATGGTGATTCGGGGATGCCGCTCACCCTTGTGCTCGATGACAACCAGCTTCGCCTCGCCGGTGCCGCCGGTGCTTCCGCCTTTACGCTCTTCTTCGAGCCGGACGGTTTCACCCTCTTCGATGTCCTCGTACCGGATGATGCCACCCTTCTCCGCCAGGATTGGCGTGATGTGCGCATCCCAGACGACGAGCTGTTGCCGCGGCTTGACCTTTTCGCCATCGGCCACCAGCACTGTCGAGCCGTACGGAACTTTATATTTCTCAAGCTCGCGACCCTTGAGATCATTGATCGCGATTTCACCGTTTCGCTTCAACGCGACAAGACGTTTGACGCCTTCGGCATCGGTGACCTGCACCGCGTTGATATCGTGATGCTGGACCACGCCGCCGGCCACCGCCTTGATGTCGTTTTCGATCAGACTTCCCGTTGCCACGCCACCGGTGTGGAATGTCCGCATCGTCAGCTGCGTGCNNGTTTGTGGACATATCCACGCCATAACACGCCGCACAAACCCCGCGCGGACTTTCGCAAGTCAGCGGCGAACGAACGCGAATGCTTTCAAGCTTCAGATCCTTGAGCTTGTCGGCAATTTCGTTCGTGATGCTCTGGTTTTCGGTCA
>PMAK01000047.1 GCA_003153655.1 Phycisphaerales bacterium
CCACCGGCCCCGATCCAACTCTTCCTCCGTCGTGCTGGCCAACGCGCGCAGTAGGCCTTCCGCCCAAACAAGCTGCTCGAGGGTCGGATACGTTTCACCCTTCGATTTGGTTATGCGCACAAAACTCGGGTAGGCATCCGGCCCGGCGACTACTAATCCGTGTCTTTCCCATGCTTCGCCATCGTCATAGGGGAGATGATCGATGTCCCCGTAAAGCAGACTCCAGATGCCGCCTCGGGGCAAACCGTGACCGGCGCGGAGATCTTCGTGCGCCTGCCGGGAAGCGACAAAACCCAGGCCGAATGTGTTTCCGCCCGCCCCCAAAACTTGCGTGAATTGCGTCCCCGCCGGGCCTGCCGGGGATTCAATCGCGATCAAATCATCGTCGATCAGATGCCGCCATGGCTTAGCCTCGTAAAACGCCTTGGCGGCGTCGGCGAAGGCGATCACATGGTCCAGGGTCATGCCCGATACGTCGAGCAAACCCGGCTCGGGATCGCCGCTGATTCGTTTGAAGTCCATCATGCTCGCGATGGCGTCATCGAGCATGGGCAGCGATTCGCGCACAACGACCTCGACGCCGACGCGCTCGAGGATTCCCCGCAGTTCGCCCGCCAATTGAGGATCGCGCAATTGAATCTGTCTCGGTAGACCGCCGATGCGCCCGGCTACGCCCCCCAAGGAATTCACCACCAGCGGCACATAGCTTTCCAGCGGTTCGGTCAACTCAAAGTGCAGGATCATTCCCGTGCGCTGATCCACCCACAGGCACATTCGGGGAAGATAACTTTCCCGGGCCGAGGGGCCGACGCCCATGCGCATCCGCACCACGCCCAATTCAACCACGGTGTTCACAACCGGCGGGATTTCAACATTGTCGCTCATGGCCCGAATAATACCGACATCACCATGGGCAGTGAAATCGGCTTCCCCAAAGATCACATATTGTCCACACCGTTGGAGCCGGTACTCATGAGCGCACAAAAAGGGTTCAAGGCTCGTCACGACGCCAGCCGATTGGCATGACCTGGTCAATTTGCGCCGTCGTCATCGGACTACTAGCATAGGATGGGCTCAAGCGCGGGGAGCGCAACTCCCCTTGGCCTCTGATACGGTTCCTGGCTGATTCTCGCGCGCGTTAGGCGCATGTTCGGTTGCGCAACGATTGGAAGCCGGGGCGACTCCCGCCGATGGGGTCTGCACGCTGCGCGGCAAAGACATCGTTCGCATCCTCAAGCAGGAAATGGGGGTGAAGCACACGCTGGGCAGCCTCTACGGCATGCTGGATCGTCTGGGCTATTCTTGTCTTTCGCCCCGGCCGCGTCACGAAAAGAACGATCCCAAGGCCCTCGAGCCGTTCAAAGAACAATCCCCCTTTTTGTTCAGAGGGTGAAAGACGCGATCGCTCCGCATGGCGGCAAGGTCCGCGTCTTCTTCATGGACCAGGCCGGGTGGCACAAAAGTAAACAACTGAAGTTGCCCAGCAACATCATCCCGGCGCGCCGGGATGATTCCGTCGGGCAACTTCAGTGCTTTGCTCTTATGCCACCCTGCCCCATCCATGATCAGCACGATGTGCTCGTCGGCTTTGCGCTCGGTGTCAAGGATTCGCAGAACTGATTCATTGTCCCGGTGTCGGCGTTGGGGGCGATCAATGCAGCCGACGCGCCGGTCGCGGGTTCGACCGCGGCGTACAGGTAGCACCAATCGTACTTGGTCTGGCGAACAGCCGTCGGTCGCGAGCCGGTCCGGGCCCACAGGTTCGTGATTGTTCCCTGTTGGCCGAACCTTGCTTCATCCATGAAGAACGTGCGAACTTTACCACCCTGCGGGGCGATGGCACTCTGTACTGCGTCTACAAAAGGGGGGCGTGATCCTTGAACTGTTGGACCGCCGCAGGGTCATTCTTCTCATGCCTCGGACGCGGCGTCAGGCACGAATACCCCAGTCGATGCAACAGGGCGTAGGCCCCGTCAAGTGTGTATGAGGCTTGGAACTCCGACTCCAGAATGCGAACCCCATCCTTGCCCCGCAGCGTGCAGACGTTGTCGGCCTCGGTCGGCCCCGCCTCCAGCCGGGTGCGAAAACACGCTTCCTGATCCCGCCGGAGTTTGGTTGGCTGGCCCGTGCTCTTACCCGCCAGTAGTTCGTCGGGACCGCCATCCCGGTACGCGTAGACCCAATCCTGCACCGCCCGCCGCGAACGGCCCAGGGCTCTGGTAATCGCCGGGGCTCCTCGTCCTTCCAATGCCAGCATGACCGCCCGGTATTTGTCTCGCTGCAACGCATCACGCTCGACTTTGATCCGCCGGCGGAACTCCGCCACATCCCCCGGCTGTCGTTCGATCACCTGCAAGTTACTCCTGGTTAATGCCGGCATCATGCCAGGCCAAAACCAAACGCGCCAGGGCGCGCATGGATTAAATCAGATGCGTATAAGGCGCTTAAGATCGCCCTACAGTTCGACAGCCAAAGTCCTAAGGCGGGACGGTAAAAATTGGCCCGTCCGCAAACTGGCCGCAGGGCTAACGTCGCTCCTGGCAATCGGCTTGCGGCCCTGCAGGGACAATAAGTTAAGCCTAGCCCTGGGTAGACGGCAAACAGTCCGTCGGCACAGAATGTCGTGTGCCTGTGAGGAGATTTAGGGGGCCAATCTCAGATCCTAATCCGCTCGATTTCATCGAGCGTGGAGGGCACTTCACGCGAGATGCGGATATCGGCCTGTGATCCAGGCTTCGGCATCCATGGCAAATTGCTTTACTGCCTGCAAACGTTGATCAACATCACTATTGGAGACGCCGCCGGCAAAGTCGTATTCGCTCTGGTTACGGAGCATTCGGCAGTTGTTGAAATACGATGACAGCATTGCAAACGCCGGGTCGGCGGCCTCCAGAGCGATGAATGTGTTGTAATGCCCGCCGACCGAGCGGGGGCGATAGCCTTCGGCACGCACGATCATCAATGAAAGCGTCCGGGTCGCGTCGTACGCGAGAATAAAGCGAATATCGGTCGAAAGGCCGGCGACGGTCACGTTGGCTAGGCTCCGGGAAACGATAGAGCGCAGATTGTCTATTTCACTCTTGCTGGTGGGATCGGCGATGACGCATTTTCTATTGAGAAGTTCTGTCCAGGTCACGCTCCGTACCTATCACAAACAGCTTGGGCTTGTCCAGAACCGCCGAGAGAAAATGCTGCTTTCGCTTGGCCTTGAATTCAGCAGGGGTGAAGATGCTGAGATTGACTTCGCGCCCAAGCTGCACTCCTGCTTGCTGTAACGGGCGCGACAAACGCATCCGCTCGACTGTGCCGACGACCATCAGGTCAACGTCACTGTCGGGTTGTTCCCGTGCAGCCGCGATCGACCCATAAACGAACGCGACCTGAATTTCCTTCGCCATCGGCGACAGCGTCTCCCGCAGCGCCTCAACGAGACCAACGGTTTTAAGAATCAATCCGTGCAGTTCAGGAAAGACCGGGGCATTCTCGTTAGCCTGGAAGAAAACCATGTGGCCTTTGCGGTAACTTTTGAGCAGGCCCGCCCCGGTGAGCGCTTTCAAATCTCGCTGGACGCCGGAGCGAAGCACACCCAACTGCTTGGCAAGCTCCGCCGCATACCAAGCACGACCCGGTTGGCCGAAAAGCGCCCCTAGCAGTCGCTGGCGGTTCTTTGGCATCAGAACATCCAATGTGGAAGATGTACCCATATAGTGTACTTATCGACAATTTTTGTGTACTTGTCAATGAAATTCGTACTATCTGTTAATGCCTGGATAGACGGCAAACTGGCCGTCGGCATGAATTGCCGTGCGTCTGTCCGGGGATTTGTCAGTATGTTCACCTCAGGGCGAAATCAATCCGCTTGCCCAGAAGATGCGCCACCTTGGCCAGCGTGTTGAGGGTAATGGACGTGTTCTCAGGATCGAGCAAGCGGTCGATGCCTGTTCGGCTGGTTTTCAGGCGTTTGGCCATTGCGGCCTTGCTGATCTTTTGCTGACTCATCGCCTTTTCGAGTTCATGGGCGAATTTGAACTTGATGGCCGACGCCCTGCATTCTTGCAGAATGCCTTCGTCTTCCAGAAAATCCTCAAACCGGGAACCCAAATGTTTCTTCTTCATAATGCCATCATATCAGTCGATTTATTGCTAGTGCGCGATACCGTCGTGACGACCCAGTTATTGAATCGCGTGGACTTCCTCGCCCCGATACCGTCGCACCTTGATCCGATGCTCTTGCTTTCTCGCCGCGGCCAAGTCATAGGCAAGCTGCATCTTGAGCCACGTCTCAGGTGTGCTGCCGAATGCTTTCGTCAGCCGAATGGCCATTTCGGGGCTGATCCCGGACTTGCCATTGATGACGTTGTTGAGTGCCTGCCGGGTCACACCAAGCAGCTTCGCTCCGTCGGTCACGGATAATCCCGACGGTTCAAGGCAGGCGCTTCGCACAATTCGTCCGGGATGGGCTGGGTTTTTCATCGTCATATCAATTCCCTTCTCAGTGATAGTCAATCATTTCCACGTCGCAAGCATCCGTTTTCTCAAAGCGGAAGACGATACGCCAATTGGCCCGCACCGTCACCGACCAGAAGCCCTTCAGATTTCCCTTGAGCGGATGCAGTCGGTAGCCGGGAAGATTCAGGGCCTCGGGCGACTCTGCTGCATCAAGCACGGACAAAATCTCTTCCACCGTTTTTCGCACGTCTGGGCGTATCCCTCTCGCGTCACCGCGTTCGTACAAACGCTTAAGACCTCGGTGCTTAAAGCTCTTAATCATGAATTATACCATGTAAAGTGACGCTTGTCACTTGTCAATATTTTCTGCCGCATCTGAATTCTAATCCCTCTAAGCCCACATCCTGTGGGGGGGGGGACCACAACGCTCGCGTTGCCATACCGTGAAACATCCCTGGATAGACGGTCCAATCCGTCGGCGTGAAATGCCGGGTGGCCTGTCGGGGGATTTGCCACATCTCTTAGATCCTGATCCGCTCGATTTCATCGAGCGTGATTTCGTCACTCGTCCGGTCGTAAAGCTTCGTTGTCCGCGGTGATTCATGGGCCGCAATCGTTTGTGCCTTCTCAATCGTGCCGCCGTTTTCCAGATAATCGGTGATGCCGGTTGCCCTGAACGTGTGGCAACAGGTACGTGCCGGCAGTCCGGCTTTCACCGCGCGCCGGCGAATCATGTGCCATACGTCTCCGCGGCTCATTCGCCTTGAGGTGAGTGTGTCCGTGCTGCCATTGGCCGACCGGAATAACGGAGTCTTCGCCTCACCGGCAATTCCGGCGACATGCAAATACGCATCGACGTACTCTTCCGCATTGTGATGCGCCGGCACTTCGTGATATTTGCCGCCTTTTTCATGAAGCCGAAGCCACCAACGCTTTCCGTTCTGCCAGTAATCTTCGACGCTCATGTTGATGACCGCGCTCACGCGAGCAAATGAATAGACCATCGCGCCGATGAGTGCCCGATCCCGCAGTCCCACCAACGTCGTCAAATCAATTGAATCGAGCAGTTGTCGCGCCTGTCCAGCCGACAACACCAGCGTTTTGCCTTTTTTGACGACGTGCCTGGGACCGCGAACAGAAGCAGCCGGATTGAAGGGAAGCACCTGGCCAACCACCAGCCAATCCAGAAGCATTTTAATTGCCGCCAGATGTTGTTTCACCGCGGGCGCCGACTGGACCGTCATGAGTTGTTCGATGTATGCGGCAATGGCGACCGGCTCCAGGGTGTCCAGACTCAGGCGATTTGCCTCGCACCAATTCAGAAAGCGCCCAATGGCATGGGCATATGCCTGCCGCGTGTTGCGGTTGCGGATGTTGGCGGTAAAGAACTCAATGAATCGACGGCTCGCATGTTCGTCGGCGGCAACGATGATTGTGGGAAGCCGGATCGCACCCGTTGCAAAAATATCACGCTTGTCCGCCAGGACGATGTTCGATTCCAAATTCCCCACCTCCAGATGTTAGTAAGCCATAACGTCCTTTATGACGTACAATCAAGGAGGATTTCCGCGTGGCTATATATATGGAGAAAAGTGTGCTCTCGCTGCCACACCATACCGGTCATGGTGACGCGAGCTGTGCTCATTCTTTTGATATTCGACAGTTTGACTCATTGAGCGAGGTTGCCTATATTCGCATAGGCATATATGAAGTCAACCGTTGCAAAACCGTCTGTGGACCGCGTTTTTCGGGCGTTTGCCGACCGAACGCGGCTCCGTATCTTGAACCTGCTCAGGCCCGGTGAGCTTTGTGTGTGCGATCTGGTGCGAGTGCTGGGCAGTCCGCAACCCAAGATTTCCCGTCACCTCGCATATCTCCGAGGAGCGGGCCTCGTGACAACTCGGAAGGACGGACTTTGGATTCATTACTCGCTTGCGCCGGCAAACAGCAGGTTCCATCAGAAGTTGCTGGAGTGCCTTTCGTGCTGCTTTACCGACGTGCCGGAGCTTGCGAAGGACGCGAAGCGCCGCGCCGAAAGCTGTGGCACGCGGAACTGCTGCGACTGAGTTTTTTGCCAAAGTATATCCGCTTATGCAAATGGAGTTGAAACCGATGGACAGACTCAAAGTTTTGTTTCTTTGCATCGGCAACTCATGCCGCAGCCAGATGGCCGAGGGCTGGGCCAGGCAACTGAAAGCCGACTCAATCGACGCCTACTCAGCGGGTATCGAGCCGCATGGCCTGAACAAAAATGCCGTGGCAGTGATGAAAGAGGCGGGCGTCGATATCAGCGGTCAACGATCGAAGCATTCAGACGAACTTCGCGATGTCCCCTTCGATTTCGTCGTCACTGTTTGCGACAACGCCCATGAAAGCTGTCCGGTTTTCCCAGGCAAGACCAAGGTGATTCATGTCGGGTTTGATGACCCGCCAAGGCTTGCGAAAACCGCAAAGACGGAGGCCGAAGGCCTCGGCCACTACCGTCGCGTGCGGGATGAAATCCGGTCATTCATCGAGACGCTGCCCCAAGNNGTCTCAAGCTGTATCACGGTGATAAATACGATGTGCAAAGCGCCGGCACCGACCCGAAGGCCGAGGTGCATCCGCTCGCTACCCGTGTGATGAACGAAATCGGAATCGACATTGGCGGCCAGCGGCCCAAATCTCTGACTGCCTTTCTTGGCAAAGCCCCCGTAAGACACCTTCTTATCGTCTGTGATAAGGCAAACGGCACATGCCCTCGAATCTGGCCAGGCACCTATACGCGAAAATATCTGCCATTCAACGACCCAGCGGCGTTTGTTGGCTCAGAACAAGAAACGCTCGAAGAATTCCGCAAAGTCCGCGACCAAATCGGCAAGGCGATGAAAACATGGGCGCCGGAAGTCGAGAGGGCGGGAAGTTGGAGCAACGACAATGAAACGTGATAACGTGACAAAAAGGCTTCCCTTTCTTGATCGCTATCTGACGGTGTGGATTTTCGCCGCGATGGCGTTGGGCATCGGCTTGGGTTATGCCGTGCCGGGCGTTCGGGATTCCCTGAATCATTTGCGAGTCGGCACAACAAATATCCCGATTGCCATCGGTTTGATCCTGATGATGTACCCGCCACTGGCGAAAGTACGATATGAGGAGCTGCCCGACGTCTTTCGCGACTGGAAAATACTTGGGATTTCGCTCGTGCAGAACTGGGTCATAGGCCCCATTCTTATGTTCGGGCTGGCAGTCCTGTTTCTGCACAATCATCCCGAGTTCATGATTGGCCTCATACTGATCGGACTGGCCCGCTGCATCGCAATGGTCATCGTCTGGAATGAGTTGGCTAAGGGCGACAGCGAATACGCTGCGGGCCTCGTCGCGTTCAACAGCATCTTTCAAGTGCTGTTCTATAGCGTCTATGCCTGGATCTTCATCACGGTGCTACCGCCGTTGCTTGGCCTCAAGGGCGCGGTGGTCAACGTTGGTATCGTTGACATCGCAAAGAGCGTGGCCATCTATCTCGGTGTGCCGTTTGTGGCCGGAATGCTCACGCGGCTCATGCTGATGAAATCAAAGGGACGGGAGTGGTACGAAAAGCAGTTCATTGCCCGCATCAGTCCCGTCACGCTCGTGGCGTTGCTTTTCACCATTGTCGCCATGTTTATTTTCCAGGGCGACAAGATTATTGCTCAGCCTTGGAACGTGCTGCTGATTGCCGTGCCGCTCCTCATTTACTTTGTGCTAATGTTTCTGTTGAGCTTCTGGATGGGCCGCAAGGTAGGGGCAGATTACAGCAAAACCGCAACTGTGGCATTCACAGCGTCAGGCAATAATTTCGAACTGGCAATCGCAGTATCGGTTGCGGTATTTGGAATCAATCATGGGGCCGCTTTCGCCGCCGTCATCGGACCGCTTGTCGAAGTACCGGTCCTCATTGGGTTGGTGAACGTCGCGCTGTATTTCCAACGTCGATATTTCGCCGGTGGAATATCATCAACCCCGACCCTTGAAGTCTCGCTCGATGCTGCTTGCCCCAATGTAGTTCGCGCGAAGTTTGCGCAATCCAAATAGCCTTTTCAGGAGAATCCATGTCAGATTCAATCGTAAATATCGTTCGCGAAAAGTACGGCGACGTTGCCAAAAGCGCGCTATCGACCGACGACGCTGGTGTCCGCGCCATCGCTGAAGCATTCGGATATTCGGCGGAGGAACTTTCGTCGATTCCTGCCAATGCCAACATGGGGCTTTCCTGCGGAAATCCAACGGCAACCGCGTCGCTCAAGCCGGGCGAAGTGGTCGTGGACCTTGGTTCGGGTGGCGGGCTGGATGTTTTTCTCGCCGCCAAGAAAGTCGGCCCGAAGGGAAAAGCCATTGGCATCGACATGACACCTGAGATGATTTCACGGGCCAGAAAAAACGCGAAGGAGGCGAATCTCCCAAATGTTGAGTTTCACCAAGCTAACATCGACAAGCTCCCACTCGCTGATAACTCAGCCGACTGCATTATCTCAAATTGTGTCATCAACCTCGCCCCCGACAAAGACGCGGTGTTCCGGGAAATGTTCCGAGTGCTCAAACCAGGGGGGCGCGTCGCGGTCAGCGATATCGCGATCAAGAAGGAGCTTCCGTCGGCTCTGGCAAAGGACGTGGCAGCGTATGTGGGCTGCATTGCCGGGGCCATCAGTATCGATGATTTCCAGCGAGGCCTTCGCACTGCGGGATTTGGAGCCGTGCACGTCGTTGACTCCGGCGCAGACTTGAACGCTTATGCGAACGTCGAAGGACAATCCGGGTGCTGTTCGCCTCCGATGGAGAAAAAGAGCACGCTCCCAATCGCTGATGAATCGTGCTGCGGCCCGACATGCTGTGGAGGAGCGAAGGAATCAGCCGTGCACCAGGGCCTCACCGCTGTTCTCAAGCAATACAACGTGAACGACTATGCCGCGAGCGTGAAAGTCTACGCGGTGAAGCCTGGAGGTTAGTTCGCACCGGAAGCATGTACCCCGCGCACCCCTCAATCCCGCATTCTCGAAACTCTTTGCGGTCGATCAGCGCAAGCGTCTTCTTATCCGAAGATGCAGAACACACTACCCCTTCAAGCTGGACCGATCCCCTGTTGCCCGTCTAATACGGATCGTGACTGATTCCCGCGCGCAGTTCGGCGCTTGTTAGGTTGCGCGATCCTGATCGATACGGTACAGCTTCTTCGGCTCATTCAGGGAGGCTGAAGATGTTGGTGACGGAACGCGACGCAGGTGACTTTCAGCGACTCCAAGAGTTAACGGATCAGGAACACAATGCTCTGCAACGCGATCGCTACAGTGCAGTGCTGCTGGCCGTGAACGACGGTGACCTTCCCCACGAATGGTGGGCGCGGCGATAGGCCGGCATAATGCCGGCAAAGGAGCCGCGAATATGGCACGGAAGCATCATTCGATCGAGTTTCAGGATGAAGCCTGCAAGTTGGTCACGGAACAGGGTTATAGCCAGTAGAAAGCGGCCGACAAGCTGGGAATCACCCGTGTAATGATTGGCACTTGGCTCAAGAAACGGGGCCACGTCAAACCGGTCGAGATCGTCGAACCGGATTACGCGGCCAGCGATGATCCCAAGCTCTTGAAAGCCCGGATCAGGGAACTGCAGAAGCGGCTGCAACGCGCCGAGACCGAGAAGGAGATTTTAAAAAAAGCGACGGCCTACTTCGCGAGCCAACACCAGTGAGGCTGAAGTGGATCCATCGGCAACGCGGGCAATTTGAGGTGTCGATCATGTGCCAGGTTCTGCAAGTCAGCCGCAGCGGTTACTACGCCTGGGTGGATCGTCCGCCCAGCGCGCGGGAGCAACGGCGAAAGGAACAGATCGAAGCGATCCGCGCGGCGCACGAGCAGAGTTTCGGCACCTACGGCAGCCCGCGCATCCACGCGGAATTGGCCGAGCGAAAGATCGACATTTGCGTCAACACCGTGGCAAAGCTGATGAAACAGGCTCAAATTCGCTCGGTCATGCACCGCAAGTTCGTAGTGCGAACGACGGATTCCAACCATGATCTGCCCGTGGCGCCCAACCTGCTGGATCGGCGGTTCGAGGCGAAGTTGCCCGATCAGAAGTGGTGCTGCGACATCACCTACATCCTCACGGGCGAAGGTTTTTTATATCTGGCGGCGGTGATGGACCTGTGCAGCCGCAGAATCGTCGGCTGGAGCATGGCTGACCATCTGCGGACCGAACGGTGCCTGGATGCGCTGGACATGGCGATGAAATCCCGTCAGCCCGGAAGTGACCTGATCCACCACAGCGACCGCGGCGTGCAGTACACCAGCACCGATTACAGACGGCTGCTGCAATCTCAAAATGTAACGGTCAGCATGAGCCGGACCGGGGATTGTTACGACAACGCAGCCATGGAAAGCTTCTGGGGAACGCTCAAAACCGAGCTAGTCCATCATCGGGATTACCAGACGCATGATGAAGCCAAACGGTCGATCTTTAAGTACATCGAATGCTGGTACAATCGCAAGAGGCGTCACTCTGCGATAGGCTACAAGAACCCCGAACAATTCGAGGCAAGCCTCAATTGACGAGATTTCGCCGCGCCCACCATTCGTTACGAAGGTCACTTCGCCATTTGCCCGCGTGCCGATCAGTACCCGGATTCGCTCAGAGTATGCCGAGGCCCTCAAGCGAGCGTCACTCGAACGCCAGTTGAATAAGGTAGAGCCGAACACGCTGCAGGACATTCTGGAGCAGGCCATCGAGCCGTGGCTCAAATCCAACGGTTGCATCCAGTAAGCATGGTCGCGCCGCGATCCTTAACGCGATCTTATTAATGGCCATCTATTCTAAAATACAAGGATAGTGGTCTTGTCGGCTAAGGATTAGCTCGTTACCTTCCTCCACCCTATGTCGATACGTCAGTTCACCATCGCTCTCGCCGGGTTGGTCATCGCCAGCAATGCTTCGCGGCTTTTCGCCGGGGCCGCCACGCGACCGTCTTTCGCACCAGGTGCTCCGGAACCTTCTTCTGACCTATCCACCACCAAGCGAGTCTTTCTGCTTGATGATGACGATGACGACGAGAAGCAAAAGCTAGTCGGTGTGCCAACCTCAAATCAAACGTCGAACCGTTACTTTTTTAACCTGCTCGATAGTCGATCAAGTTACGGAAATGACTTTTTCCATGACCCCTTTATCGGGCCTGAGTTCGATTCCGAACGACAAATCGAGTTAGACTACCTCCACGGGGAAAATCGCGGCCTGCGAGATGACGAAGTTGACGCAGAATTCCAATGGAACGTCATCGGCCAACTTACCATCGCCGGTGAATTTGGCTGGGACTCAGAACATCAGCTCAATATTCATGGCGGCGATGATGGTGACGATGTTGAACAGGAGAATGCCAGGGGCTTTGAAAATGTCGATCTAGCTATTTATCACCCGGTTTTCCAGTACGTCAGCAAGGATGGTCAATTTGATTATACTACTGCCGCCCGCCTCGACGTTGGCATTCCGACGCGCACGCCGGTTTCTGGAATGGATGTGCAACTCACCCCTTACTTGGGCCAGCTTCTTCGCATCGGTGACCACGTAAGCGTCGAAGCATGGACCGGCTCGCAGTTCACGATTGCTCCCGACCAGACGATTCAATTCATTTATGGCGCGTCGTTTGGTTATGAGATCTTTCACGACCAATTGCCTCTGCCATCGACCGAGAAATTAACTCCGATTCTTGAGCTTGATGGCCAGACACCCCTTTCAGGCAATGGTCAGGACGCATTGTTTGGTGTCGCCGGCTTTGATATCGATTTCAAATCATTGGGCAAACTACAGCCTCACATCGAAATTGGCTACCAGTTTCCTATTGACCAAGGCGCGCGTGACCAATTGCGTTGGGGTGTCATCACCCAAGTATCCTTTGAATTTTGATGCTGAGACGCAAGCTTGGCGTTCGATTCGCCTGACCGCCTCATCGCACTCGGGCCAGATAGTTATCCGCGACGCCGGTGAAGAGATCGCCGAAGGAGGAGACCCCCTCGGACGTAGCCAAATTCACATTTGACGGCGCAGTAAATGAGGCCAGGGAATGATTGCCGCTGTCGAACGCCGTCGCCACTATGCCAAAAGAAGTCGTATACCAGAACGAAACATCCGTTTGAGGACTGTCAAACGTCATCAGGATATTCGGAGTACCGAAGTCACTGGTGGTAAGCTCATTCGTTCCTGAATGCGCCGGAAAAACAGTGCTGGTGGTCGTGACCTGCTCATTTGGCCCAAACGTTACCCCGGCATAATAACCCCCAAGGTCCTGGCCACCGCCGCCGATGTTGCTCTCTAAGAAAGCATTCGGGACATTTTCAAAGTCAATTGTTCCCCCGAAGCCAGCAGCACCCACCGCCAGGAGAGTACTGGACATGGATGGGAGATTGGACGGATTTTGACGATGCGGCGCGCTCAGGCGGCGGCGACGAATTTCGCCAGAACTTCCAGCGGAACTGGCATCGAAATGGGCTGTAACTGCTGATCCGACGGGGCAGGCGACGTCTCGCACTGATGGACGAGCCACAGGATCGGCAACTCGGTTTTGCAGTTGGTCTTAAACGCAGCGATGTTCTGGGAGCCCAATGTGCCCATCGAGGCGTCCGTCGCCTCGATCACCAAAGCCTTGATGTTCTTGGTTTCTTCCGGGGTGGGCAGGCGGTTTTTGGATTCAACCTGAGCCAGCGATTCCAACGCCACTTCAATCGGGTCGAGTTTGGACAGGCCCGCCTCCCTGGCAAGCCAGATGGGTGACTTTGTCGTAGGAAACAGCGGCGTGGTGAGACTGGGATCGCTTATTTGCGACAAGAGCATGGTGAGCGCGAAGATTTCATCGCGGATTTTCGCGCGATCCAGTTTCGGAGCGGCTTTTTTGGAAAGGGCCCGTTCGCATTCGTCCATCGTGAAGCCGCGCAGCGGCGATTTCGGCGACGCGGCCAGGAGCATGCCGTTGGCGCAAATGTCGGCAAGGCACAGAATCGAGCCCAGCGGGTCTTTCGTTGGCGCGGGTCCGTGCATCGCCTCGATTGGGCCGCAAATGACATCGGGCAGGCTCAGGCTGCGAAGCGTCAGGCTTATCAATTCCGACGTTGGTATTCCCAGCATTACTTTTTCGAGATCGGCCACCGGGTATCCGGTGCGCTCATGGGCTTCCTGGACCAGTCGGCATTCGTCGCCAAAACAGGTTTGGAAAAGGATTTCCCCGAGATCGTGGCACAACCCGGCGAGATAGGCGATGGCGGCGGCCTGGTTGGCGTTTTGGGCGGTCGAGGCCAGACGCTCGGCCAGCATGGCGACGGCGAACGAGTGTTGCCAACTCCGGATGGGATCGAACCCGTCTCGGCCCCGGCCAGCCGGCATGGCTTCGATGATTCCGACGGTCGCGGCAATGTTGCGCACGGTGGAGAACCCGATCTTCTTGATCGCGTCGAAGACAGTGGTCACCGGACCGCGGCTGGTGGCGTAGACGGTGCTGTTGGCAATCCGGAGCACCTTGGCGGAGAGAATCGGATCGTGACTGATGCTTTCACCCAGTTGGGCGGCATCGCTTCCGGAAGAGGTCGCGAGTTGAATCACCTGGGCAACGACCCCCGAAAGCGCCTTTCCGTGCAGGGCCTTTTGGGCGCGCTCGAGACATTTTTCGCGCGTGAACAACACGGACACACCCATGAATTTTGCCAAGGCTTCGTTGGGATCGGAGCCTTCCAATTTCGGCGTGCCGGACGCTGTCAAAGGGGATGCTGCGCCAACTGCGGCACGCGGCGGCGACGGGGCGGCACTCTTTGGGACAACTTGTTGAGAGGGTTGGTTCGAAGCCCCCGCCTTGGGCGAACTTGCCGGCGGCGACTTTGGGGACGATCCATTGAGGTTCTGGCGAACGCGGGTCAGCAAGTCCTTCAGAGAAAAGTTGGATTTAAGAATATAGCCTTGAATTCCAAGTTTTGCTGCTTCAAGTATGTCTGAGCGGTCCTCAGCACCGCTCAACATGATGACCGGCGTCTGGGCCTTAGCGGAGTCGCCGCGAAGTACCCGCAGAAATGCCAGTCCGTCCATCACCGGCATGTTCACGTCAAGGAGGATCAGATCCGCCTGCTGCGAGCGAAGCATATCCAAAGCCTGTTTGCCGTTACCAGCGCATATTACCTCGTATCCGGCCGTCCTTAGTGTTGCCGCGATCGGATCGCGGATGATCGGCATGTCGTCAACAACCAGGACCGTGCTTTTCATTTGCATCTCCAGCACTTTGCTAAGCGAATGAAACTGCCATTAAGCGGCCAACGCTTGAACTTCGGCGAACTGCGCCCGGATTGAAACGAGCCGAGCCTCGGTCTGTACGAACGCATCCACAATGTCAGGATCAAAATGGGTTCCCTCCCCCTGGACAATCATTGACCGGGCAACTTCATGGGAAATCGCTTCCTTGTAGACTCGCTTCGAGGTTAGGGCATCGTATACGTCGGCGACGGCCACTATTCTGGCGCAAAGTGGAATGGATTCACCGGCGAGTCCTTGTGGATAGCCGGTCCCGTCAAACCGTTCGTGGTGACAGGCCGCAATATCCCGGCCCATTTGCAGGAACTTCACGCGGGGAAACTGTCGCAATGCCGCATCCAAAGTCTCCGCACCCAAGGTTGTGTGCGACTTCATGATTTCAAACTCCCGGTCGTTCAGGCCGCCTGGTTTAAGCAGAACGCAATCGGGGATTCCAACTTTGCCGATATCGTGCAGCGGGCTCGTGAGGTAGATAAGGCGGACGTACTCCGTGTTTATCTCCGCGCGAAACTTCTCGACGCGCGACAGGTGTTGTGCAAGTACGCGCGAATAGCTGCGCACACGTTCCAAATGCGCTCCGGTCTCCGGATCTCGGGACTCCGCAAGCCGGGCCATTGCAAAAATCGTCACATCGCGCGTTTCGATCGAAAGGATTCGCTCCGCCGTTTGAATGCGGGCAACCAGTTCAGAGGGGTTGAACGGCTTGGTGATGAAATCGTCGGCGCCGGAGCGCAGCCCCTCAACTTTCTGCTCGGGCAGATTGTGCCCCGTCAATAGGATCACGTAAACATACCCGGACAAATCCTCGGAGCGGATGGCGCGGCACAACTCGATGCCATTCATCTGCGGCATATCCCAGTCGGAGATAACCAGTTGGCACGAGCCGCCGCGAAGAACCGCCAATGCCTCGTGGCCGTCCGTCGCTGTCACGACTTCGTAGCCGCTTTGCACCAATGCGTTCCGCGCGACCGTCAAAGCAATCTTGTTGTCGTCAACAATCAGTATTCGCATCTCAGGGTCTCCAAAACGTGCGTTAGGCGTTGGCCTTCTTCGCGATTGCAGCCCGCGCTGTTGGCAGATAGTCAATGCAGCGTTGGACCTCGTCGTTCAATTGGGTCAGTAACTGATCCGCCTCCGAAAGTACGCCGGCGCGTCCCATTCGTTCCAGTTTAAACGCAACATCTGACAGCGCGGCTGCTGACAATATTCCCGAAGCGCCCTTGAGCGTGTGAGCCACCCGTGCCGTTCCCTCGCAGTCACGGCTTTCCACGTGCCGCTTGATTTCCGCCAGGTCCGCGACCGCCTGGCGCTCGAACTCATCTAAAATCGACGTGACGGTCTCTGCATTGCCCATGCAACGGTCGAGCAATTCATCGATCGCTAGCGGTGAGGTTTCGTCACGCGCGATTGTGGATGGAGTCGTGGCCGCAACGGCTGCTGATTCGATTTCGGGCGGTGTTGGTGATGCGTGGTCGGACCTTGCCAGCAGTTTTTGGATGGCATCGATCAACCGATTGGGATCAATTGGCTTGCTTACATAGTCGTTCATTCCGGCTTCGAGACAACGCTCCCTGTCTCCATTGATGGCATTGGCGGTGAGAGCAATGATCGGCGTATACCGTGGAGGCTTTGCGGGATTGGTCTCCTCTGCCTGGCGGATTTGACGGGTCGCCTCAAAGCCATCTACTTCCGGCATTAGGCAATCCATTAGGACCAGGTCGTAACTGCCGGCCGAAACCGCCGCAACGGCCTTTCTCCCATTATCAACGATATCACAGGCATAGCCGTGCTTGGCCAGCACCTCGGAGGCCACGATCTGATTCACCCGATTGTCCTCGGCGAGGAGAATTCGAGCGTGATGCCTGGCATCCACGGAATGGCTTGGGCAGCTGCTTGCAACAGGCAATGTATTCGCGACAACACTCTTCGGCTGGGAGGTTGAGGCAATCGCGTCCACAATGGAATCATATAAACGCGACTGCCGGATCCGCTTGAACAAGTGACTGGAGAACCCGGCCGCTTTCAGTTTCAAGGGTTCAAGATTACTACCCATTGGAAGAAGGATCAGGAGCACTGTTTCAGCGATTTCGCAACGGGCTTTGATCGATTTGCTCAGTTCCAGTGTGTTGGTGTCCGGGAGTTCGCCGTCGAGGATTGCGACATCGTAGGGACGTCCTTCTGCTGCCGCGTAGACGAGCATTTTCATCGCCTCGTCAGCTGTGGACGCCGTTGCGGCCTCCAGTTTCCAACAACTGAGTTGGGCACGCAAAGTCTCTCGCATCATCGCACTATCATGCACTGCCAGGACGCGCCAGCTACCAGCATGGGCGGCAGGGGTGGAAACCGTTTCCTTTACCTGCGACCTCCGTCCCAGCCTGATGGTGAACCAGAACATGGAACCGTGTCCGGCCGTGCTCTCAACGCCGATGCTGCCACCCATCAGCTCAGCGAGCTGTTTCGAGATGGCGAGCCCCAGACCAGTACCGCCATAAGTGCGGGTCGTCGAGGAATCCACCTGCGAGAAACTCTTAAAGAGTCGGTCCATTCGGTCGGCCGGTATGCCGATGCCGGTATCGGTGACGGAGAATCGTACGGTCACGTGTTCCCGTGATTGCTCGTCCAGCGTCAGCCGCATGCTGATGGAGCCGGACTCGGTAAATTTAATCGCGTTATTCACAAGGTTGATCAGGATTTGCTTGACGCGTTGAGGATCCCCCTTTACTTGCGTGGGAACGTCGGGCATGGTGAGACAGGCTAGGTCAAGCCCGTTCTGAGAGGCCTTTATCGACATCATTTCAGTGACCTCTTCGACCGCCGCGCACAGGTCAAAATCAACCGATTCGATTTCCAGCTTCCTGGCTTCGATCTTCGAGAAATCGAGGAGGTCGTTGATGAGTTCGGAAAGGGATACCCCTGAGGTCTTGATCAGTTCCGCGAAGCGTTGCTGCTTTTCATCAAGCGCCGTGTCCAACAACAGGTCACTCATGCCGATTACGCCGTTAAGCGGAGTACGAATCTCATGGCTCATCTTTGCGAGAAACTCGCTCTTGGCGGCGCTGGCGGCCTCGGCTTGCTGACGGGCGATCACGGCGTCGCGTTCGGCGCGGCGGCGCTGCACGAACTGGCCGATCTGGCTTCCAATCATGTCCAGGAGCGACAGCAGCTCCCTGTCGGGGCCGCGCGTCTGCATGTGGCAGAATTCCATGACGCCGATCACACGCTCGTTGATGCGGATCGGAAATCCGAAGGCGGCCCGTAGCGCGGCCGCGACGGCGAAGACCTGTCGCGGGAAATTGCCATCCAATCCCACGTCGGGAATCCACGTGGCGGCGGCCGACGACCAGATCCGGCCCGGCAGCCCGATGTCCGGCGCAAACGTTACGTCGTGACTATGGCGAACAAAATCATCCAGAGCGGGCAGTGTGTTCCAAGCCTCGCGGCAGCGCAGAACTTTGGCGTCCTCATCCACCTCCCACGCCAGCCCGACCTGCCAACCCATACCTTCGCAGACGGCTTGAAGGATGCGCGGGACGGCTATCTCAATCGTTGGCGCGTCCGCCAACACCCGCGTTATTGCCAGCAGCATGTCCCGGCGCTGCTCAGCTTGCCGGCGCTGGCTGATGTCGCGGATGAATGCGGTGAAGGTGCATTCACCGCCGGCCGATGCGGGGGTGATTGCCAGTTCCACGGGGAACTCCCGACCATCTCGCCGAAGAGCGGTAAGCTCCGCAACCTTGTTGAGCAACGGACCGTCCCCTGTTTTAAGGAACGCTTCGATCGCGCGCCGGTGCGGGTCCCAATTGCGCTCAGGGATGATCGTCTGGTCGATGCTTGTGCCGATCACCTCTGTCCGGTCCCAGCGGAACATCGTCTCTGCCTGCAGATTCCATCCGATGATTACGCAGGAAGAGTCAATTGTGACAATCGCATCAAGCGCCGTATCAAAAACGACGCTTTTGGCTTGATTTGCTGCGACGGCGGCGTCCTTGGCGTGCTGAAGATCGGTCTCACTTCGGCGTAAGGCTTCGTTCGCCTGCTGGAGTTGTGCCGTTCGCGCTTCCACGCGATGCTCCAATTCGTCGTGAGCTTGCCGCAAGGCATCTTCCGCCATTTTCTGCTTCGTCACGTCGGTGGCGATGCCCACCACCCGCCGGGCCTGCTCGGTCTCTCCGCGAACGGCAAATCCGCGGGCGTGGATCCATCGCATCGTGCCGTCCGGGCGCATGATGCGGTATTCTTCGTCGATGCCCAAGCTTGCCTGCGTTTCCAAAGCAGCGAGCATCCGCTGCCGATCCTCGGCAACAATCGGTTCCGTAAACGACCTGGCGTCCTTGTAAAGGCTCTCGCAGGAGCGGCCCCAGACCTCTGCATACGCCGGGCTAATGTAGTGAATCTTGGTGCCGGCGGGGTCGCAGACCCAGAACACCTCGCGGATCGTGTCGGCGATCTCTCGGAAGTTGGCCTCGCTCTCCTTGATCTCATCGCGCGAGTGCTTGAGGAGGCCGACCATTTCATTGAATGCTGTAGCCAACTGACCGATTTCGTCGCGAGATCCGACATTGATGCGGGCTTCGAGGTTCCCTTTGCCGATCTCTACCGTCCCGTCTCGAAGTCGCGCGAGCCGAGCCGCCAGCGGCATGGCCACGAGGATTGCCATGATGATCACCAGAGTGATGGCAACCACTGCGGTCACGATGAGGAGGCGTACCGACGTGGCGACTCGATTCTGGACGACTTGCAACCGGCGCGTTATGTCGCCCTTGGCTCCGAACTCATAATTCTGCGAATCTCTCAGCAGGCTGCCGGCGGTAAGCGCTATCTGATCGAGCGACGCGTGGTTAGCGCCCGCCCCGCTTTTTATATCGGAACGCATTTTCGACCACTCATCAAACGCTAGATGTCCTTGTTGATTTATCAACTCCAATTGGTGTGTATTGTCCCAATCATTCTCAAGGCCGGAGCCGCCCGGCGCCGCATCGAGGGGGTGATTCCGATTGGCCTCGTCAAGCCGCGATATTGCCTGGGCGATCTTGTCGAACGAGTCGTCAACTTCCGCCGCCAGGCGCACAGGGTCGATCGGCTGATGGTTCTGCTCGGCCGCGCTTAGCTCGTCGATGAGCCCGTCGATTGTGGAAGCCGCCCCATGCAACTGATCTAAATCGGCGGTCTCGCGTAGTTCGGTCACCACCGTCGTGCTCAAAATGCTGCCAATACGAAGCATGCTCATCGCGCTGAGCAGGCCCACGGCCGCGACCAACAACGAGGTCACAAGGGATTTCCCGACAATTTTCTGCTTTATCGTCATAGAACGGATACTTCATGGATGCGGACACACCGGCGCCAATTACGTCGAATCCGGCGACAATCGCGTAGACAGATACATTGATTTATCGTCGCCCCAAGCGCAGGTCTGGAGGAGGAAATGTGCTGTCGGTGAACCAAGGCTCCGATAATCCGAGGGTTGAACTGAAATGACGATGTCACGCGCGGGGAGACGTGGACATGGCCCGTCATCTGCATTTCGATAAGGATCAAAACATATAGTTGACGACGCACTGGATTTAGACGGATGTGTCAGTCATTTCGGGGCTCGCGTTACGGTTGTGAGCCAGAACTGCTCGATGCTGTGAATAACTTCAAAAAACTGATCGAGGTCCGCCGGCTTCACGATGTAGCAATTCGCGTTAAGATTGTAGCTCGTAATAATATCTTTTTCGGCGCGTGAAGTTGTGAGAACTACTACCGGAATTCGCTTCAACTCCGTATCGCCCTTTATTTCCGCCAGAACCTCTCGACCGTCCTTTCGAGGAAGGTTCAGGTCCAGGAAGATGACGTCGGGCCTTGCGGCGTCAATGTAGGAGCCTCTTTTGCGCAGGCAATCCATCGCCTCCACACCATCTTTCACCACACTCAGGATACTGTGGAGCTTGCTGGTCCTAAGCGCCTCGCGCGCAAGGCGCACATCGGCGGGATTATCCTCAACCAACAGAATTGCCAAGGGCTTGTCCGTCATGTCAGCTTCTCCCGTTTTGGGATCGAAAAATGGAAGGTGGAGCCTTCTCCAACCACGGATTCTACCCAAATTCGACCCCCGTGACGCTCCGCAATATTCTTGCAGATGGCCAGGCCGATGCCTGTTCCACCATATTCCTCTATCGTGTGTAGTCGCTGAAAAATAATGAATATCCGATCAAAATATTCCGAAGCGATGCCGATCCCGTTATCCGCGACGGAGAAGACCCACTCGCTCGATGCTTCTTTCACGGACACGTGGACGCGTGGCGTTCGCTGGCCGTGGAACTTGATTGCGTTCACCAGCAGGTTCTGGAACATCTGACCAAGCTGTGTGGCGTCGCCGATGACAACAGGCAGCGGTTCGACAGTCACTTTGGCCTGATGGGATTCGACGGACGCCTGGAGACTCTCCAGCACGTTGGCGCAAATCTCCTTGCAATCTGCCGGCGCGAATGCCGCACCCTGTGAGCCAACACGAGAGTAGGCGAGCAAATCATTGAGGAGAGTCTGCATCCGTTGCACGCCACCGATAATAAAGTCAAAGAACTCCTTGGCCTCCCCTTTGAGGCTCTCACCGAAATTACGTTGCAGGAGTTGAGCAAAACGCTGCACCGTTCGCATTGGCTCCTGCAAATCATGGGAGGCAATATATGCGAAACGCTCCAGTTCCACGTTCGATCTGGCCAACTCTTCCGCGTGGAGAGCCAAAGATTCTTCAGCCCTTTTTCGCGCGGTGACGTCTCGAACTATCTTCGACGCCCCCACGATCTTGCCCGCCAAATTCTTGATGGGANNGCATACGGTAAGCGACACGTCAATCCTGCGGCCGTCCTTGGTGATTCGCACCGTCTCGAAGTGCTCGATGCTTTCGCCCTGCCCCAACCGTTCCTGAATATCCGCCTCTTCATGCCGGCGATCCGGCGGAACCAGCAGTGAAATCGGATGGCCGACCACCTCCTCGGCCGCGTATCCAAAGAGTCGCTCCGCACCGCCGTTCCAGGTGGCGATGATGCCGTCCAGCGACCTACCGATGATCGCATCATCCGACGACTCGACGATCGCCGCCAGCTTGGCCTGTGTTTCCTCCGCCCTGTTCTGCCGTTGCTCTTCGAGCTGGTCCCGCTCCCGCTCGGCCAGTACCCGCGCGGTGTCTTCCGTGGAGATGCACATCAACCCGCTGATTCGGCCCGCCTCATCGCGGATCGGGCTGTAAGACCAGGTGAACCACGCGTCCTCCCGGAACCCGTGCCGCTCCAACACGACATAAGCTCGCTCATTCCAGGTCGACTCGCCGCGCAGCATGACCGCCTCAACCTGCGGCGCCAGCACGGGCCACACCTCGGCCCACACCTTCGCCGCGGGTTGGCCCAGTGCATCCGGGTGCCGCTTGCCCAGCACCGGGATGTGTCCGTCGTTGTAGATGTTAATCAGTTCGGTTCCCCACCAGACGTGCATCGGAAACCGGCTGTTCAAACACAGATCAACGGCCACCCGGAGACTTTCGGGCCAATTTTCGATGGGCCCAATCGGCGTCCGCGACCAGTCCATCGCACGAACCCGCGCGGCCATGAGTCCGCCTGCGTTTGGAGGCGGCGGCTCGGGGACCAGTTTGCGTGCTAGCGTAGGTTCGCGGGGCAAATCAGTAGCTCCATGTCATTGGTAACAGTTGGGGCATAGGCCCTAGGTTTCTCTACATGTAGAGAGAAGTATACCGATCGCCTTCCGAAACCTCTATGTCAACGGTTCGCGCACATCCGTCCCAGTCGGGGAGCCTGACCCCCCAATCTGCCGGCCGCGGTCCAGCTCGCTCACATAGGAGCGAATCTCCAGTTCCGCAGACTCCACCATCGTTCCGCTTCTGAAAGGCGTTCTCGCGTCTCTTCAATTTCAAGTAATTCGCGTCGAATGTGCCGGGTTTCGGTCTGTGTTGCGAGGGACGCTATGTGTCCAGGTTGTCACAAGCCATGCCAGCCAGGGCAAGACGGTGGACCACGTTTTCATCGGTCAATCGTCCGAATCGTTCCCCGCCTCGTCACGGGAGCAATTCTATGTGTCCGTCTCGCGTGCCCGGCAGCAGGCGACGATCTACACCGATGACAAGGAATCGCTGCTCGATGCCGTCAGCCGTTCCGATGATCGGATGACGGCAACCGAGTTCGTGGCCGATCATGATCACCGTGTTCGAGTTGTGCACATCTCCAACGGATAGCGGCGATGGCACCCGAACGGAATGAACGCGAACGCACGCCGACATGCGAGGGGATCGAATATGACAGATAAGTTTTTGCATCATCGCCCTGGTCGCCTGATTGACGACAGGCTCGACCCGTCAGCGGATTCCAGCGGAGTCAATGATTTTCACTCGTTTGGCTGGCTTCGTGGTATTCGGGAGCGGGCCACAATGCTCGAACTGCGGAAGAAATCCGGGGAGGTGATGGCGATTGGCTATAGCTGGATTGAGCACGTGGAATTCAGTCCGACCGACGGGATCACGTTGCACGTTCATGGTGATAAGATTCGTATCAAAGGGCGCAACCTCAATGCCGAAACTCGCCCTGAAGTTCGGTTGTTTCAAGGAATCGCCCGTCATCATGTCGCCTGGGTTCAGGAAGCGGACAGACCCGGTAGCCTGAACGGGAGCGAGCGTGCCACGATTATCGACGAAATCGTTTGGTGACGCCGGACGAATCCTCTCCTCTATTAGGAATTGTAGATCACTAATTCACTTACGGACAAATCGCTGGTGCAATGTTTTATTGGCGAACTCTACAAAACATTGGGTGCTCAATCGATGCCGCGTTAATCGGACGCGAACAGGCTAAAAAATGGAGGAAAGACGGCAATCAGAGCCAGGAAAACGAGGACTAGGGTGATCATCATTATCTTCCCTGGCGACTGAATCTCTCGATTTCTCCAACGAGCGTGAAGGACTACCCAGGCGACGAGCCAAATAATCACTGCCAACAGGGTTTTTCCGGAAAGATCGCCCGTGGGGTTATAAAAATTCAGGGCGTTGGAGACGGATTTTGATGCCTCGGCCAAATCAACGAGCGCGCCGAGTGCCGTGCAACCAATTCCGGCTGCCAGAATGCCCGACCATATCGGACCGTTGGGAAAAATTCGTGGAATCGTCTTCTCAGTTGATTCGCCTGGTGTTCCCATCATTGCGTCCTCATTATCGAATCAGCGTACGGGCGCGGCTTTGTTTATCAGAGCGCCCATAAGCCCCGCCACTGAAGCAGTCAGAAACGCCAGCGTATAAAGAGTCAAAAGCGCCCGCCGGACATGCGCATCCACTGCGATCCGCTCGTGGTAGCGCGTGACTAAGAGTGCCACGGCTGTTGCTAAAATCGGAGCCAACCAGGCGATGTGCTCTTTCCATTCCATGCCGAACTCATGCCATTCGGCAGTGTGAGGATCAGATAACAAAAGATGCTTGGGATATTGCATCAATGGCGTGCCGATTGTCCCTGGCGGAGGATTCGCACGATACCATGGATACACTACATACGTTCCTACGATAACGGTGAGCCAAGCTAAAATCGCCATAGCCCAGGTCCAGACCATAAGACGCCGTGCGGCCACCTTAACTCCCTCGCCAACAATCCAGTTGGAGCGAAAGTCCCACATCGCTATGAATCCACCCGTGAATGCCAGAAGGTACGCAGCTCCGAATACCATGCCGTGAAGCACGGTCCATAATTCCCTCGATGACATTTCCATTGAACGATCTCCGAGCAAAACGATCCGAGCGTCGAGACTTCTGACGCATTCATTGTTATCGAATTTCGATACAGTAGTCTGGGTAATTGTTTACGTCAACTTTGCAATGGCTCAAATAATTCCTCGAACAGTTCACTTACCTTTGCTTTTGCGTCCGTCAGGGCGCGCCGGCCGGCAGGAGTGACACTGTAGCAACGGCGTAACTTTCCCCCGATGACCTGCTTGTGCGAGCGAAGATACCGCTTTTGCTCAAGCCGGTGCAGCAAGGGGTAGAGTGTGCCAGGCCCGATCCGATATCCATGTCGCCGCAGTTCCTTAATCATGCCCAGCCCGAATACCGGCTCTTGACACGCATGATGGAGGACATGCAGCCGGATCAATCCGGAATAGAGGTCTTGATCTGCCATAGAGTGCAATTCGTTATAGATCATCGCATCGATCGATGCGAGTCACCAGAAGCAAATATCCAAGTCTAGTTGCGCGGCGGCAACATTGACCGCGACCATCGCGCCCCGTTATAACGAAATTCGATATCAAGGACCCCTCGTGTGAAGGAACAGGTTTTATGGCCAAGGCGATTCGTCGATGCGCAGTTATTCTCGGTGGTACTCCCGTCCTGACCGCTCTTTTGCAAGCATCGCTTTCCACGGCGATGGCGGACACCCCAGGTTCCCAAAATGATAATCCACTTTTGTCCCATGTCACAACGCAGCCGGATGTTGCCATAACGCAACAGAATCCCACGACATCCACCACCAACTTTGAAAATAACCTCACCGGCGATTGGTGGGGGCAGCGACAGAAATTGCAGGATGCGGGAATCACTGTCGGCGCCACCCTTTTGGCGGAGGGATTCGACAATTTTGAGGGCGCCATCGACACTGCTCACGCCGTCGGAGCGACCACCTTTGATTTGAACGTCGCCTTGGACACC
>PMAK01000085.1 GCA_003153655.1 Phycisphaerales bacterium
AGCGACTTCGGATAGGTCGATTTCCGTGGCCAGAGTAGTTCATGCACTGCGCCGCCCTGGAAAGCCGTGTTGGGCGCAATCTCGTCGAGCGCTTCAAAGCCTGTGCGAAAGCTGCGGCAACGAACGTGCGAGACTTGCTTTTCAGCAAGGGCGCGGCGCAGCTCATCCTTATCAGTCGTTATGTGCACGACAAACCTCTTCCTGTTGTTCGCTATATGTTAGGGTAACTATCTGAGCCGGGTTTCGTCAATCCCGCGCCCTTGGGGTTTGTTCAATGACGATGCAATGACAGATTTAGCAATAGAAACGGTTAGCGCAAAAAAAGATCGGCGGTTGAAGAAGGAGGGGGGGAACCTTCTTCGGGGAATACCGCCGATCCGCAGTTGATTATGCTTTGATTCTGGTGGGATGCAAATCAATTCTGCCGTCACGCCAACGGTAAGGAAACATCGTGATTGCATGGCAATAGGTATCTGCGCGGTGCGAGCGCCGCACGACACGATCTGCCCACTGCTGAGGATTCGATGCCTTACGTCACGTCGGCGGGTCGTCTAGAAATTCCCATACCGGAGGAGATGATCGCTCGCTTGGGCCGGATGCCACGTAAAGCAGATCGCCTTCTGTGTTGTAGAGTTCTTCCAAATCTGCGTCGTCGGCCACCGTTTCTATTTGTTTTTGCAATGGAAGAATTTCGTCATTAAGGTCGTCACTACAACAGCGCGAACGCGGACGCGGACACAGTAGGAGAAAGATTCAGGAGACGCCGGTATCATGTTCGGTCATCGTGGGCGCAGAGTCGCAAGGGACGGCATCGCCGCATTGTGCCGCTTGAGGCATTACGATTTGGCTCTTGCACCAACGCACCACGCCGGAGAACGAATGACAACGCGCCCCCGAAAAACTAAGGAAGGTCCCGGTCTCTTTGCGCACCACGAACAAGCGATGCAGCGCCGTATACGTCGCCAGCGAGCGCTATTCATTCCGCACTACTTGACTGATGCTGCGAGAGAGTTCGACTTTGACATTCCGGTTGTGGTCAGGGCCCATGAAATCGCCATTCGGTGGGCCGATCTTGAGACGGCGGGACATCTTCCGAAGTACAAAGAGACCACCATCGACACCCAATTCCTTGAACAACTCTTCGGCGAAGGGCTAGGATACCAAGTCAAAACGCACAGCCCGAACGACTTCCAACTGGATCATAAGTACGCCGTCTCCGGTGTAGGCATCGCCGACGCCGCAATCGGCGAATTCCCCAAAGCTAAACAGCCAACAGTTGTCGTCGAATTGAAAGGCTCGGCTATTGACCTCGACCGAGACAAATCCAATGGCCGCACGGCCGTCCAGCAATGCTGGGACTATCTCAACGCTTTACCCGAATGCACATGGGGAATTGTCTCCAATTTTGCAACCATACGGCTCTATCACCGCAGTAAGGGCAATCTCTCGTACGAGGAGTTTACGCTTCAGGAGTTACGCGATCGCGACCGCTTCAACGAGTTCTATGCTCTATTCGAGCGAGGCGGACTGCTGCGATCGAAACTATCGCAAATGCCGCGCGCCGCCGCATTGCTTGATAAGACTGAGAAGCGCCAGAAAGAGGTGGGTGACGAGCTGTATAAGGCATACCAATGGCGTCGGCTTGAACTTATCGAACATCTCAACCTGAATGAAGGAAAAAACCTCGACGACGCCATCCGCATCGCCCAAAAATTGTTGGACCGAATCATCTTTATCGCTTTTTGCGAAGATCGTGGACTGCTTCCGGAGAAATCGCTCGAAGCCGCGCAAAAGGACATTCGGACCTATAGCCGTGCAAAGAATCCGGCATGGGAGAACTTCCTGGATCTGTTTGCTGCTATCGACAAGGGAGCTAAGGGCAAGCGAGAGATCACGAGATTTAACGGTGGGCTCTTTGCCGATGACCCTGAGATAAACGCCCTTGAACTCGAAGACGAGAAGTGGACTAACTCCTTTGTCGGGTTTGGCGCTTACGACTTTTCCGAGGAGGTTAACGTCGAGGTTTTAGGGCACTTGTTCGAGCGCTCCATCACAGAACTCGAAAAGCTCCGCGTTGGCGGCTTGTTCGCGTTGAAGGCGAATATCGAGGCGACTCCCCCGAATGGCAGTAGCCGCAACGGCGCGGGCAACACAAAGAGGTCCAAGCCTGCCAAGACGGGCAATAAAGACGAAGAGTCCCCGCTTTCGAAGATGCCCAAAAGTGCGCAGCGCAAGCGCTTTGGCATCTATTATACTCCACCGGCATTCACGGGCCTGATCGTCGAGCGCACGGTCGACTCTCTGGTTAAGGAACGCTTCTTGGCGCTGGCCAAGCAGCACAAAGTCGATCCCGAGGCCCGGGCAGACCAAGACTCCAAGAAACTTCTAGCGTACTGGAAAGCTTGCCTCGACACCTTGAAGGCGCTGACCGTCTGCGACCCCGCCTGTGGCTCAGGCGCGTTTCTTATTCGCGCATATGATGCGCTCGATGCTCACTACAAGGCGGTTGTCCACGGTCTCGCGGGCGCGGGGCTCCCTCCAGTCGATGTGGCCAGGCACGAGGATTCGATTCCCGATTACATCCTCAATGAAAATCTCTACGGCGTGGATCTCTCGCGCGAGGGCGTTGAGATTACTCAACTCGCCCTGTGGATTCGGTCGGCCCGTAAGGGCAAGACCCTCGCCGATCTTTCGAAGCACATCATTCAGGGCAACAGTTTGGTCTCGGACAAGTCCGTCGATCCCCACGCCCTCGACTGGGCTGCTGCGTTTCCAAGCATCTTCCGTACCGGCCCTCAAGCCGGGTTCTCTTGCGTCATAGGCAATCCGCCATGGGAACGGGTGAAGGTGCAGGATCGCGAGTTTTTCTCGCTCACCGACCCGATCACCGCAGGAGCTGTCAGCGCAACGGATCGGAAGAAACGGATTGTGGCGATGCCCACCGCCAACCCGGAATTACATAATTCCTACCTAACGGCCCGCGACAATGCGCAAAGAATGTTGGACTACGCGCGTGGCTCGGGGCGATATCCTCTTACAGGTAAGGGAGATGTGAATCTGTATATGCTCTTCGCCGAATTGACCGAATCGCTGGTCGCTCCCGAGGGGTTGGTCGGCATCCTGGTACCGTCGGGGATCGCAACTGATGATACGACCAAGGAGTTTTTCAGTGGGTTGATGGAGACCAAGCGCTTGGTATCGCTCTATGACTTCGAGAATAAGGAAGGCCACTTTGAGGATGTACATCGCTCCTTTAAGTTCACGGCATTGGTCTTCGGTGGCGAATGCTCAAAAACGGAGAAGGCGGATTTCGTCTTCTTCGCGCGCGGCATTGAAGAAACCGCCGAGTCAAACAGGCAGCGGCATATCCCTCTAACCGCAGCGGACATGGCGCTTCTGAATCCCAATACCAGGACTTGCCCCATTTTTCGCACGCGGCGTGATGCTGACGTGACTAAGGGCATCTACAAGCGCATCCCGATCTTGATTGATGAAAACCGAAAACAGGGCGGCAACCCATGGGGACTGAAATTCTTTACGATGTTTCACCAAACGAATGACGCCGAACACTTCGAGGACGCTAAAGTCTGGGAAAAAAGGGGGTACAAGCTCAAAGGCAACGTCTATGCAAAGGCTGGGAAGCGCGCGCTGCCCTTGTACGAAGCCAAAATGGTGCAAGCGTTTGACCACCGGGCCGCGAGTGTGATGGTGGAAGAGGAGAACTGGGTACGCCAGGGGCAGAAGGCCGAGACAACGCCAGTACAGCATCAGAACCCGGAGTTCACCGTGCTACCGCGCTGGTGGGTAAGCGACGAAGAGGTGGCCGCTGTCACCGAAGGCCGCAAGCGGGATTGGCTCCTGGCCTATAAGGACATTACCAGTTCGACTAACGAGCGAACAATGATCGCCGCCTTTCTTCCGTGGGTTGCTGTAGTTAATTCGGCACCAATCATGCTGCCGACGACAAATATGGCCCCTCGCTTTGAGTGCTGTCTGCTTGCGAACCTCAACTCGTTTGTTTTCGACTATGTCGCGAGGCAGAAGGTCGGAAGCGTTCACCTTAACTATTTTATAGTCGAGCAACTTCCCACGCTCGGCCCCGAAACCTATACCGAGAAGTGTCCCTGGTCCAAGCGCGAAACCGTTGAACAATGGATCAGCGAGCGTGTCCTTAAACTTTCGTGCACTGCCGATGATATGAGACCGCTCGCCGAAGCCTGCGGATTCGCGGGGTCCGAGGGTGGCGGCGTCCATAAGTGGCGGGACGCAGACCGGATGCAACTGCGGGCTGAGTTGGACGCCGCCTTCGCGCACTTGTATGGCGTGTCGGAGGACGACTTTGCCTACATGCTCTCGACATTTCCGTCTGTTCCCGAGCCTGCGATTATCGCGACGCGCAATGCCTATCGCGACCTAACGGTGGATATAACCTATGCGCGGTAAACTGACGTCCATCCGAGTGCGGAACTTTAAGGCGGTTGCCGACAGTGAGCCGCTGAAATTGACCCCGCTGNNTAGGCAACAACGGCAGCGGTAAGAGCAGCATCATTGAGGCGTTGCAGACTCTCCAGCGTCTCGTCACGTTAGGACTCGACGGTGCGATGCAGGCGTTCAAGGGGATCGAGCATCTGCGGAATAAGTCCGCCCCGCTTAAGCCGCAACGACGCAAGGTGCTGGACCCGCGCCCCGAATTTAAGCCTCTTGAGTGTAGATTGGCCGGCTCGATCCAGCCAAGCGGCGGGAGCCGGTCTCCTTCGGTCAAGTTTAGCTCGCTCACTCAGATCGGAGACCGCGACAACCTCAATCGCTACGTTTTAGAGCGAGACGATGCTACCATTTTGGGGCGTGGACCGTTCAGGTCGACCGACGTGGGCGCACCTATCGCGGAATCCCAGCCGGTCAATCTCATACAAGTGGCGGGCTCGTTTATCCGGCGATGGCAGTTCCTAACGCTTGACCCCGCGAGGATGGGTCAGCCCTCGCCGACACGACGAGCAGTTGACGCGTTTCTTCTAGAGCCAGACGGTTCCAACGTGACCGACTACCTCTGGCACATGGTGAAGGATTATGGTGAGCTCGGTACGGCCGCTTGGAACGGGATCGTTGAGGCGCTACGGTTTGTATTGCCCTATGCCGGAGATGTGCGGCCGACGATGACCGAAGAGGTCGAGCGACGGTCCCTTCTCACGATGCAGGAGCGCTATGGGCCGTCGGGAGAGAGCAAGTTCGATGTCCCCGGTTGGATGTTATCCACGGGGACGATGCGGGCACTGGCCATGCTTGCGGTGTTCCGGCACCCGGACCCACCGCCGCTCATCTGCATTGAGGAAATCGAAAACGGTCTAGACCCTCGTACCCTCAACATGATCGTTGACGAGCTAAAGCGAATCGTCGTTGCAAGACAGTCGCAGATCATACTCACAACGCACTCGCCATATCTGCTCGATCTTCTCCCCCTACAGTCAATTGTGGTGACGGAGCGAGAGAACGGTGGCGTACGATTCTGGCGGCCAGACGGGCAGAAGTCGCTCAAGCTATGGGCTGAACGCTTCCGACCGGGGCAGTTGTACACCATGGGACGGCTTACCCGCCACGGCACGGCGAAGGGTGATTGATGCCACCCAAGCCTACACTCAGAATCGGGCTGATCGTCGAATGCGGCAATCAGGGAGCGGAATGGAAGGCATTGCCGGTGCTCATCAGAAAGATTCGTGCTGGTTTGTTGTACGAACTCGTTGCGATGGACAGCAAGGAGAAGCTTCTACAGTCGTGCGGCGAACAAGCGAAAACGCTTTTTGATATCGGCTGCCAATATGTTTTCATCGTGTGGGATTTGCGCCCAGCGTGGCCGGACAAGAAGCACAAGCCATGTCGTCGAGAGGAGCGTTTAAAGGTAATTGATACGCTCAACCGTGCCGGCGTTAATTCGACTAAGGTGGTACTTCTCTGTATCTCGATGGAGTTCGAAGCGTGGCTTCTGGCGGACGGTGTGGCAATCACCGCGTTCATTGATCCTGATGGGCGGTGGACTCCCGTGCCCAGTCATAAGAAGACAGACCGGAATCAAAACCCAAAGGCAACGCTCAATACGATCTTCAAGCCTTCCAAATATGGCGAATATCTTGACCGTGAACATGCAGTCAAGATCTGCGAGCACATAACGTCGCTCTCTCGAATGAACAAGGTCAAATCGTTCAAGCGATTCAGGAGCAAACTGGACGGCATCGTGGCGTAAAAACGAGGGCGAAATAATCAATGCTGGTCCACCTGGCGGAATCAAACATAGGGGGCTTACCATGTTAACAGGGGCGCCCGGACAGCCTCGATTTGCTGCCGGCGAATGGGACCATAGCAACGGCTATCGAAGCTGTTGGGAATGCGGTTGGAGAACACAAAGAATTCGTCCGGTCCGAGCACGCAGGTATCACGCCAAATGGGAAGCGAACGGCCGCCAGTGTCATTCGTTGGAGGCATGGGCGCGATTTGCAGCCCATTGATTAGCAGCCATTCGCCGGTGGTATCGATGCGATCGCCCGGGCCAGCGACAATTGGTTTCAGTATATACCAGTCCTCGCCATTCTGGCCAGTTCG
>PMAK01000022.1 GCA_003153655.1 Phycisphaerales bacterium
ACGAATTTGTATTGGTTGACGAATAGCGCGTTCCAGGAATCGACTTCGATGTGGGCGTTTGCGAGGGCTACGCCGTCGCCTTTGTCTTCGGCGTGGTCGGTGGCGGTTTTGAGGCTGGGCATTGAGCCGAGGTAGACGAACTGGAGGGCGGAGTCGTCGCCGCTGACACGTGGGACGGTGGAGGCGGCCTGGGTGTTGATGTTGGAGAGGTCTACGCTTTTTGTGGCGAGGATTGGGAAGTCTCCTAAATCGGTTGTGCAGCCACTTAAGAATATGAAGGAGGCGGAAGCTAATGCGGCTGCGGTCGATAGGGTTCTTGAATATCTGCGCATTGGGTGTGTTCTCCTTTTGGAGGAAGAGGCTAACGAAATGGGTGCAAGACGCAAGAAATATTTTTCATGGCAGTATTTTTGGTTCTGGGAATTGATCGAAGAGAAGAAAGATTTTTTTCGTTGCGGTGTCTGGGACGGCTTGCGGTCGTTTTCTCGAATATAATGGGCCTTTGCGCTGTTGGGGGTGCTGGCTGGCCTGTTTTAATTTTTGTGGGCCTTTTGCTTAGGGCTAGGCGAGATTAATGGCTTTGCCTTGGTGGGTGCTTTGGCGGGCGGCGTCCAGGAGAGTCATGGTGGGGAGGACGGATTCTGCGGGGACTGCGNNATGGTCCCAGATTTGGGGTTCGGTCAGGCCTTTGGGGGCTGAGGGGAGGCGTCTTGGCTGATCGGGGGAATTGGCTGGGGTGAAGTTTAGCTCGGCCCATTTGGTTACGTCGAAGTCTGGGCTTGGGGGGCTATGGGCGGAGCCTGTTGTGCCGTCGATGTGCCAGCGTGGGAGGGGGTGGGTTGTGGTGGTATTGATTTCGACGAGGGCGACGGAGCCGGTGTTGAAGTCGATACAGATGCGGGCGAAATCATCGGCGTCTTTGGACCAGACGTTTTGACGGAGTTGGGCGAAGAGGCGGATGGGGCGGGCGGGGAGCATAAGACGCCAGATCTGGTCGAGGAAGTGGGAGCCCCAATCGAGGAGCCCCCCGCCGCCGAAGGAGGCTTCGGTGCGCCAATGCGGGCGGTATTCTTTTGCGGCGGGGCCTACGCAACTGGCCCATTTNNAGGCGGGATTCTACGTTGATGATTTTTCCGAGGATGCCGGATTGGATGGCCTGAGAGACAGTGAGATAGTCGGGGTCCCAGCGGCGATTGTGGAAGACGCTTAGGATGCGTTTTTGGGATCGGGCGAGGTCGATCAGTTCTTTGGCCTGGGGGAGATTCATGGCCATCGGTTTTTCGAGCATGACGTGCTTGCCGGCGCGGAGGGCGGCGGAGGCGTGGTCGAAGTGCATGGAGGTTGGGGTGGAGATGAGGATGGCGTCGATGTTGGGATCGGCGAGGAGTTCGTCGAGATGATTGTGGATGGAGAGATTTTGCGCGCGGGCGATGGATTGGCGGGCTGGGGTGATGTCGGCGGTGGCGACGGCGTGGATGTTTTGGCAGAGGTTCAACCACGCGGCGTGTTCTTTTCCGATTCTTCCGAAACCTGTGATTCCCAGGCGAAGTTTACTCATCGGGGGACCGGACCGGCACGGTCCGGCTCTCTGTGTGTTGGTTAGTTTACGGAGGGATCGTCGGGGATTCGGGAGGGGTCGACCCATTGGCCCAGGTGTTGTTTGCGCATGAGGGTGGCCCATAGGTTTGACTGGTCTTCGAAGACATTGCCTGGGACGGCTTCGGCGACGACCCAGGATTCGTGTTCCATTTCTTCCTCGAGTTGGCCGGGGGACCAGCCGGCGTAGCCTACAAAATATCTGGCGTGGGCGGTTTGGTGTTTGAGCAGGGATTCGATTTTGGATTTTTCGGTGGTGAAGAATACGCCGGGGAGAACATCGGCGTCTTTGACCCTTTCGTTGCCGTGGAGAACCATGAGGGGTCCTTCGCAGGGGCCGCCCTGGTGGAGAACGCCTTCGACTTCGCAGGATTCGCCGAGGCTGTGCTCGCAGGCTTTTTGGACGCTGATTGTGAGAGGACGATTGAGGATGAGGCCGAGCGCGCCCTGGTCGTTGTGTTGGATCATGAGGATGACGGATCGGGCGAAATTGGGGTCGGCCAATCTTGGGGAGGCGAGGAGAAGTTTGCCCTGGGTGGAGTCCATGACAGCGAAAACGATATCGGATTTTAGATCGAGAAGTAAGGATAAATCCAGATGGCCTTCGCAAATCTCGGAGAGTCACCCCAAATTCCGCCGCGAGGCCGCGACGGCTAAACTTGGGCGACGCCCGTGTTGATGAGCACGAGATAGTTGAGAGGAGTGGTGTCGGAAACGACGATCACGTCTGTGTCATCGCTCGTAGCCGGGCGAGGGCTGCGTTGTACTGTTCATTGGTGGGCAGGTCTTCGGTGACGTTGTGCTTTTTCAGAATCGTTTCGGTTTCGAACCGGTCCAGGCCGAGGGCGAGCGAAAGCTCATACTGTGTGAGCTTTTCCTGGCGGTAGAGTTCAACGAGCGCTGCTTCCTTGGCCGCCTGGTTGAGGTTGCCCAACTCGCGTCGCAAGTTTTGTTCGATCGATTCCGGCAGCTCAAATGTCACGGACATGGGTCTCTCCCGAAGGGCATAGTTTACCATTTTTTGGGCGGGAGGCACTATGACCCAGGGTTGCTCTCGTTCGTCGGCATTTCAGGTGCTTGCGGCGTTGGAGCGTCAGGAGCGGGCGATCGCAGCTTTTTTCGCATCGGCGGGCGGCGGCCTTGTTTTATTTCTTCTTCGAGGACGGATTTGCGGCGCAATATGTGGTGGTAGTGCTGGGCGAAGCGGTGGGCTTCGTCG
>PMAK01000039.1 GCA_003153655.1 Phycisphaerales bacterium
TTTCTTCCCGCCCCTCCCGCACGCTCCCCACCCTTCTCCTTTTCCCCTCACCGTCCGCGGCGGAAGACGAGACAAAACCCCGGCACCCGTGCGAGCCATTTTGGTCTCCTTTTTCTGCTTGTTCACTTTGATGGCGGGAGGTTGCTCGTCGCACGTTGCGCCGACTGGTGCGTCGTCGAATGCTTCTCCGCAGACTCGGGCCTCCGATCAGGAGGATACGCCGGAGACGTGGCGGCAACTGACGAAAAGTCTCGGTGGACAGCAGATTGCTTCGGCTGACAGCTTCGCGGTGATCGTCCCGCGCAGCGATCTCGATCTGGAATCGGAGATGGGGCAGATTCCGATCTCGGCGGGGATCGCGTCGATNNATGGGTGAATTCGTAGTGTGCGATTACGAGACGGGAGATGTGCTGGACGCGATCCGGGCCGGGCAATTTGATGTGGTTTCCGTCGCGCCGATTTTGCAAAACACACGGCCGAGCATGGTTTCCATCCGCTTTCAGGCTGAGGGGGATCGCGATGATCTCGTCAAAGCCATTCGTGATGCGCTGGATCACACCGGCAAGTTTCCCGCGCAACGGGGCGGGTGAAATCAGGGGCGGATGAAGCAGATGAAACGGGACGCTGTTTGGACGCGTCCGAGCTTGCCGGTTTACATCGCGCGCACCGCCTACTGCCGCGCTCATTGCGTCGATGGTTATGGCATCGGTACATTGGGAATTGTCATGCGTGCTTCCATCGTCATTCGTCTCTGCTTCTACTCCATCGTTGTCACGATTCCACTGATGACCGAACGGGCGGTTGCAGTGGCGGCGCCCGCAACGACTCGCTCAACCTCCGTGGCCGACGAATTGGATCAGAAGGCTGCGCGTGGTCCTGCCGACGCGTTGTATGTCGGGATTGCATACTACAAGGGAACGGACGGCGTAATTCGGGACTATGCAAAAGCAATGGTCTATTTCCGCAAAGCCGCTGACGCCGGCAATGCGGTGGCGATGGAGAGGATTGGCGACCTGTACTACTACGGCCAAGGCGTCGTTCAAGATTATCAGCAGACCATGTCATGGTTCCAAAGAGCGGCTAATGCGGGCGAAGGGGAAGCGATGCGACACATCGGCACTCTATACCTGAATGGCCAAGGTGTGCCACAGAACTATCAGCAGGTCTTGGCCTGGTTACGCAAAGCCGCTGACGCGGGCGATGGGATGGCTATGGCTAGCATCGGTTTTCTGTATGAACGCGGGCGGGGCGTGGCCCAAGACAACCAGCAGGCCGTGGCATGGTATGGACGGGCCATGGCATGCTACCAAAATGCTGCCGCTTCGAACGACGCCGTAGCGATGAGAAATATCGGGTCTCTATACTTCGATGGTCACGGCGTAGCTCAGGACTATAAGCAGGCCATGGCATGGTACCGCAAGGCCGCCAATGCGGGAGACGCGATGGCGATGAACAACATCGGCGGTCTTTACGGACAAGGGTATGGTGTGGTTCAGGACAACTCGCAGGCTATGATTTGGTTCCGCAAAGCCGCGAACTTGAGCAACACCACAGCGATGGTCAACATTGCCAATCTGTACGATCACGGCGTGGGTGTACCTCAAGACTACAAACAGGCTATGACTTGGGATACCAAAGCCGCCGATGCTGGGGACGCGCGGGCGATGAACAACATCGGTTTTCTGTATTCTCATGGACAAGGCGTGGCCCAAGATTACGAGCAGGCCATGACCTGGTACCGCAAGGCAGTCGACGTTTGGAGCCCGACGGCAATGACCAACATTGGCCTTCTATATTACGGTGGCCATGGCGTGGCCCGGGACTACGAACAGGCAATGGCATCGTTCCGCAAGGCCGCCAACGCGAATGATGTGACGGCGACGTACTGCATCGGTCTTCTGTACGAAAGAGGTGAAGGCGTTGCCAAGGATCAGTCGCAAGCCATCAGTTGGTATCGCAAGGCGGCGGCCCTCGGTGACGAGGATTCTAAAAAGCGCCTGAAGGCGTTGGGCTCCCGGTAATGCAACCTGTACGAGTTGCCACGCCTGTGATTTTACTCAGCGGGTCATCGACCTCTCGGGACGCCGGGTCTGCATGGGCTATCGCAATCTTCTACGCGATTCTTCTCGCCTTCACGGCGGCGGTTTATTTTCCGGTTCGCAATTTTCAGTTCGTGAACTGGGACGACCGGGACATGGTCGTTGAAAATCCGCTGCTGAATCCGGCGAACTCGCAGCATCTGCGGGAAATCTGGGCCGCGCCGCATCTCGGGCTTTATACGCCGCTCTCCTACACGCTCTGGTGGACGTTGGCCTTGGCGTCGAATGGCTCAAGCGATGCGTCGCGATTTCACCTGTTGAATTTGTTTTTGCACGCAGCCGCTGTTTCGCTGGTTTTTTCGATATTGCTGCGATGCGTTAAAAATCCGTTGGCGGCTTTTGCCGGATCGGCGGTGTTTGCGCTGCATCCCTTGCAGGTTGAGAGCGTGGCGTGGGCTGCGCAGATGAACAATCTGCTGGCCGCGGCGCTGTCGCTCGGGGCGATTCGGGTCTATCTCGCGTTCGCGGATGCGTCCGGAAAACGGCGATGGATTTGGTATTGGATGGCGACCGCGATTTTTGTGCTGGCGCTATTGGCGAAGCCGACGGCGGTGGTGGCGCCGGTGATTGTAGTGATTCTGGATGTTGGCATTGTTGGCCGGCCGATCGGGCGCGTCGTTCGGTCTTCGCTGATTTGGTTTGGCTTGGCTGTGGTCATGAGCGTTGTCGCGCGGCAGGTGCAGTCGGTCGCGGGCGGCGATATCTGGCATCGACCCTTTATTGCGCTGGATGCGATTGGATTTTATTTCCGGCAGATTTTTTGGCCGGCGCAGCTGAGCATCGACTATGCCCGAACGCCGTTGCGGGTCTGGGTGAACCACTTGTGGATTGTTGATGCGTGCATACCCGTAGTCATCGCCGTGTCGTTGTGGTTTGTGCGCCGCAATTGGCGGCAGCCGATCATTGCCGCTGCAATTTCGCTGGCGGCGCTTCTTCCGGTTCTGGGTTTGATTCCGTTTAGCCAGCAGCGGTATTCCACTGTGGCGGATCGGTATTTTTATCTCGCAATGTTGGGACCGGCGCTATTTATTGCCTGGGGGGTTACGCGTCTCTCTCGGCCGATGGGGTTCCTGCTTGCGCCGATTCTCGTTTGCGCGCTGACAGCCCTCACCGCTGTTCAGCTTCAGACCTGGAAAAACACCAATGCACTGGCTAGCCATGTCCTTGCATTCGATCCGAATAGCACGGTTGGCAACAAGATCGAAGCCGCCGAGCTTTCGCGAAACGGCCAACCGCGGGAGGCGATTCCGTTCTACCGCGCCGCGATGATCCGCAATCCGGATGATGCGGATTTGCATCTGAATCTGGCCAATGCTTTCTATCACTGCGGGGAATACCAGAAGGCGATTCCCGAATACGAGGCGGCGATTGATTTGCCGAGTGACTTTCGCATCCGGGGGATGATTGATTTGGGCTGGGCCTATGTGAAATCAGGAGAGCCCGTGCAGGCGGAGCAGGAATTCCAGCGAATCCTGCAAATCGATCCCTACAATCCCGAGGCGACGGAGAGTCTCCGGCAGCTTTCGGCCTTGCGCGTGCGAAGGCCCTGAATCCCCCGTAAACTACTGCCCGCTATTCAATCGGAGGATTTCGTGCCGCAACCGCTTCTGGCTGTCATCAGTGTTCTGGGCAAGGATCAAAAGGGCGTCGTCGCCCAGTTCGCGACGTATGTCGCGGAGCGCGGCATCAACATCCAGGACATCGAGCAGCGCGTCGTCCGCGGCTTTTTCCTGATGGATATGTTGGTTGATCTCAAGGATCTCTCAACCGATTTGTCGGAACTCATCACCGGATTGCTGGAACTGGGGCGGCGGATCGACATGGAGGTGCGCGTTCATCTCCACAGCGAGCGGCGAGTCAAAAAAGTCGCGATCCTGGTTAGCAAGGAGCCGCATTGCCTGAATCGGCTGTTCGATGATTTCAAGCATAACCACCTCAGCGGCTCGCCGGTCGGCGTGTTTGCCAATCATCCCGATCTGGAACCTATGGCGAAAGAGGCTGGTTGCCCGTTTCATTTCCATCCATCGGCAGAGCCGGAAAAGCATTTCGATTGGCTGCTGAAAAGTCTTCAGGCAGCTGCGCCGGATTTGATTGTGCTGGCGCGATATATGCGGATTCTTCCAGAGCGGATCGTGAAGGCTTTCCCCAGCCGGATCATCAACATCCATCCGTCGCTGCTGCCGTATTTCCCTGGCGCGGCGCCGTACAAACAGGCGTATGAGAGCGGAGTTCGCGTGCATGGATGCACGGCACACTTTGTGACGGAACAACTCGACGAAGGGCCGGTCATTTTGCAGGATGTTTTCCACATCAATGTCGGGGTAGACACTTTGGACAACGTCAAGGAAAAGGGATTGGCGCTGGAGGCCGAAGTTCTTAGCCGATCCGTCAAATTGTTTCTCGATGAGGAACTTGTGGTCGTAGACGGCAAAGTCATCTTCAAGCCGGGCATCAGCCGATTCTTTCAGCCGGGCGCGATCAAAACGTGATGTTCATTGCCGAACCATACCGGCAGATTTTTCACCAGATCGGTTTCAGCCCGGAAATGATCTTCACCGAACCGGCGATCAAGCCGTGGCGACGACTGAAAGATCGGGAAAATTGCATCTGGGATATTGCGGGGCCAACCGCGGCGATTCGTCTGCATGTCAAGCGATTCCCGGCGATGGGATCAGCCTCGCCCGCCCGGGATGAAGCTGAGGGATATCGCTTGCTGCAAGATCGCGGGATTCCGGCGGCGGTGGTGGCGGCGTGGGGGAATCTGGATGACGGCAGAAGCTTTATCGCTATCGAGGATTTGGCCGGGTTTACGCCGGCTGACAAACTTGTGGAATCAGGATTGCCATTCGATCAGGGTCTTGGGCCGACAGCTGATTTGAGCACGCATCTGCACAATGCGGGGCTGCATCATCGCGACCTCTACGTCTGCCATTTCCTGGCGCGCGTTGAGAAAGATCGGGCTGCGGAAATTCGCGTGATTGATGCGGCGCGAGTGCGGAAACTTCCGGGGGTGCTGACCCGCCGGCGATGGATCATCAAGGATCTGGCGCAGTTCTGGTATAGCACGACGCAACTAGCGATTACGGATTCGCAGCGGGATGAGTGGCTNNCTGATCCGATATTGCGCAAAAACAAAATATGAAAAAATCGGCCCCCTGAAACGATCCATTCAGCGGAAATCAGATGCGATCGGTGCGCATGATGAGAAGCTGCGACGGCGGCAGCCGAACCGGAATATTTCGATTCCGCGGAGTTAGCGGCCGCTGACGAGCGCGAGCGCATCGGGGCGTGTTTTGGCGATGGTAAAAAGGCGCTCGAGGCAGCAGGTTTTGAAAATTCGCAGAAGTGGCGGCGACATAGCGCACAGCACCAGCGTCCCGCCCGCCTGACGGATCCGCTCGCGAATATTCACGAACAATCCCAGCATCGAGCTGCCCATGTAGCCAACCTGGGACAGATCCACCACCCAGGGTTCGTTGCCCTTGGCATCAAGGCTCCTCAGCACGTCTTCAATCAGGCTGTCGATCTCCATGGTGTCCATGGCGACGGGGAGAACAAATTGCATCACGTTGACGGCGTATTCTTGCGTGACTTGGAATCGCGGGCTGCTCATGAGATCAGACAGAATATCGCCTATCGCACTTGAAGACTATCCCCCTCGAACACGATGCCGAGAGATTCGATCTCCACGGCCCTCCGGCCGCCCTGTTTGACGACCGAGCCGCAGTGCCAGGCCTCAATGCCCACCTTCCGTGCCGCGGCCAGACATTCTGCTACATCGGTCGGGGCCACGTAAGCGGCAAAGCCGGCGCCCATATTGAAGGTGGCGTACATTTCCGTCAGATCAACCGAGCCCTGCTGTTGAATGAATTGCATGACTGCGGGAACGGGCGGAACCGACTTCATGCGATAGACAAAAGGCTCATTCAGCCGCATGAGTTTGCGCCAGCCGTGGCCGGTGATGTGGGAGACATAGTTCAGCTTGAGATTTCGGCGCTGGCATTCGATGACGAATGGGGTGTAGATCGCCGAGGCGTCCAATAGGGCTTCGCCGTAGGATCGGCCATCGCCGATGGGGGTTAGATATCCCTCGGGAAGTTGCTGGGCGATGGCCCGGCATAACGTCAGGCCATTGGTTTGAACGCCGGTACTGGCGAGTAGAACGATGGCATCGCCGTCAGTGATGTTGCCGGTGATGCGATTTGATTTGGGTCGAATGCGTCCGAAGGCTGAGCCGGCGAGGACGATGGATTTGGGTTCGATGATTCCCTTGAGGGCCGGGGTTTCGCCGCCGCCCCAGACGGCGCCGGCGCGGAGGCAGCCGTCGGCGAATCCTCGGGCTAGATCCTGGGCGCGGACGGTGTTATCAAACCAGGCTGTGTCCCCCACTGCCGCGTGCATGGCGACGGAAATAGGGGATGCGCCGGTTGTGACCAGATCGTTGACGATGGTGGCAACCGTGTCGATGCCGATGTTCGCGTAATAGCTCTTGCCGGTGAGATCGAGCATTGCATCGGCGACGAGATTTTTGGTTCCGAGCCCTTCTTCGACGTGAGCGAGAAATTCATCAGGTGTTTCGATGAGGTAGGCGCTTTCGCCGCGAATTCCGGGAGGCTCGGTGACGCCGTGGCCTTTTAGCGTTCCCGTGGTAGTGACCGCGGCCCGCTGGCACGCTCGTTTGAAAGCGTCCAGCGGGCCGTAGTCTACTCCGCTGCTCTGGTAGGTGAGGGCCATTGCCTCACTTTTAGATCAACTCGATTCACCCGGCAAGTGAGTCGCGGCGCGGGCGGCGAAGCAGCGGCGCGAAGATCAGGACGCCCAGCAGTGCTGCCGGCCCGGGTTCGGGGACAGGAGGAAGAACGAGCGTGGACAGCTGCAACGTCGGATCCCAATTTCCTCCGAGGGTCCAAGATGGATCGGTGTAGCCACTGGGATTGCCGGGCGTGGGGAAGGTCGCCGAAACCAGATCGTTAGCGGATTCATTGTTGGAGTTGCGATCGCCCCAATAGGCGGGCCAGCTATAGTTGGGATCGGAGGGATTGGCTGATCCGGTGCCCGGATTCGACGCATCCGTAGCGGAATATCCGTCGCCGTACCAGGGATAGGATTCGGAGAAGATATTATCCACCGTGTAGGCTGACGCCTGTGAAGCCACCAATTGGTGGGACCAAGTCACGCGGCTCGCGGTGCTGATCGGATTGCCCGACAAATTCGTGCTGTTGTACTCGGCAAAACGGCTGTCTTCGGCGGGATTGCCGTTGTTTTTGTTGTTGGTGACGGTGGTTTCGGTGGAATCCCATGCCGACCAACCGACGGGTTTGATCGCGGAAGCCATTTTTGTATTGATGAAGACGGTGCTGGCATCGCCGCCGGTCTGCGTCCAACCCCAGGGTCGGCCGAGTGTCATCGAACTCGCCGCCGGTCCGTTGGCATTGGCGGCGTTCATCGAATCGATCGCGGGATTACCCTTGACCGAATTGGCGGTGATGGTGTCATTGAGGAAGACCAATCCGTTGCTGGTTCGCTTGTCGGTGCTGGCCGCGGTGATATCTCCGCCGGAGTGATCGCCGTCCATGTTAATCGTGGAGTTGTTCAAGACGGTTGTGCCATTGGCGAAGATGAAATCGACGTCGCCGCTGACGGTGGAATTGGTGAAGTAGGATCGGCCGCCCTTGGTATAGAGGCTATCCTGGTAGCCGAGAACCTGGACGTTGTTGAAGACCTGCTCATCGCCCTGAAGGAGCAGAGCAACGGCGGGCTCATTGACGGTCTGCGATTGGCCGGTCACGTAGCTGCCGGTGGGGCTGACGGCTTGATGGCCCGTGTTGACGATGTAGGGGGTGTCGGTGCTGTTGGCGAAGGTGATGTTTGCGGCGCCGACATTGTTGCCCGTGNNACGCCGCTGGTGCCGAGGGCGCTGCCGCCGGCGGGGATGTAACTGGAATCGAGCGTGGAGGTGATGATCACGTCGTTGGAGTTTCCATCCAGGCCGATGAGATCAACGTTGCTTTTGCTGTATTTGAGTGAAACGCCGGTCGTGGCGGCGGTGTTGTAGGTTCCGGGGGCGAAGATGATTCGGTTTGGATTCGCGGGAGAAGCGCCTGAGCCGACGGAACCGAGCGCGGCATTGATGCTGCTGTAAGCACCAGCATACGTCACGCCGCCGGTGGTGAATGGCGCGCCGTTCGTCCCTGCATAGCTGTTGCTGACGTAAAAGTCAGACGCTTTGGCTGATGGGGTGGTGATACTTCCGACCGCGCCGACCAGGCAAGCCGACCACAAAGCCCGCTGAAAATTTCGCCCGTTCCTGTGACTCCGCATTCGGCCTCCTCGCTTGAAAACAATGAAGTGATTAATTTCAGGTTAAAATAACTATGCCAGAGTAAGCTTGTAAACGATGGAAGATTGCACTATCAGGACTGAAGATTGATAAAAAATGCAGAGGTGGCATCTAACGTTAATCCCATGATTCGACTGGCTTTCTCAACCAATGCATTCAAGAAAAACTCGCTCAAGGAGGCGATTGCATCCATCGCTGACGCCGGGTATGCGGGAGTGGAATTGATGGCGGATGTTCCGCACGCCTATCCGCCGTCGCTTGATTCGGCGGCGCGCCTGGCGATCAAGCATCAGATCCGATCACTGGGTTTGACGGTGAGCAACATCAATGCGTTTACGCTCTTTGCCGCTGGGGATACGTATCATCCGACGTGGATCGAGGAGGATGAGCGACTACGTGATTTGCGGATCGAGCACACGATGCATTGCATTGAATTTGCGAGGGAAATGGAGTGCGGCACGGTCAGCATCCAGCCGGGCGGGCNNGCGATTTGCGAATGGATTGGAACGGCTGATACCGCTCGCGGAACGGCTGGGGATAACGCTCGCAATCGAGCCGGAGCCGGGGCTGTTTATTCAAACGGCCGGGGAATATATGGAATTTAAAAACATGTTTTTTAGTGCAGATTCCAGCATTCGGATGAATTGCGACATTGGGCATCTTTTTTGCGTCAACGAGGACCCGGCTCAGGTCATTCGGTCTATGCCGCAGGAGGTTGCACACGTTCATCTGGAAGACATTGGTGCGAATCGGGTCCATCAGCACCTTGCGCCTGGCAAAGGCGCGATCGATTTCCGCTCGATCTTCGCGGCTCTGCGGGAAATCAATTATACCGGCTGGGTTACGGTGGAACTCTATCCATACGAAACCACTGCGGCCGGGATGGCCAAGCAGGCATTCGAATACCTCAAACCGCTGCTGAATGAAGCGTAATTTCGCGTTAGCCCACTTTCGCTACTAGAATCTCCGGGCTACGAAAATCGAACCATGGATTTTTTCAACTACAAAGACGGCGAGTTGTACTGCGAAGGCGTCCCCGCCGAGAAGATCGCCCGCGACGTGGGCACGCCCGCTTACGTCTATTCCAAGGCAACGTTTCTGCATCACTATCATCAGATAGCCGATGCCTTCGCGCCACTCAAGGCGACGATCTGCTATTCGATCAAGGTCTGCGGAAACATTCACATTTGCCGGTTCCTCGCCGAGCAGGGGTGCGGCTTTGACGTGACCAGCGGCGGAGAATTGTTTCGCGCGCTCAAGGCAGGCGGTGATCCGAAGAAGATCATCTACGCCGGCGTTGGCAAAACCGATGAGGAGATCGCCGATGGGATAAACGCCGGCATCGCCGCGTTCAATCTCGAAAGCGAAGCGGAGATTGAGAATATTGATCGCGTGGCAGCTTCGTTGGGCAAGACAGCCATCGGCGCGATCCGGATCAACCCGGATGTGGACCCGAAGACGCACGTCAAAACCACAACGGGAAAAAAGGAAACGAAATTCGGCGTCGATATCGAACGCGCGCGGCGAGTCTTTTCGCAATATCGCAATCTCAAGCATTTGCGCATCGCCGGCGTGCATATCCATATCGGTTCGCCGGTATACGAAATCCAGCCGTATGTGCAGGCGGTGGAGAAGATCGTTCAGTTGATCAAGGACCTCACAGCCGACGGCCATCGAATTGAATGGTTCGACATGGGCGGCGGATTCGCGGTCAATTATGAGCGGCCCGATCAGGCACTGCCCGTAACCGAGCATGCACGCGCGCTGATTCCGCTATTGAAGGATAAGCCTTACCGCCTGGCCCTGGAGCCGGGACGGTATATCGCCGGAAATGCCGGGATTCTGCTGACGCGCGTGCTCTACCGCAAAACCGGCGGAGAGAAAAAATTCGTTATTGTTGACGCGGGAATGAACGATCTGATCCGCCCGACGCTCTACGAGGGATATCACCACATCTGGCCCGTGAAACCAGATGCGGCCAACATCCCCCGCGAGCGCAGCAGAGCATTCGAGCCGGCGGATGGCGAGATCGTCGATGTGGTCGGGCCGATTTGCGAAAGCGGAGATTATCTAGCCAAAGGAAGAATGCTTCCCCCGACGCAGCGAGGCGATCTGCTGGCGGTTTTTACGGCCGGGGCATATGGCTTTGCCATGAGCAGCAACTACAACAATCGGCCGCGCGTTCCGGAAATACTGGTGGATGGGAACGAATTCCGCATCATTCGCCGCCGGGAAACACTGGATGATTTGATCGCGGCGGAAATGGTTTGAGAGGCGCGTCAGCGGGGCAAGAAAAGTTCGCGATATCTTTGCATCATCTTCCGAGAAGAATAGGTATCTTCGACAGTGCGCCTTCCGCCGGCAATCACCGCGTTGAATCGTTCCACTGGGGCGTTTTGCAGTTCGGTCAATCTCTCGGCAAGATGGGCGGAATCTTCCGGGCGAAATTTGAACCCATTGACGCCATCCTCGACGATCGCGCCAGGCCCGGCGGCGTCGGGAACGAGCACCGGCAAATTCGCCGCCATCGCTTCAAGGACGACCAATCCGAACGGCTCCTCCGGCGATGTGTGAACGAGCAAATCCGCCGCGGCCATCTGGTTGGGCACATCCCCGCTAAAGCCGGCGAAGTGAACGTTTGGATGTGTTTTGGCGGCGCGCTCGCGTAGTGGGTCCATTTCCGGACCAAGGCCGAATATCGTGAATGAGATTTCGGCGAGTTGCCGAGGGCCTTTGTCCAGCGCATCGAGCAATGTGCCAACGCGTTTCATCGGATCGAGCCGGGAGACGATGATCGCGCGGCGAATACCCGGCCGATCAAACGGACCGCGGCGAGGACAGTTGTTCGCGCGCGCATCCGGGAGGGAATTGGGAACGACATCGATCAAATCCGCGCGGGTTCCGTAACTGATGAGTTTTTGCTTCGTCCACTCGGAGACCGCGATGAATCTGACGCCGGTGTGGTTCAGCCACTTTTTGCGGCCGTAAGAATCCATGTCATTGGAGCCGCCGTGGACGATGTGAAAATGCTTGATTCGCCGGCGATACAGGATATTGAGCATCAGGCAAACCGCCGAGTGCATGACGCCCGTCGCGACGAATATGAGCGATGGATATCGGGCGAGACAGGGCCGGAGCGTTTTGGCGAATTGCTTGGCGCCACGAAAACGGCGCGCCTCAAAGCCTAGCCTTTCAGCCTCGTCCATCGCAGGGCCCGGCGGCCCGAACAAGATCGGCTCGAAATCAGCGGCGAGTCCCTGTGCGGTATCGAGGGCAACCCGCTCTGTGCCATAAAGTTTGCTGCTGTGCAGGATATAGAGCAGGGGATGGCGGTTTTGGCTTGGCATCGGGTGGTGGAATGATACTGGCAGCGGGACGGGGCAAACAGTTCGCGGTAATTCTCAGTCCGGGGCAAAGAGCTCACGATAGCGATGGAGAGCGACGCTCGCGGAGAAGTCAGTTTCAACTTTGGCGGCTGCATTTTCGGCCATTCGATTGAGCAGTTCCACAGGCGCTTGCTTTAGTTCGATGAGTCGCTGAGCCAAATGTTCCGCGTCGTTAGCTCGGAATGTGAAGCCGCTGACGCCGTCGCCGATGAGCGTTGCGGTGCCGCCTTTGTCGGGAACGAGCGCCACGACGCGCGAGACCATCGCTTCCAACACAGCCAGACCAAACGTTTCAACCGGGCAGGTATGCACGAGCAAATCCGCGCGGGCCAGTTCGGCTGCGACATTGTCGCTGAACCCGGCGAACTCCACATTTGGATGTGTTCTTTTTGCGCGGTCGCGAAGGTTATCAATGTCAGGCCCAACGCCGAGAATACGGAACGATATATCCCGCAAATCTTCCGGACGCCGGTCCAGCGCGTCGAGCAATAGATCGACCCGCTTAATCGGATCGACGCGCGAAACGATGACCGCGTGCCGCACGCCCGGTTGATCGTATCTCGGCCTCTTTGGCGTCGCCGCAAGCTGAATGGGATTGATGAAATTCCCGATCACCTCAATCCGGTTGCGCACGCCGAACTCAATCAGCCGCTCCTTGGACCACTGCGAAACAACGACGAACGTAATGTTGAACGCATTGAGGATTTTCTTTCGGGCGTAATCCTTATCTATACCCGAGCCGCCGTGAAGAATTTGAATATGCTTGATCCGCCGACGGTACAGGAGGTTTAACGCGATGCAGACCAGGTTATATCGCGGCCCGGTTCCGACAAATGTCAGAGAGCGATACCGCTTGAGCAGCGGCCGAAGAACGAGAGCCAGATCCTTGCTGGTCCGGTAGCGGCATGTTTGAAAACCAAGCCGCTCCGCTTCGATCAATCCTGGTCCGGGGGGTCCGATGAAGATCGTTTCAAATTCGTCGGCCAATCCCTGCGCCGTCGCCAGCGCCATCCGCTCGGTGCCATAGAGCTGGCTGCTGTGAAGAACATAAAGAACAGGATGTCGCATACTGGAGATATTAATGGATCAGAAGGGAAGCGATTGATCCATCCAGTCGTCGTTTCGCAATACCTGTTTTCGGTTGAACCGCGCCAGTTTTTCAGCGCGTGCCTGCGCAATCGTGATGAGCCGCTCGGCGCCGATGGTGCGCCAATTGGCCCGCAGGCGCGGAACATGCCGGACAAATAGATCGTCCTGGACGCTGGCGAACATCTGAGCGCAGCCGGGATCTCCCTGGCGGGCGGCGCGGCCGAACAACTGTCTATCAACGCGGCCCGAGCCATGGGGCTCGGTNNATGTCGGTGCCGCGGCCGGCCATGTTGGTCGCGATGGTGATCTTGCCCGCCTGACCCGCCTCGGAAATGATCGACGCTTCCTGGGCAGTCTGCGTCGCGTTGAGAACGCGATGGGTCTTACCCGCGACCGCGAGGCGCTGGCTCAATTCTTCCGACGCGATAACACTGCGCGTGCCGACCAGGACGGGGGCGCCCTTTTCGTTAATCTCGCAAACCCGCGCGACGACGGCTTCCCATTTGGCATCGAGCGTATCGAACATTCGCAGCGGCAGATGCTCGCGGATACAGGGTTTGTTGGTTGGGATGCGCACCATCGGGCGGTGATAAATCTGCCACATCTCGCCGCGGGCTTCCCACGCGGTGCCGGTCATGCCGGTCATCTGCGGATATTGCCGGAAAAACCGCTGGAAGCTGAGGCGTGCGAGATTTTCCTTGTCGGCCGTGACGGCAACATTTTCCTTGACCTCAATGGCCTGATGCAGCCCGTGGCGCCAGGATCGATCGGCCAGCACGCGGCCCGTAAACTCGTCGATGATCTGCACCTTCCCGTCGGAACTCACCAGATAATGCTCGCCGCGCGTGAAGCAGTAGCGTGCGGAGAGGGCCTGAACGACCAATTCCTCGCGGCGGCGTTTGCCCTTCCAAAAGCCTCCATCGTCTTCCGACAAAACATCGAGGCGTTCTTCGCCCCGCTGAGTCAGGTCAACCTGCCGCAGTGTCCAGTCGATCTTAAAATCCCGATTGGACTCAAGCTGCCCGGCAAGCGAGTCGGCCCGCCCGTACAGCGGCGCGTTTCCCTCGGCCTCGGGCGAATCGGAGATGATGAGCGGAGTGACACCTTCGTCGATGAGAAGACTATCCGCCTCGTCAACAATCACTTTCCACAAACCCGGGACGAGAAGCTGATTCGGGCGCGGACCTTTCATCAGCATCCCGACAACGGTTTGCGTTGATGATCGCATGGAGCCGAGGGCGATCTGGTCGCGGAGAAAATCGGCGACGATTTCCTTGCTGGTGACGTAAATGACATTGCGGCGGTAATGGTCGATCCGTTCCCGGTGCGTCGTTTCATGAATGACGGGACCGACGCTAAGGCCGAGCATGCGATAAACCGGCCCCATCTCCTCCGCGTCGCGGCCGACAAGATAATCGTTGACGGTGATGATATGGACCGGCTTGCCATGCCAGGCCCAGATCGCGGCTGTCAGCGAAGCGGTAAGTGTTTTGCCTTCGCCGGTCGCCATTTCGGCGACGAGGCCTTCGAGCATGGCCAATGCGCCGGCGATTTGTACACGAAACGGGCGCAATCCTACGGCGCGAAAGGCGGCCTCCCGCGCGACAGCCATGCCGCGGTCGAGCGTATCGCCGGTCAATCTGCCGAGACGGGCCAGATCGCGCGATGCGCCAACTTCTTCCTGGAATCGCTCGGAGCCGAGATTATGAATTTCCGGCTCGATCTTCTCGATGCGGTCGGCCTGCGCCATGAGCCGCGCGAGGACGCGACGCTTATTTTTCGCCCATCCGACCATACCGCCGAAGAATTGGTCGAGGCCTTTCAGTTCCGGGGCTTTGACGCGGCGAGCGTCAAAAATAGACCAGAGATCATCTGAGACGGCGGACATGTCTTATAGCCACTTTCCGGAATCGTGGGATTGGAGCAGTTGCAGGAAGCTATTGGTCCACTGCCAGGCAAGCGAGCGATGATCGACCGTCAGGCGGACGTACGCCCGCTGGCCGGCGAAGAATTTTTCGTCGTGGTTATCGAGCTTGACGCGGGCTTCAAACGTGGGGGCCTGCGTCCGCATGCCGTTGGGATCGCGCGGATCAACCTGCTGATCGCCGCCGGCGCGGGAGCCGAGGGATGGATGGACCAACTGCATCACGGCGGCGGGCGGCAAGGTTAGTTCCCCGGCGGAGAAGCTCTTGCCGAGAATCCCGGCGAGGCGCACCTCCACCTTGATTCCCTTGAGCGATCCGATGAGCTGATAATCCTGCTGGTCGATATCCCCCTTGACGACCAGCCGGTCCAGCACGGCGACGCGACCGATTTCCTGACCGCGCTGAATGATGGTATCGGGCAACTCGTGAAGGGTTGGCGCGACGAGCCGGCCGGCAAACGGAGCAGCGATCGTCATTTCCGAACGGCGGCGCTGGGCATCGGCAAGCTGTTCGCNNCCTGCCATACCTTCAGGTCGGCCTCATCCTTCATCAGTTCGTTCTGGTTTTCGACGCGGGACTGACGCATTTTGGCCTCGGTCTCACGCACCTTTGCGGTGCAAAAAGCCAAGTCGTGCCGGACCATGGGATCGTCAAGCTGAAGGATCGGCTGCCCCGCTTCGACAAGCTGGCCATCCTTGGCAAGAACCGCGACAACGCGGCCTTCGCCGGACGATTTAAGATCGCCGCTCTGCACCCGGCCGGCGGAATCAACCGGATCGTCCGGCTGCACCATTCCGGCGAATTCCACATGTACGGGGAACCGCACTTGGAAAAGAAGCAGCGCAGCGATTGCCGCAACGACGACGCTGAATGAGATAGCGCGGCTGCGCTTGCGATGCAGTTCCGGATCAAGGGCCAGATATTTTATGAGCTGATATGAAGGCACGCAGGCCCAGGTGACGACGCCGCCAAGGGCCATCAGCACGCCGATCACCGGCACCTTGGTGTAGACGACGACGATGATCATAACGCCGATGAAGACGCGATAGATGCTGCTGGCGATGGCGTAGAGAAGCAGCCACGCTCGCTGGCCGAGCGGTGGCAAAGGATTCGGAAGCTTCAGCCGGAAAATGTGGCGCTTGATCAGGCCCAGGGCATATTCCGTGCTCTTCTGGCGAAGGTTGGGAATCTCCAGCAGGTCGGACAGGATGTAATAGCCGTCATAGCGGAGGAGCGGGTTGGCGTTGAAAATGACGGTTGACACGCTGGCGACGAACATCGCGTTGTAGAGGAGCTGGCTGAAGAGGGGATAGGCATCGTGGTTGGTGGCGCACCAGATGAGTGCGCAGATCGAGGCAACGAACAATTCGACGATCATCCCCGCGGCACCTACGAAAACGCGCTGCCATTTGCTCGGAAACGACCACGCGGTGGAGGCATCCACATAGGGTGTTGGGACCAGAACGAGGAGCATGATTCCCAGTTCGTGGCATTCGCCGCCAAATCGCCGGCAGGCAAATGCGTGGCCCAATTCGTGGATCAGTTTGATGATGACGAACGTCGCGTAGAGGAGGAAAATATTTTCGATGTTATGCGTGAAATCNNCCGAGGGTGTTGGAGGCGGCGGTTTTCAGTTGCTGCCACTGTGGGAGCACCACCGAGAGGGTGAACAGCACCACCGCCAGCCATACCACAGCACCGAACTTGCTGAACAGAGACTTGGCAACAGGCATCCAGCGACAAAGGAAACGGTCCGGATCCCATAGGCGAATGCGCGGGAACAGGACGTTCATCAGGCGGTTCTGCATCTTCTGCTGCCCGAGCTTTTTGTGCCGGCGTAGAAGAACCATCGCATCGGGCGTGATGTTGGTCTCAAGCAGATTGGCTGCGTAGAGCTGGCTGAGGACGTGGATGACTTCCGGCTGGGTCGGGGCGTCATCAGCAAGCTGGCCACCGACGAGGTCCCAGGCTTCTTCCACGGTGCGGCGTCCGTCGAGAAGTCCGACGAACCGGTATGCCGCATCGCTGAGGCGATGGAACTGATTCCCCGCCGGATCGCGGACGACGTACCACCGATCTCCACGATAAAACTGCCGGGAGATCTGAGCGCCAGCGCGGAGCTTAGGCTTCAGTTCCGCAACGCGGTACCACGACTCAGAAAAAGTAGGTCTAAGCTGGAGCATGGAATATCAAACAAAAGCCCACGGCGGCGCCGCGGGAAAACTCACATCCACAACTTGAATCTCACGTAATCGATGAATTTATGTGTCCAGATCCAGACCAAGGGCCGGCGCTCGATGGCGACGCGCGCCTCGCCGGCCATGCCGGGACGCCAGGTTGGGGACGTCTTGTCCAGATGTCCGTAGACGGTGAAGGTGTTGTCCCCGTCCTTGGCTTCGCCGAGGGGCTCTATGCGGTTGATGGTGAACGCGAATTTCTCGGTCGGCAGCGCCGTCGTGGCCAGTTCGCCGTGAAATCCTTCCTTGAGATCCTGAACGTCCCGCTCGCTGACAGCCAATTCAGCACGCAGACCCGAAGCCGACGGCATCGCAGCGATGGTGAAGAGTTCTTCTCCCTGTTTCTTGGTGGCGTTTCGCTCCTGCGTCAGATCGCCGGACAGGATGATGCCGTCGAACGGGGCGCGGATTACGCCGCGATCGATCTGGTCCTGATATAACTGCGCCTTGGCGTGGGCTTCATCCATCGCCTGCTGGGCCATCTCGGCTTCGGCTTCCTTCCCTTCGGAAACATCCTTGCGATATTCATCCGCGGCCTTTTGCATATCGTCGTCGGCTCCATTTAGTTCCAGCTTCAGATCGTATGTCTTCATCGTCAGAAGCTGCTGGCCCTTTTTGACAATATCGCCGGGCAGCACGAAGACATCATCGATCTGTCCTTCAAATGGAACTTCGAGCTTGCGCTTTTCAGTGGCGCCAAATTGGAACGGTGCGCTGACATGATACATCGGCCGGTAGACGCAGATAAAAATCAACGCGGCTAGCCCAAGGATGCAGAGGGATTTTACCAGCGTGTGCTGGGGGCCGACGATTTTCTTGCCGAGTTCTTCAGCGCTAAGGCCAACCTTGGTAATGAGCCAGCGGTCATTCTGATATCGATCATAAAGCTGCGGAGCGAGCAGATCGACGGCGACGGACAATCCGGTCGAAGCCTGCTGGGATAATTTGTGCGTCGGCGGAAATTCGAGCGTGACAGCGCCCACAACCTCGGCCCGGCGGCGCAGGGGCAGTGTCAGGACGACGTTGCCGCCTTCGCTCCGCGCTAGCTCTTGCGCGGCGCGGCTGACGTTTTCGGTCCCGCCGCCATGAGGGTCAAAATGGACCGGCTCTTCCTGATCGATGCACTCTTCCATCGTACTTTCGAGCGTTTTGATCAGCTCCTGCCGTTTGTCGAACTGCTCCGTGTGGGAGAGCGCTTTCATCTGGACGTCGTCCCCCTTGAGCCAGCCGAGCGCGACGCGCGTAGCGCCGGTGCGAGTCGCCAGTTCGTTGCAGAGATTCATGGCCGCGGATTCAAATCCTTCGGCGGTAGCCACCGCAGTGGCAAGCTGCAATACATGCTGATGCGATTGGGCGACAATCTGCGATTGCTCACTCTGCCGGCGGAGGGTGTAGAGATCAAAATAGCCGGCGACGAGCAGCATCGATGTGAGGCGCTGCTGGGCACGCTCGGTGTTCATACACCGGGTAATGACGGCGGTGATGGCGATGACTTCGCCCTCGCGGCGAAGCAGGGTCACGAGACAAAATTGTGGCTCCACACCAACTTCGCCAGTCTGCAACTCAATTGCGCCGTCTTTGCCCTGCTCGAGACACGGCTTGATGATCTGTTGGAAGGCCGCGATGGCCGCGGCGCGGGTTTCGGCGGTGCTGTTGTCCGCGCGAATGTGGGCAATCGAGCGAAGCACGGGGTCCGCCTGATCTTGCTGCTTTTCGACGAGGAACGCGGCCGCCTCGGTTCCGGCGACAACAACGGCTTGCGTCTTGAGAAGGTCCTCGATGAACTGCGGCAAACTATCAGAAGCCGTCAAGAGTTTTTGAACCAGGCGCGACCGCGCAGCCCCCTGCTGGACCTGCAAGGACGTTTCCGAGTTTTGAGATTCTACTATTCCAGATGCCACGTCTCACCTGCCTCTTACATCAATATTCCCAATGAGACTTTCGACTCCCGGGCTTTCAATTCATCGAGAAATTGAAAAGTCCGATAACACGGACAGCGATATAAGATGCCGCCGCCGATCCCTCCGTGAGAGTCAATGACTGCCGCTGTCCGACGGCAGCCGAACGTTCACCCACAGCCCTGCGGGCCTGTTTTGATCGTTGTTCAGCTCGAGCCGAATGGTCTGCTTGTCGCTGGCGGCATCGACCTCTGGATCGAGAAAGATGACCGTCGCGTTCATCCATTTATCGGACTCGTTTTGATAAGACACTGATATGGTGTCCCCCTGCTTCAGCTTCAGCGCCTGCGGAGAGGGAACCTTTACTTCGACCCAAAGAGGATTGTTCGTCACCAGTGTGAGAGCGCCGTCCGGCTTGTTCGGATCGACGATCTCTCCTTCCTGGATATTGATTTGCTTGACGGTTCCATCAACGGGACTGAGCAACTTCATCTTCTCGATCACCAGGGCCTGCGTGTCAGCATCGGCGATGGCCTTCATGTGCTCAACACGACGGAATTCCACGTTGGCCTTGGCCTGTTCGTAGTCAAGCTTCGCCTCTTCGACTTCCGTCGCGCTAGCGGCCTGCTGCTCGAATCCCTTCTGCTTGTTTTCGTATTCAACTTTCTTGGCATCTCGATCCGCTTCAGCGCCTTCGACTGCCGCCATCGAATTGGCCGCGATGCGAAGGGAATTCAGCCGCATTTCTTCGACATCCGCATCTTCGCGCCCCAATACCTGCCCCTTCTTAACGACGTAGTCCGGCTTGACGAGCCATTCCTTGACGATCCCAACCTCCATGAATGACGGCTTAGCCGTATGAGACGGAATGGTTCGCGCAAGGAGCCCTTGATTCACGCTGGGATTGGAGTCATCCGCGTCCGCAAAAGGCAAGATCGAAAGTACCGCTGCGGTGGCGACGGTTCGCCGCATCCATTTGGCAAATGTCATGTATCCTGGTTTCCTGGCTAAAGGACCTTTTATCCTATGCACCCCTTCGCCATTTTGGCTCGAATCCTTGAAAATAAGCGGGTGGACTGATCCTGTCCAATGGAAAACCGGGCGGATGTGAAAAATACGAGATGCAGAGCAGTCTTCATGCTTTGGGCGCGGCCGCGGGAAACTGCCCGAGGCACTTTGGCAAGCTCAGTGCAAGCAGGACCGGCTAAAAAATTGAGGCCGGCGATCCGCGTTAAGTTATTTTCTGATAATGACTAACGATAGCCAAGCCGTTCGAGGTCATCTTCGCTCAGGCCGAAGTGGTGACCGATCTCATGTAGCACCGTCACGCGGACCTGACGAACCAGTTGCTCTTCGCTGTTGCAAACCGTCTCGATCGGTTGCTGGAAAATATAGATCATATCCGGCATGGCTCCGGAATCTTCCACGCTTCGCACCGTCCGTGGACGGCCGACATAAAGGCCAAGCAGCAGCCCGCCCCGAGAAACGCCGGCGTGGCTAAGCTGCGACGCATCCGGCTCATCTCGCACTTCAACAGGCACTTCTTCGAGAAATTCGGCAAACTGCTCCGGCAATTCCTCCAGCGCCGCCTCGACCAGTTCATTGAAATGCGCTTTGCTCACGCGGTAAGCCACAGTTAGAATCTCCCGTCGTTATCGTATCCGAAAAGTTTTACAACTATATCCCACAGCCGCGGAGGAAGTTTTGAACGCGCGATTGTTTTCCTGTTTGTGTTTTATGTTGCTTCTTGCCGGATGCGGCAGTCCCAGCCTGCTGATCACCCCTGTCTCCAATACATCTGAATTGCGGGAGATTTCCGTAGCCGAGGGCCACGCCTTCGGCGGGAAGATCGCGATTATCGAAGTTGAGGGAATGCTCCTTGACGACCGGACCGGCGGCCTGCTTCAGCCATCGGAGAACCCGCTCAGTCTTTTCGTACAGGAACTGACCCAGGCGGAGAATGATGATGATGTCAAAGCGGTTGTACTGCGCGTGAATTCGCCCGGCGGATCGGTGACGACTTCCGACACCATGTATGACGCCCTGCTGCGGTTCAAGACGAAAACGCACAAGCCCGTGATCGCCTCAGCGCAGGAAGTGGCAGCCAGCGGCGCGTATTACGTTTCCTGCGGCGCGGACAAGATCATTGTGAGTCCCACGTCGATTGTCGGAAGCATCGGGGTAATTTTCGAATCATTCGATTTCCAGGACACGCTCGACAAGCTCGGAGCGCGTTCCGAAGCGATCAAGAGCGCGCCGCTGAAAGACATGGGCTCGCCGTATCGGCATCTGACGCCCGAAGCTCGCGCGATCATGCAGAACATGGTGGATGAGTATTACGCCCGGTTCAAGAACGTCGTTGTCACCAGCCGGGGAATTAAAGACAGCAAAACGTTGGATCTCGTCACCGATGGTCGCGTCTTCAGCGGGACCAACGCGGTGTCACTGGGCCTCGCGGACCAGACCGGACGGCTCGATGACGCGATTGATATGGCCCGGAAGATGGCCGACGCTCCCGGCGCGGAAGTCGTGATGTATAAGCGGCCATACGGCTATACCGGATCAATTTACGCCGAAATGCCCGCACCACTCCCTCAGAGCAACAGTCTGAACCTCAAACTTCCGATGAGCGACTGGATGCCAAGCGGATTTTATTATCTGTGGCAGCCATGATCCTTTCATGATCAATATCACCTGCACAAGCTGCAAGAAGGTCCTGAGCATCGACGATGCCTTTGCCGGCGGCGTGTGCAGATGCCAGTATTGCGGGACAATTCAAACCGTCCCGGCGAAGGCTTCATCGCAGAAAGCGACGGCCGGCGCGGCGAAAGCTTCAAAAACACTTTTTGAGAACAAGGCCCGCAGCGCCAGCACGGCAACGGGCAGCGGAAGCGGGCTGGACGACCTGGCGGATGTTGTGCAAAGCAGCGGACTATCCGATGCCCGGTTGCGAAAACAGCCCGCGTCGCCGCCCCCCCGTCCGAAAAATCTGATGCCGGTGCTGGGTCTCGCGGCGGCGGCCATCATCGTGCTGGTTGTCGTCATTCTCGTGCTGGCGTTTCGCGGATCAGGAGGGTCTAAGGCCAGCACTGTTGCCGCGGTCGATTCAACTGCGGTTCCCGATCATCCCGCTCCGGTTAATTCCCCCATCCCGGTGTTAACGCCAAGCTTTTGTGGCGTGCCGATCGATCAATCCGTCGTGGTTTATGTGATCGACAACGGCTCAAGCTCGGCTGAGTTTCTGGATGCGATGGAATCCGCGCTGTTCAAATCGATCGAATCGCTCGGACCGGACCGGCAATTTCAAATCCTGTTCTGGAACCCCGATACAGCCACCTATCCAACCGCCAAGCAAACCGCGTTCGCGGTGAAGGACAATATCGACGCCGCCCGCAAAAGACTTCAAGATGTAACAGCCGCCGGTAGCACCGATCCCATGGCTTCGCTGCAACGGGCCATTGCCGACAATCCGGGCCAGATCATGCTCATCACCGCCAAGGGGGGCGCTCTGGACGATTCGCTGGTGGATCAGGTTGTAAGAATCAGGGGAAACGCCAAGACCCGGATTGATTGGTTCGCCGTCAACGGAGTGCCTGGGGACAAGTTGCTCACGAAGATCGCGTCGGTGAGCGGGGGCATCTTTGTGCCGGTGAGCGAGGCCCAATTGAAGGGCTTTGCCGAGTGACGGCCAATCGCACTCACGCGATCGGCAAAGACAAAAACCAATTCAATCCATCCAAATTTCGGGAGCTTTTCTTTGCCGCGGAAATAAATCCGCGAGCGGCTGAAATTTTCGCAACAGATTGATGCGCATGTGCCGATGAAGGGTTAGAGGCTTGACCCGGCCCTTTTTATCGGACGCGCGTAATGCAATCCAAGCGAAAAATTGTTGTTCTGACCAGCCTTGTCGCTCTCTTGTCATTGGCCAGCGCATTGCTGCTGGCGCTGGCTCCCCCGCCGCTGGTGGCCGAGGGATATAACAGCCTTTCCGCCTCCGATCACGGACCGTTCCTGGACGAAATCTTTAAGACCGCGGTTGCGGCCAAACCTGAGCAGTGGAAATTCATCTATCTGCATCAATCCGCGACAACCTCGGGCAACGCCAGCACGCTCGCCCGGCCCGAGTCAGGCGTATGCGACCATTTCATCATTGGCAACGGCAACGGATGCCAGGACGGCGAGCTTGAGGTCAGCCCCCGGTGGAACAATCAGCAGGCTGCCGCCGCCCCGCTGGGAGTTGACCATATCGAGCCCTCCTGCATCAGCGTTTGCATTGTCGGAGATTTCGATCATTCGATGCCAACTCCAGTGCAGCTGCGCCGATTGACCGAACTGGTCAGCACCCTGCAAACTCAGTTTCGCATCGGGGCTGATAAGGTCATTCTGCTGAGTGATACCGCCTCCCCTTCGAGCGTTGGCCGCTATTTTCCGATCACCGCCTTTCGCGATCAGATTCTGCCGTAAAGCCCCCCGTCCATGCATTGGCCGGCCAATTATCCGCTTGCTATTTACATGTCCTTTACATAGCCTATTTCGTTAAGTAAATAGTTTTTTCACGGGTAACGTTTCGCACCAAGGCGGCCGCTTTTATCTTTCCCTGTTATCCCCAACCTTGGGCTTTTTCCTCTTCCCACCGTCCATCCAGCGGGATCGGGAAATAACGTTCTCCGGGATGGTCTGTAGTTCATGGCTCAAAAGCTCCTCCAATATGACGTGTTGGAGCGTCTGGGAGAAGGTGCGCGTAGTACAATCTACGCTGTCAGCGATCCCCAAACGCGCCAAGTCTACGCTCTCAAGCACGTATTGCGCAACGAGAAGAAGGACGACCGTTTCATCGAGCAGATGGAGACGGAGTTCGAGATCTCCCGCCAGTTCAATCACCCGAACCTCCGCAAATCGTTTGAGTTAAAGATCACGCGTAACTTCCTGATGCAGCCGAAGGAAGCGTTCTTGATCATGGAACTGGTGGATGGCCGGCCGCTTGATGTGCGGCCTCCCCGGGAGATGGTTGAGATCGTCGATACCTTCATCCAGACGGCCCAGGGTCTGCGGGCCATGCACGCACTCGGATATGCCCATTGCGATCTCAAACCCAACAACATTCTTCGCAACGATCACGGCATGGTGAAAGTGATCGACTTTGGCCAGGGGTGCAAAATCGGGACGGTCAAAGAGCGAATCCAGGGGACGCCGGATTACATCGCTCCGGAACAGGTCGCCCGGCGGCCGATCAGCGTTCAGACGGATGTCTTCAATCTCGGGGCGACCATCTACTGGACCCTGACCGGGTCGAACATTCCAACGCTGTATACGGTGAATAAAAAGGGAGATAACAGCTTTCTGCTGGATCAGACGATTCAGACGCCGGCGGATTTGAACCCGACGGTTCCACCGGGGTTGTCCAACCTGGTCATGGAATGCGTCTCCACACGCCCGGCCAAGCGCCCGGCGGATATGGATCAGGTTACGCTGCGACTGGAATTGATCAGGCACATCCTGACGAGCAAGCCCACCGGAAGCTCCGACGATTCGAGCGTCGGCCAGACTGCCTGATATCCGCTTTAATAGATAGATTCACGCACGCCAGTTCATATACTGTCCGCCTTTCCGGAGTAAACATATGTCAACCAAACCTTCCGATTCCCCGAAGAAAATCGTCCTCGCCTACAGTGGCGGCCTGGATACCAGCGTCATTCTTCCCTGGCTGAAGGACCGCTATCCCGGCGTAAAGCTCGTCGCCTTTGCCGCCGAGCTAGGCCAGGGTGATGAACTCAAAGGGATCGAAGACAAGGCCCGAAAAAGCGGCGCGGATGAAGTCATCATCAAAGATCTTCGCAAGGAATTTGCGGAGGAATTCTGCTTTCCGATGTTGCGCGCGCACGCGATATACGAAAACGATTATCTCCTCGGCACCAGCATCGCCCGGCCGATTATCGCCAAGCACCAGGTCGAAGTCGCTCGCCAGACAAATGCCGACGCCGTCGGACATGGAGCGACTTCCAAGGGGAACGACCAGGTCCGCTTTGAGCTGACGTATATGTCGCTCGCGCCGGATCTGAAGATCATCGCGCCGTGGAAGGATACGACCTTTGAATTGCGCGACCGCGAAAGCGCCATCGACTACGCCAAGAAGAAAGGCGTGCCTGTCGATCAGAGCAAAACGAAAATTTACAGCCGCGACCGGAACCTCTGGCACATCAGCCACGAAGGCGCGGACCTTGAATCCCCGGCCAACGAACCCAAAGACGACCTCTGGCTGATCTCCGTCCCCGTCTCCAAAGCGCCGAACGAGCCGCAGTATGTGACGATTGATTTTGAGCGTGGGAATCCGATCGCCGTCAACGGCAAGAAAATGCCCGGGCACGAATTGATCGCGACGCTGAACGACCTCGGCGGCAAACACGCGGTCGGTCAAATACAGCTAGCTGAAAACCGCTTAGTCGGCATGAAATCCCGCGGCGCTTACGAAACGCCTGGCGGTACGATTCTGTACGAAGCCCACAAATCGCTGGAACAAATTTGCATCGAGCGCGACACGTTCCATTACAAGCAGCAGGTATCACTGCGGTATGCGGAACTGGTCTATTACGGCCAATGGTTTCATCCGCTACGCGAGGCTTTGCAGTCGTTCATCGATCACACGCAGGCCTCAGTGACAGGACAGGTAAAGGTGAAGCTATTCAAAGGCCACGCGACGGCGGCCGGCGTAACAAGCCCGCACAGCCTCTACGATCCGCAACTCGCCAGCTTTAGCATGGAAGGGTATGACGTGACAGCCGCGCGCGGCTTCATTGATTTGTTTGGCTTGCCGATGAAAGTCGCCCAGCAGGCGAAGCGGTGGTGATCGTGCCATCGCGTATTTCGCCGAACAAGAAAATACGCCATCGACCGCGTCAATCGGCTATTATTTGGAGATGGATCTCTTCGCTGATTCCCGCAAAAAGAATCTCGCTCGCGTCGCCCCGCTTCCCGTTCGCATGCGACCGCGATCACTCGATGAATTCGCCGGCCAACAGCATTTCCTTGGGGCCGGAAAACTCCTCCGGCGAATGCTTGAGGCCGACCGACTCACCAGCGTGATCTTCTACGGCCCGCCGGGAACCGGAAAAACCACGCTCGCTCAGCTCATCGCCATCTATACCAAGAGCGAGTTCGTCGAGGTCAACGCGGCATCCGTCGGTGTGAAGGAAGTCCGCTCCATCCTCGACGCAGCCAAGGAACGCCTGTCCTCGGGGGGAAACCGCACCGTTCTATTTCTCGATGAAATCCACCGCTTCAATCGCGCCCAGCAGGANNTTTTCTCCGCTCAGCGAGGAGGATATCCGGCTGCTTCTTCGCCGGGCGATTGCCGACAAGGACCGCGGGTTCGGAAATCTGAAATTTGAGATTTCGGATGATGCGATCAATCTCTGGGCAACGATGTCTGACGGCGATGCTCGCCGGGCACTGATGGCACTGGAGGTCGCCGTTCTTTCACAACAGCAGGATGGCAAATCCGCCGGCGCGATCGTCGTTGATCTGGATGTGGCCGAGCAATCAATCCAGCGCAAGGCGATCGTTTACGACGCCACCGGCGACGAGCACTACGACGGCGCGAGTGCCCTGATCAAAAGTATGCGGGGGTCCGACCCGGACGCTGCCGTCTATTGGCTCGCGCGCATGCTCGAAGCGGGAGAAGATCCACGATTTATCGCGCGGCGAATCGCCATTTTGGCTTCGGAGGATATTGGCAATGCGGACCCGCGAGCGATTTCCGTCGCCGCGGCGGCTTTCGATATCGTTGAAAAAATCGGCATGCCCGAAGCGCAACTGACCCTCTCCCAGGCCGTGATCTACATGGCCACCGCCCCCAAATCCAACGCCTCGGCGAAGGCGATCTGGCAGGCGGCCAAGGACGTTAAAGAAGGCCGCACCCTGCCGGTTCCCAAACATCTAAAAGACACACATTATCAGGGGTCAAAACGCCTGGGCCACGGGGAGGGATATCGCTATTCCCACGATTTTCCGGGCGGAATTGTCGAACAAGACTACCTCGGTGTCGATAAGATATATTATGATCCCGTGAACCGAGGCTACGAGGCGGAGATCAAGCAGCGGATGCAGCGGACTGAACAGAGAAATTCAGACGACAAGCCCCAAGAAGGCACTGCGGAGACGAAGTAGCCGGATGTAAATGCAAGAGGGTTTGCATGGCCGACACGGCCGATAACAAAAGCGATATCCGCCGCCACCTTAAGGAAAAGCTGGCGGCCATGACGGATGCCGAGCGTCAGGCCAAAAGCCTGGCGGCTACCGCATTCCTGACAGCCAGCCCGGAATTCGCCGCCGCCCGGGTTGTCATGCTTTACCTCAGTACGCCTCAGGAACTGGACACAGCTCAGATCGCTTTGAAATGTTGGCAAACCGGAAAGACCGTTGTCGTGCCCAAGGTAAGCTGGGACCAGCGGCGGATGCTCCCCGTCGAAATCACCAGCCTGCAAACCAACATGACCAGCACCGGCCCCGGCATTCGTGAACCCGTCAGCGGCCAGCCGATCCCGATCAACATGATCGACCTTGTGATCGTTCCCGGCGTCGGCTTCACCAATGACGGCCATCGCATCGGGCGCGGTATGGGTTTTTACGATCGGTTCCTCGCTCTGCCAAATTTTATGGGCGTTTCCTGCGGGATGGGGTTTGAAGAGCAAATCGTTCCGAAGCTTCCGGTGCTTGACCATGACATGGCTCTGAGTATGCTTTGTACCGATCGCGGGATTCGGCGTTTTGCGACCAACTGCATCAGCCCGTAATGCCCGTGTATAAATCGTTCCGAGAACATGGAGGTTCTCTTGAGTCGCCAATCCCGCCGAGTCAGCCGTCTATTCGTCGTCATCCTTCTGGTGAGCTTCTCCGCCGCCGCTTTGTCGTTCATTTATAAAATGAATCATCAGAGTACTGCGTCGGGCCGCCCGCCCGCGCTGCTGATCGCAACGGACATCGCGTCCATTGCAAACGTCACGCCTGCGACGCAGCCTGCTCCGGAGATTTCGTCGCCAACTTCTCCGCCGATGATCGATCCGCCCGCGCCGGTAGTGCAGCAGCCGCACATCGCGCAGCCCGCGGGCTATCAGCCGCTCGTCTCGACTGAGCCAAGCGTTTCCATCTCCTCGGTCATTTCCAGCGCTCAATCTGACATGGATAACGGACGGCTTCTGAGCGCCCGCTCCCAGCTTAATGACGCATTGCAATCCGGCGAACTGAGCGAAGCCGAAACGACAACCGTCAAAACGATGATGAGCCAGATCAATCAAACGCTCATTTTCGGCCGTCAAAGATTCGCGGATGATCCGTATGGCGGGACGTACGTCGTGCAACCCGGTGACAGCCTCGCGAGGATCGCGATGGCACATGATTGTACCTGGGAAATGGTCGGCCGCATCAATGGGATCGACGCCAAGCATCTCCGCTCCGGCGCAACGATCAAGATCGTCGAAGGCCCGTTCTTCGCCGTCGTCGACAAACACAAATTCACAATGGATCTCTATCTGGGCGGCTTGCCGGGCGAGAAAAGCTGCATGTACGTCACGACGTACATGGTCGGCCTAGGCAAGGATAACTCCACGCCGGTGGGAACATGGATGGTCGAACCCCACCGCAAGCTGAAACATCCGACGTATTACAGCCCGCGCGGCGAAGGCGTCATCGCCGCCGACGATCCGAAAAATCCACTCGGCGGCTACTGGATCGGATTAACGGGAACTGAAGGGCAGGCCGTTGGAAAGATGTCCTACGGCATTCACGGCACCATCGACCCTGACAGCATCGGCAAGCAATCGAGCATGGGGTGCATTCGGCTGCATGCGGACGATATTGCGATAGTTTATGACATGCTGGTGGAGGGGAAGAGCATGGTGGTGTTGAAGGAATAGCGGCATCAAGTTTGCGCTGAATACGAATTGCCAGCAGCGGATTTGTGACTCGAGCCAGTAGGTTCAAATCCAGTCACTTCAATATTCGTAGGAGGGAAAACGACACATCACTGATTGAAATCAGAGGCGCCTCTTGTTGATTCGTCATGTCAAGCACCGATATGCAGAGCAATGCCAAGAAATGCCGCGTGAATCGCGCGGAATTCGCCTAACACGCAATACTAAGTTCAACCCGGCAACCGTCCGCCGCACATCGCGGATTTCCCCTCAAACCGAGACCCGTGGCATGCTTCATGTAATATTCCCACAGGATTCGAGGATCGCGGACGTCGCACTGATAGAATTGAGAGCAATACCAACGATTCAGCATCCCCATCGCCTGATTAAATCGATCCGCAAAATCTGCCGCGCCGCCGCTTCCGACGTAATACCTCAAAAGCAGTTCCGGATCGTCGATGTTCCGGCCATACGCTTCCGAGCAATACCAGCGATTATCGGGACCGAATGCCTCGGCTAATTGCAGCCGAATACGCAACTCCATCATGATTCGCCCTCCACATCCAATCCTAACAATCCGCTGATGAGAGTAAAAGAAAAATCGTCCCGTTTTTTCTCTCTCCGGTCATTCCGGCCTACTGAATCGGCAGCAGGATATTGAACTCCGACTTGTCAGATCCCGGCACAAATCGCTGATCGTATAGTTCCAGATGCGGTGTCTTGCGAAGCTCCACGCCCGACTTGGGCAGCCATGAGCGGTAAATATAAGTCATCGTCTGTTCCAGGCCGTCCAGCTTTCCCTTATGCGTGAAGCTCGCATATTTTCCAGCGGGAACCACGCGCTGAATCATATCCGATGGCATCGAATCGATTTTGCTGACTTCGGCGCAGGCAATGTAAAACATTTCATCAGGATGCGACTTGCCCGCTCCCTCCGGCAAGCCTTCCACCAAACCATAACATGCGTCGCCCGTTCGGTTCGCAATGCGAGACATTTGCGAGATGAATTGGCCCCAGAGCGCGGGGATCGTCTTCATATTATTTTTGTCCGGCGACTGCGCCGAAATGAATTTCGTTCCAAGGCCAACCATTTTCATTTCGGGAAGATGGACGAATTTCGGCTGCATGATTGCCTCCAGATGTTTGAGATCATCTTTTTGCCACAGCAGGCCACTCATTATCAAAGTAAACATACACATCCCGCTTCGCGCGTTTTGACCTCGCGCAGCCGAAGGATATGTGTGATGAATCGCGGCGCTTTCGCGGAGAAAACAAAGCCGTCCGGCGTCTGGTCATGCCAGGCTGCATAGCTTTTGGGCCGCTGCGGGCCGTAAAAGGTGCCGTTGATCTCAATGCTCGGCAGCATGGCGCTCGCGTAGCGCAGTTCATTCTTCTGTGCTAATTTTTTTGGATAAAAAGTGCCTCGCCACGGCGCATATGTCCATCCACTGATCCCGACGCGGATTACGCCGCGGGTGGATTTATGGGGGTTGGCGCCCATCGCCTCTAATATACCGCGATAGGGAAACGATACGCATCGTAAAATTCCGCCGCCCGCTGGGCCGGCGTCTAAGCGGACCGCATCAAGTTTGCAGCGGGGAGTTTCTTTGCCGATGCGATTCCCAAGGCTGACGTGGTGTTGATGGGCCACATTCTCCATGACTGGAATCTGGAGCAGAAGAAAATACTGCTTCGCAAGGCGTACGAAGCGTTGCCGCGCGGCGGCGCGGTCATCGTGTATGACTCGGTAATCGACGATAACCGCAGCCAGAATGCTTTCGGCCTGCTCATGAGCTTGAACATGCTGATTGAAACGGAAGGCGGCTTTGATTACACCGGCGGCGACTGCATGACGTGGATGAAAGAAGCCGGCTTCACGCAAACCCGCGTCGAGCATCTGGAAGGCCCGGACTCGATGGTCATCGGGATCAAATAGCGGCATCGTGGACGTGATTACGCCCGACTCTCGTCCCCATTTGACAGCACCTCAAGCTGCCCGGTATCCGGGTGAATCAGCAGCCCGTGAATCACAATATGTTTTGGCAGAAGCGGATGATTGCGAATCATGCGAACAGAGGCATGCACGCCGGCCGCTGGCGAAGCAAACCCGGTGAGCCATGATTCCAGATCGATTCCCGCGTGATCGAGGGTGCGGATGACATCCTCGCCGATCCCGGCGGCCCGCGCCTGCTTCAACATGGCTTCGTGACCCATGCTGCTCATTGTGCAGTCGTGATGGCCAACAACATAAATCTCCGTCGCCCCGAGCGAATAGATCGCAACCAATATCGATCGCATCACCGATCCAAACGGCGCGGCCACGACAGCGCCGGCGATCTTGATGAACTTGGCGTCGCCGTTCTTGAGATTCATCGCCTTGGGAAGAAGCTCGGTCAGGCGGGTATCCATGCAAGTGACGATGACGATTTTCTTATCGGGGAATCGGTCCGTCAGGAATGACTCGTAAGCCTTCGACGCCACAAACTGTTTGTTGAAGGAGAGGATCTGGTCAAGCATCGCCATGGCAGGCAAATTATCCGAAACGGCTACGAATCGAAAGTCGAAAATGGTAGTCTTCTCATTGTTCTGAGCCTGAAACGGGCGCCACGACCAAAAAGGAGAACCAATGCCAACAAGCAATCCGACCGACATACTTCTGGCCCATGACCGCTGGGCGACGGGCAAAATCCTCGCGGAATGCGAAAAACTGACTCCCGAGCAATTTCACCAGCGATTTGAAATGGGTCCGGGATCGCTTCATGACACAACGACCCACATGCTTGCCGCGATGCGGGTATGGAGTGATTTGCTGACGGGGCGGCAACAACGTCCCCGTCTGGAAGGTACGAAGCGCACGACGACCGAACTGATAAAGATGCTTGATGAGATCGCCTCCGAATTTGCATCGCTGGCTCGGGCACAGCCTCTGGATGAAACCGTCTCCCGCGTCCGCGATGGAAAGACCTATACCTTTACACGCGGCGCCGTGCTCACGCATGTCGCGACTCACGGGATGCACCATCGCGCCCAGTGTCTCAATATGCTGCGACAACTCGGCGTGAAGCCGCTACCGCCAAGCTCAGTGGCGGAATGGACCTGGCTTGCGGATGGGAAATAGAAATTGTCGAGAGGGGGCCGCTCGCCTCACACTGGTGAACGGGCAATTTTCCACAGGCAGAATCCCGGATCGACGCCATGGAATTCCGTTATCTTCCAGCCGGGCAATAGTCGCATGTCCGCGCTGTCGTAGCCGACCACCCAAATGTCCTGAAACGAATCGAGTTGGCTGCTCAATTTTGAATCCGCCGGTTCGGTAAGCAACACAACAGGATTTTTCCAATCACCGGCATAGTGTGCGATGATGAAATATCGAAAAGCTGGATCAGAATCAAAATGACCAGTGATGACAACGGCATCACGGGGACGGATCTTTTGCTCGATGAGACGGACCACGTCCGCCGTATTCCGCACGTATTCCGGGCCGGCCTGCCATCGCGCTATTCCAAACATCGCCGCCGCGAAGAGCACAGTCAGTGGCACCAATTTTCCCAATCCCCGTTCGAGCGAACCGGCGAGAAGAAGATAAACCGCCGGCGACGCCAGAATGATGTACTTACTGATGCCGACAAGCTGCGACCCGCGCATGATATCAACCGCGGCCACCGTCCCAATAGTGCAGGTCGCCCACAACCACCAGAAGAAAAGTTGTGGCCGCTTTCGTATTCGCAGCAGCGGCAGAAGGTAAACCAGAAACGCCAGGCCATAGGAAATGAGCCTGCTCGGATCATCCCCAATAACCGATTCCCGTGGCGCCCCGACGATGGCGGAAACCAGTGGTTCGCCGGATACGCCGAAATTCGGCCCCACGATGTAATCGTGACGGGTCTTCCACGCAATCGGCCCCCAAACAATAGCGGCAAACAGCATGCTTGTGGCGATCGTCAAGACAATCACGCGCCGCTTACGGCTGTCAAATCGAATCAGGCCATATATCGCCACGGCGATGATCGCACCCAGTGAAAAATAGTGGGTCATCACAAGGCAAAACTCGCTGATTCCCAGAAAAACAATCCGCAGCCGCGACAATCCTCTTTGATCGATGAGGACAACGGATTCTCCCAGCACCAACCCAAGGAAAATCAGCATAATGTAAGGCCGCGCTTCTTGAGAATATTCAATTTGCGTGGAGGCAAGCGCCATAATCCCGGCGGCGATTAAGGCTGAAAACTCGCCGAATATTTTGCGGCCCAGATCGAATATCAAGACGATGCAGCTCAGGCCAAAAACCGCCGACATCGACCGCACCGCGAAATCCCCATCACCAAAAATATCGACCCAGAAGCGTAGTGCCAGATGATAGAGCGGAGGATGCGGAGTGCTCGCCAATCCGGTAAAGATATGCCAACAGTGCGGGGCTCCCGCGAAGCCAACGGCCGGCGGCGATTCAATCACTCGCCCGAGCGGCAGATCGAAAATTAGATTTCCCCGGCCCGTCGCCAGGTAGAGCGCCCAATACTCATCCACCCACAAGCTCTGCCTGGCAATGTGATCGAAACGAAAAAAGCCCCCGATGCAAAGCAGGCATGCCAGAATCACCAGACTGATTGCGGATGTTTTAGGCTTTCGGATGCTCGTTTTCGCTCCGCGGAGGATCGGCGACTGAGGACATTGGCGGCAGCCCGCTACGGATGAATTGTCTATCCATTCCGACGAACAAGATCAATGCAATACCTCGCATTGCTCAATTTGCTTGACTTTGCGGCACGCCATTCGATGATCGCCCGCATCATGGCAAACAAGCCGTGGGGCTCAAAAAAAATCGCCGTCGTTGCCGTAAGTCTGACGGCCCTTTTCGTCATTGCTTTGGCGCTGGATGTCCCTGTTTCGACGCGGGTGCATGAAAGCGGCGTAGACGCCTGGCTGAAAAATGAATGGGACCTGACGCATATCATCCGCATTCCCGGCCACTTCCTTTTCACGCTGGTTGCCTGCGTCATGCTTATCGGCATCGCCTGGACAGCCGGCGTTCGCGGAATCGCACTTTGGCGAAAGCCCTCCCTTGTGCTGCTGGCCGCGATTTTTTCAGGAATTAACGCCCCGCTGAAATGGATGATCGGTCGAATCCGTCCTTTCCATGGGGTGCCGCCTTTTCAGCTGCACCCCTTCCAAGGAAGCCTTTTCAATGTGGAGGCGAGCTTGTCGTTCCCATCCGGTGATGTCACCCTCGCTGCCGCCATGGCTACAAGCCTGACGATCGTCATCCCCCGCCTGTGGCCGCTATGGTGGATACTGGCGATCATCGTCGCTATCGAACGAATCGCGGAAAGCGCGCATTACGCGAGCGATACCGTCGCGGGTGCGGCCCTTGGAATCGGCATGGCCCTGCTGGCGAAAAAGGTTGTCCAGCTTATTGCAGCCGAGAAAGAAAATTTACCAGAACCGTTTTCGGATATACCGAAACATACCTCCAGCGGACATATAACATAGACACATGAGCCAGAACGTTGAATTGTCGCTGGTCGTCCCCGCGTACAACGAGCAGGAGGTCATCCCCGAACTCCTCCGCCGCGTAGAGGCCGCCCTCCGCAATTCTGGAAAGACATTTGAAGTTGTCATAGTCGATGACGGCAGCACCGACGACACGCCAAAGATATTGCAGGAAGCAATGCGAGACAGACCCTGGCTGCGACTCTTGCGCATGAGCCGCAATGGCGGCCAAAGCGCAGCCTTCGACGCCGGCTTCAAAGCCGCCCGCGGCAACATCATCGCCACCATCGACGCCGACCTGCAAAACGATCCTGAAGAAATCCCCCGCCTCCTGCCCATGCTCGATGGCTATGACATGATCACCGGCTGGCGCAGCAAACGGAAGGACAGCAAATTCCGCCTCATCCAGACGCGCATCGCCAACCGAGTCCGCAACTGGATCAGCAAGGAAACCATCAACGACTCCGCCAGCAGCCTGAAAGTCTATAAGCGGCACTGCCTCGACGGCATTCACCTCTTCGCCGGCGCGCATCGGTTCATGCCAACGCTGGTGAAAATGCGCGGCTTTACGGTGCTTGAAACGCCGGTCAAACACTCGCCGCGCTATGCGGGGACGGCCAAGTACGGATTTCGCAACCGGGCCTGGCGCGCATTCGTGGACCTCCTCGGCGTCCGGTGGATGAAAGAGCGCTGGCTCCGCTACGAAGTCAACGAAGTAAAATCTGATATCTGAAACNNTAAATCGCAGTGGTTTCAGATTTACGGTTTCCCAGCTACCATCCTTAAATGCGGATCCAGGTCCATGACCTCGGCGTTTGCAGTTGGTCACTCAAACCGCCAGGCATGGCCGAACTCGTGGATTCAGTCCGCCAGCTCGGCCTGTCGCATGTCCATCTTGCCCTGGGAAGACTCATTTTCCTCGACGACAAGCAAAAGCACATGGAGCTCGGCCACCTCCGCGCCAGCGGCCTGACGTTCACCGCGGGCATGATCGGGTTTCCCGGCGAAGACTATTCAACGATTGCCCGCATTCGCCTCACCGGCGGTTTTGTTCCGGATGAATTCTGGAACATTCGCCGGCAATTGACGCTCGAAGCCGCGAAAATCGCGGAGGAATTAGGCCTGAAAATCCTGACGACGCACGCCGGTTTCATCCCTCCGTCCAATCATGTCGATTATCCCAAGCTGCTTGGCCGGGTTGCGGAACTGGCCAAGTCGCTCAAGCAGCGAAATATCCTGCTCGCGCTGGAGACCGGCCAGGAATCCGCCTCGGAGCTTCTGCAATTTCTAAACGATCTGCCGGGCGGAAATGTCGTGGTCAATTTCGACCCGGCAAACATGCTGATGTACGGCTCGGGCGATCCGATCGAAGCCATCTCCACCCTCAGCCGACATATTCATCATGTCCATATCAAGGATGCAACCGCGTCAACTAAACCCGGCATCGATTGGGGCAAGGAAACGCCCATCGGCACAGGCGAAGTAATCTTCGAGGAACTCCTTCCGGCCTTTAATAAAATCAACTACACCGGGCCACTGGCCATTGAGCGCGAAGCAGGCGAGGAGCCAATCGCAGATATCCGCTCGGCCATCGAATTTCTCCAAAAACTTCCGAAGTAGTTCTTCAAAGCGAATAAGCATATTCGCCAAGGGCAGATTCAAACCCCACTGGCTCCCAACCGAAATCCGCGGTGAATTCGGTCAGATCGCACGTGTTATCCTCCTGGCTCATAATCACCTGATCCCGATTAAACGGCAGAGCCGCCTGGGGAAAAATCGCGGCAATCAACTTCGCATACCAGACAGGAATCGCCATCGTCGCCCGATTCTTTCCCACAAGCGCCCGCGCAATCGCCTTATGCATCTCCGGCCAGGTCAATTGCTCGGAGCCGCCAATTTCGCAGGTTTTTCCGGCCATCTTCGGATTTGCAATCGCATCCACAAACGCGCGGGCCACATCTTTCACATAAACCGGCTGAATAAGCCCCGCCCCCCCCAACCCAAGCAAGCCCGCCCCAAAATAGGGCATAAACAAAAACGGCGGCGACTGCTTCCTCGCCCATTTCGCTTCCATCTTCATGAACGCCCCGTCCGGCCCGTGAATCATCGACGGACGAATAATTGTCACGTCCAAGCCGCTCTCGCGAACAAGTTCCTCGGCCTGCCATTTGGTTTTGTGATATTCGCTGAACGCGCCGGCCCGAGTTCCAAGGGCCGACATGTGAATGTATCGCCTGACGCCGGCTCGCCGCGCCGCATCATCGAGCGCCGCATCCACAATCTGCACCAGTTCCGTGTCCCTTGCCGGCAGCGCCATGNNCCGCGCCGCATCCAGAATGCCCCGGGTTCCCTCGATATGCACGCTCTGAAACGTGACTCCCTTGCCGGGATTCTCCATAATGATGCCAACGAGATGAATAACCGCGGCACAGTCATGCAATCCCTCATCCAAAACCGCCGCATCAGATAAATCTCCCCGAATTTCTCGAATATCGCCGGCAATCTCCGGCAGCTTCTTTCCCCTCACCAGCGCACTGACGGCAAAAGACCGGCCAACAAGTTCCCGGACAACAGCCGATCCCACAAACCCGCTTGCCCCGGTGACGAAGACTCTTTCGCCCATAACGCTAAGATACCCACATGCCCGTCATCCGTCTCGGAACGCGCGGAAGTTTGCTGGCCCTCAGCCAAAGCAAAATCGTCGCGTCCGAAATCCAGCAGTCGCATCCCGGCATCCAGATTCAAACGATCATCATTAAAACCACCGGCGACCAGATCACCGATCGTCCGCTCCACGACGCAGGCGGCAAAGGCCTTTTCGTCAAAGAACTCGAACAGGCGCTCTTGGCGGAACAAATCGATTTTGCCGTCCACAGTTGCAAGGATCTGCCCGTGACGATGCCCCTGGTGGATCAATCGAATCTAATCATCGCGGCCATTCCCGCGCGAATTGATGCGCGCGACGTCCTGATCTCTCGCAATGCGGCAACGATCGAACAATTGCCGCCGAAAGCAATCGTGGCAACCGGAAGCCTGCGTCGCCGCTGCCAGCTTCTGGCCCACCGAAACGATCTCGCCATCAAGGACGTTCGAGGAAATATCGACACCCGGATCAAAAAACTCCGAGCCGGAGAATTCGACGCCATGATCTTGGCCATGGCCGGCATCACGCGAGCCGAATTGTTCGATCCATCGCTTATGCACCCGCTATCGCCGGACGAGATTCTCCCCGCCCCGGGCCAGGGAGCGCTCGCCCTGCAATGCCGCCGAAGCGATCAGACAACGCGGGCAATCCTCGCCAAACTCGACGACCCACCATCGCGCATGGCTATCGAAGCCGAGCGAGCAATCGTCGCCGCGCTGCATGGTGACTGCCATTCGCCCATCGCAGCCTGGGCCACAATCGACGGCCAAACACTTCATCTTCGCGCGGTCGTCGGTCATCGTGATGGGGATCCCCCGATTATTTCAGCTCGCTCGCATGCTCCGCTATCACAAAACAGTGACGCGGTAACCGCAGTTATAGCGCAGCTTCATGCCCAAAATGTCATGGCCCTGCTATCTTGATTGAGCCGTCAGCGTCGCTCGCTCCTGCGGGGCCACGCTCAGATATGTCTCAACCTCAATCTTCCCGGAAGGCTCAATCGTCACATCAATCGCCCCGCACCGGCTCGTCCGATAGAGCGGATAGTCTTCCGCCAATACATCGAACACCTTCTGCTTGTGCGTCAGCTTCGAATAATTGGACGCGAGAATAAATTGCGGATGCACGGTCCGCAGAAATTCCCCGGTCGTACTCTCCGCGCTCCCATGATGCGGAGCAACCAGCACATCGCAGCGCAGCAACTCGGGATGCCTGAGCAATTCGCGCTCCGGAGCCACCTGGATATCCGCCGGAAACAGCACCGATTTCCCGCAAAACGTAAGCTTCAGCACCAACCCGCAATCGTTGGAATTCATATCGCAATGCACCGGCGGCCAAAGCACATCAATCGCCGCCCCATTCCCCAGATCAAGATGATCCCCCTGATGAATCAGCGTCGGCGGCCGGCCCGCATCTTCCAAAGTCTTCAGCAATGACTCCGCCGGAATATTTCCGACTGCGTGCCGCGTAAAATGCGGACTCATGTAAATCGGCGGCTCATTGAATTTTCCGAAAATGTCGGCTGCGGCACTGATGTGATCAAAATCCCCATGACTCAGCAGAATTTTATCGACGAAGCGGCAATCCTCCGCGCGGAGAGCCGGCAAAAGAACCGACCCCGCCAAATCCGAAATCGTCGATGATCCAACATCAATCAAGACCGCGTGCGAATGCGTCGGACGAACGATGGCGCACTGCCCCGCGCCCAGCGAAACCAGCGTAATATGCAGCGGCTCCGTCGCAACGTTGGATGGCGGCGAAACATCCCCGGCAACGGTCGGAGCCAGCAGAAGAATCGCACAACCAACGCCCGACCCAAGACGCAGCACCCATCGCCAAAGTCTCCTGCGAATCGGAACGAAGATCAGCGCGATCATCGCGTAATACGCAACGAGCACCCCAATCGAAGGCGGCGGAACCGCGATGGTCGCCCCAGGCAGCCGATCCAATCCATCAATCGCGTACCGCATCCAGACAATCGGCATGACCCCAAAGGCCGCCCACGCATGGGCCGCGCTCGGCCACGCGAGCGTCAGCAGAATCTTCCCAACGCCTGCAACAAGCGCCACAACCGTCAGCGGCAACAGCGCCACACCAGCCGGAATGGCCCACGCATTGAGCTGCCCAAAGTGATAAGCAATCAGCGGCATAGACATGCCCCACGCGACGCAGGCAGCCAGCGCCGTCGCAACAAAAAATCGCCAAGCCGCGATTAAGATCACCATCGCCGCGCCGCGATGAGAAACCAGTGTTGGCCGATCCTCCCCGCGCCACCAGTTCCAAAAATAATGCTCCGCCGCTCGGCTGAACAAAATCATCCCCAGCACAGCCGCGAAACTCACCTGAAATCCGCCGTTGAATAAATCCGCCGGATGAATAAACAGCACAGCCCCCACGGCGACGGCAAACATCTGCAGCGCATCCAATGAGCGCCGACTAAGGATTCCAACGGTCGCCGCCGCGCACAGGATGATCGATCGCCATCCCGGCCAGGAGGGCAACGCGACACTTCCATATAGCAACACAACCGCCAACGCAATCGCCGCCGACCATCGCGGCGAACGCCGAAGGAGCCGGCAAATCAGCAGGGCTATCGCGCCGATAATCGCCACATGCAACCCGCTGATGCTTAGATCGTGTATCGTCCCGGTCTGGACAAATTTCTGTTCCAGATCACGAAGCTGCGGATCAGAATCCCCAAAGACAAACGCGCGAAGCAATGAGTGATCGAATCCCCCGTTGGCATCAAATCCCATCGCCAGCAGATGCCGTGATTTTTCCCGAAGCCACGCCAACGGGCTCAGTCCATTTTCCTCCAGAATCTGCACGCCGTCGGCATGGCTCACCTTGAACGTCGCCAGGATCCGCTGATCGCGGCACCATGCCGAAAAATCGAACTCAGCCGGATTCATCGGTCGTTGCGGGCGCTGAAGCAAACCAGTAACGCGAATAGTCTGCCCGGCCCCAAGTCGCGGATTGGGTTGCTCTATCGTCAAGAATATCCTGCCGCTGGCGTTTTCCCAGCCATCTTTCGTATCAATCGCGCGAACCGTCGCAATGGCGGTCTGCTTGGGAGGAAGAGCGCGCAAATCTCTCGGCGACGGCGACACCAGCCGCGGCGGCTGATCCATCGCAAGCTCAAGCTGCGCGAATTCATCGCCGTCGGTCGTGTAATTGGAAATCGTCTCGGAAGGAAACTGGAATTGTTCGATTTGCGCCGCGGAAAGACCAACCCAAAATACGGCACACCCCAACAGCCCCACGCCAACAAAAGACCATCGCACCAAATTGGCCAAAACCAAAAACGTTGCCGCGCAAAGGAGCCACATCCACGCTTTACACGGAAACAGCCCCGAAAATCCGATTCCGATTGCAAGCAAAAGGCCAAAAATGACGGCGGGTCTGGCTTGGAAAAATGCGGTCAGGCCGAGGGTCGGATGCGAACGCTGTTCCATACCCACGGCGAAAGAATAGCCGACCGCGGAGAACTATTGCAAATTCGGCGAGATCTACGGAAAGACCTTCAGTAGCCCTTGCTGCGAACGGCTTTTATTTCCTCGTCCAGTATTGCCTTAATCTTCTGGCGCACGAATGCAAAAGCATCCCGATATTCCGGCAAGGGATGGACGCCATATGCCACCTTAAGCGCGTCGCTCAATACCGCCTCGAGATGGAACTTTGCGGCCGCGGAAGGCGACGCGTTAAATCGGAAGGGGTTGCTCGCTTTGGCTTTCCAGCGGTTTTCGGTAGCCAAAAGGAACGTCGCAATCCGCTCCATGACGAACACCTTTCGACGCACATCGCCGCCGTAATTTGAAAGGGCATTCAATTGCTCGGCAACTTCCCCCTCCCCGCTTTCGGACACATCAAATAATTGCTCGGCAATCTTGAACCATGGGCGCCAGAAGGACGGCTTGGCCGCGAAATAATTGCAAAAGATGGTATTGCGACTATCGGTGACCCAGCGGTCGACGGAAAAATTAGGCTTGATTAGTCGAAAAAAAAGACCCAGCGCGTGGCCTATTCCCGGATCACAGATATCGGCCTGTTCAAAGACATTCTGAAAAAGCCCGGACATATCCCACATTGGTGAAAAGATAACGACATCCGGCCCCTCTCCCGGCTCCAGAATGAAGGCTTTCACCTGCGCGGCCGAAAGGAGCGTTTTATCTTTGAATTTAGGCGAGAAAAATCCATAAAAATCGTCATCGATCAGCGTGTTATTAAGTAGAAAATTCCGGATCGGCCAGTATTCCCGCCAATCGGGCCGGGCGTTTGCGGAATTGTCAAGCGGAATAAAACCGGGATCGAGCTGCGCCCGCGTCTGATCGGAATAAAAAATTTGGTAAAGATGTGTCGAGGGCATCACCGGTTTCCCAGCACTCTCGGGCATCACTCGACAGTGACGCTCTTGGCCAGATTTCTGGGCTTATCGACGTTGCACCCGCGGGCAACGGCCGCGTGATACGCTAGCAATTGCAGCGGAACCACGGTGAGCAGCGGCTGCAAACATTCCATCACATGCGGAACATAGATAACGTGATCGCTATATCGCCGCATCTGTGTATCGCCCTCGGTGGCGACCGCGATCACTTTTCCGCCGCGGGCACGGACTTCTTCGATATTGCTGATGACCTTTTCGTATTGCGAGCCGCGCGTGGCAACGAATACCACCGGCATTTCGGGAGTAATCAACGCAATCGGGCCATGCTTCATTTCAGCGGCCGGCATTCCTTCGGCATGAATGTAGCTGATTTCCTTCAACTTCAGCGCTCCCTCGAGAGCGACGGGATAGTGATAGCCACGGCCAAGGAAGAGCCAATTTTCGCGATCACAGAATTTGCCGGCGATCTCCTTGATTTGTTCGCTCTGGGCCAGCACCGCCTGCATCTGATCGGGAATGGCGCAGAGGCCCGCGATGATCTCCTGGCATTGCGACTGCCCCATATATCGCCGACGGCCCAGAAACAGCGAAAGCATCGTCAGCACAACACATTGGCAGGTAAACGCCTTGGTGCTGGCGACGCCGATTTCCGGCCCGGCGTGGAGATAAATCCCGCCGCCGGTTTCGCGGGCGATCGTGCTGCCGACGACGTTGACGATTCCCAGGCACAGCGCCCCTTTTTCTTTGCCTTCACGAAGCGCTGCCAGGGTGTCGGCCGTTTCGCCCGACTGGCTGATGGCGATCAGGACGGTGCCCTCTTCCACAATCGGATTGCGATAGCGAAACTCAGATGCATAGGTGCATTCGGTGACAACCTTGGCGAGATCTTCCAGGAGATAATCGCCAAGCAATCCCGCGTGCCACGCCGTTCCCTGCGCGGTGAGGATAATTCGCCTGGCCCGCATCAGTTCGCGGGAATGCTCGGTCAGACCGCCCAAGACGATGCGCCCTTCCTTCGCATCAGCGCGTCCGCGAAGGCAATTTGCAATCGATACCGGCTGCTCAAAAATTTCCTTGAGCATGTAATGCTCGTAATCACCGAGGCCGTACGCTTCGAGCTTGTTTTCGAGCTGGCTGATGACAGGGCTGATTTCCGTGTCGTCGATGGTCGATGTGCGAAAGCTGTCCGGATGAAGGACAGCCATTTCATTGTCATTGAGATAAATCACGCTGGCGGTGTGTTCGACAATCGCGCTGGCGTCGGACGCGACGATGTATTCATGCTGGCCAACGCCAATGATGAGCGGGCTGCCCCGCCGCGCGACGACAAGCGTCTCCGGCTCTTCCTGGCAGATGACCGCGATGCCGTAGGTGCCGTCAACCTGATGCAGCGCCGCCTGCACGGCCCGCTGAAGCAGCGACACGCCATGCGGAACATGATTCTTGGCTTTCAACTCGGCGTAGAAATCACCGATCAAAACCGCCAGCACTTCCGTATCAGTCTGACTGGAAAAGGTATGGCCCTTTTCGCTGAGAAACTGCTTGAGCGCGACATAGTTTTCGATCACGCCATTATGAACCAGCGCGATCATCCCGCCGTTATCGGAATGCGGATGGGCATTGGCTTCCGTCGGGGCGCCATGCGTCGCCCAGCGGGTGTGGGCCATGCCGATATGAGCCTTGGGAAGGGCCTCGCCGTGGCTCAAGGCGTTTTCCAGAACGCTGATTCGGCCGACGGCGCGACGAATATGCAGTTTATTCTGATTATCAATGACAGCGATGCCGGCCGAATCGTAGCCGCGATATTCCAACCGTTTCAGGCCCTCGATGAGTAAAGGCTGGCAAACTTTTCTGCCGACGTATGCAACGATTCCACACATGCAAACCTCCGGATATCACGCCGGGTCCAAGTTTATTCGTCAATCAGACCCGGAACAGCCTTCTAAGCCCCTTATAAGTCTAGTGTATAAACGCCCGGCACCGAGGCAAGCCGCAATGTAAGCTTTCATCGACATTTATAGGCCCCGATTCGCCATAAAAACCTGCGGATTACCCCTTACATGCGGTTGACCGGGAAATGTTTCACAAACTACAATTAGGGTGCCACCGCACAGCTTGGAAAAAGGTTTGGAAGCACCAAAGAACCGAGTACTGGTCTTGGCTTCGCCTACGACGGTAAACTCCGCCGCCATTGAGCGTCTCAAGTCCTGTTGTGATGTCCAAGAGATCGACACCATCGACAAAGCCATAGAACTCATCAAAACCGAACATTTCACGGCTATTTTTTCTGAAGCAGCCGATTTCCTCCCCCTCGAACGAGCCCTCATCAGCCAGCAGGCAAATTTAATCCTGAATACCATCGGTGAGGGCGTCTGCATCGTGGACGGCGATGGGCGATCCAACTGGATGAACAAAAAAATGCAGGCGTGGCCCGCCAGGGTGCATGAAAAAATTCGCCGCACTTGTCAGGAAGCCTTCGACATCTTCAGCAAGCAAGTTAGCCCGCAAACCGCAGGCGTCCCCCCATCCAGCCGATCCAAACGTTACGCACTGAACATCGAAGACCAGCAATTCATGGAACTGATCGCCAGCCCGGTCATCAATCCGCGCGGACAGGTGGTGCAGGTCGTGGCGGTCGTGTGGGACGCAACCGGCACCCGCCGGCTCCAGCAGAAGATCGATGCCATCGACAAGGCCGGCCGCGAACTCGTCCGCCTTGAAGGCGAAGCCCTCAGCAAACTAAACGTCGGTCAGAGATTGCGGCTCCTCGAAGAAAAAATCATCAGTTTCACCCGCGACCTGATGCACTTCGATCACTTCGCGATCCGCCTTCTGGATCGAAAATCCAACAAGCTCGAACTGGTCATCAGTGCCGGCCTCCCTTCCGAGGCCCTTTCCGTCGATCTCTTTGCGGAAAACGAAAGCAACGGCATCAGCGGCTACGTCGCCGCAACCGGCCGAAGCTATATCTGCCCGGATGTGGATCGCGATCCCCGATACGTCATCGGTCTTGAGAGCGCCAAGAGCACCCTGACCGTACCTCTACGTCTACACGACAAAGTCATCGGCATCTTCAACATCGAGAGCAAACAACGTGCAGCCTTCAACGAAGATGACCGCCAGTTCGCCGAAATCTTCGGCCGGTATGTCGCTATCGCCCTCAATATCCTGGATCTGATGGTCGTCGAGCGCGTCAGCACCAGCCACAAGGTCGCAGACGACGTTTGCGGCGAGGTCGCCGGCCCGCTCAATGACATCGCCTCCGATGCCAATGCCCTGATGGACGATTACATCGGCCAGGACGATCTGCGCCTCCGCCTTCAGGCAATCATGGACAACGTCAACACGATCCGCAAAAGTCTGCGCCAGGCGGCCGAAGGCCCCCATACCATCTTGGGAGCCGGCGACGTCAAAGGCGCCGAAGATCCGATCATCGGCAACACGCGAATTCTCGTCGCTGATGACGAGCCGAATATTCGCAATACCATCAGCGACATTTTGCGCAAATATGGCGCAACCATCACAGTCGCCGCCTCCGGCAGCGAAGCCATCACCCTGATTGAACAAGATCATTTCGACCTGGTCGTCAGCGACATCAAGATGCCGGACAAAACGGGCTACGATGTTTTCGCCGCCGCCCACAAACACAATTCCGCGACGCCGGTGATATTAATGACGGCCTTCGGATACGACCCCAATCACAGCATCGTGCGCGCCAGCCACGAAGGCCTAGCCGCCGTCCTCTTCAAGCCATTCAAAGTAGAACAACTTCTCGCCGAAGTGCGTAAGGCCCTGCAAGCCGCGGTTACAAAATAAAAAAACTACCCTGGCGGCCATGTGAATGGACGTCCCGACAAAACGTGCAGATGGAGATGCAGCACCGTTTGCTGCGCACCCGGGCCGCAATTGAACACCGTCCGGTAGTCAGAATGCCCCATTTGTTTCATCAGCTTTGCCGCCACCAGAAACATCCCCCCGACAAGTTCAGCATCCGCTGCCCCAAGATCATTCAACGTAGCAATCACCTTCTTCGTAATCACAAGTAAATGCACCGGCGCCTGCGGGCTGATGTCATGAATCGCGATATACCGCTCATCCTCGTAAGCGAGCTTGGCAGGGATTTTCCTGGCGATGATTTTGCTGAATAGCGTCTCTTCCATGGCCATCAGATTCCGGACTATTCCAATCCCCGTCAAGTCCACCGCATCGACGAGGCCGCCGTAAGTCCTTGGCAACCGTCGCCGCAGGCAGCAATCCCCTCTCTTTGCCGGCAAAGGGCCTGCCGGAACTTTTTCAGGCCTGCCAGCACCTCCGTCGGCGGCAGCGAACGTTATATTCAAGCAAGCGACTCCAATCATCAGGAATGCCGTAACCAATACTCATCTTCCTCCGCCCTTTCTTCCAGTTCATCCCTTCGCTTCAGAACATGCGATTACCCATGCTTTTCCCCCAATTTTACTAAGACTTACAATTGAATTGACTCGGATTTATGCTACCACTATAGTCCGATTTGGCCATCCCGTTTTGTGATCGGAGTCCCATGAGTCAGGCTGTTTCCTCTCCAGTAAAAAATACCGCCGGTCTTGAAGGAGTCGTCGCGGCCCCAAGTGAAATCTGCTTCATCGACGGCGTCGCCGGCAAGCTCGTCTATCGCGGCTACGAAATCGCCGACCTCGTCGAAAACGCCTCCTTCGAAGAGACCGCCTTTCTACTCTGGGAAGGGAAACTACCCAAACGGTCCGAGCTGACGCAGCTCAAATCCCAATTATCCGGAGCCGCGGCAATCCCCGCCCACACGCTTGCGGTCTTGAAGGCCCTCCCCGCCAAGACCGAACCAATGGACGCACTGCGTACGGCCGCCAGTTCGCTCAGCAGCATCGACCCAGACCTGCAAAGCAACGAGCCCGCCGCCAATCTTCGCAAGGCGATCCGATTAACCGCCCAGTTCCCAACAATCGTCGCAGCTTTCCACCGGATGCGAAACGGCCAGCGGATGCTCGATCCCGATCCCAGTCTCTCCCTCGCCGGAAATTTCCTCTACATGCTCAACGGCGCCAAGCCGCACGAAACACTGACCCGTGTCCTTGATGCCGCCCTGGTCCTTCATGCCGAGCATGGCTTCAACGCCAGCACCTTCGCCGCTCGCGTAACCGCGGCAACGCTTGCCGATATGCACGCCGGCGTCACCGCCGCCGTCGCCGCCCTCAAGGGCCCGCTCCATGGCGGAGCCAATCAGGAAGTCATGGAACTTCTGCTCGAATGCGACGACGCCGACACACTCGTCAAACGCGTCACCGCCATGCTCGCCGTCGGCGAAAAAGTCCCCGGCTTCGGCCATCGCGTATACAAAACCCTCGACCCCCGAGCCGCCTTCCTCCGCAAAATGAGCAAACAACTCGGCGAGGCCGCCGGAAACACCAAGTGGCTCGATATGTCCGAGCGTCTCATCCCCATCGTCAAGGATTCCAAGAATAAAGACCCCAACGTCGATTTCTTCAGCGCGAGCGCTTACTACACGATGGGAATCCCGATCGATCTCTACACGCCAATCTTCGCCATCGCGCGCATCGCCGGATGGACCGCCCATATCATGGAACAGCACCGCAACAACCGAATCATCCGTCCGCAGGATGATTACCGCGGCCCGCTCGGACTCAAGGTCACACCGATCGACCAGCGCTGACCCACAAAACCCATCATGATTTCCATCATCGTTCCAGCTCGCAACGGACGGGTCTGGACGGCCAACTGCCTGGCCAGCCTCGACTTCACATTCCAGCAGTTGGGCAAGGAATTTGAAGTCGAATACATCCTCATCGACGACAACTCAGATCCCGAGCATCACATTTCCGAAATGTTCCAGCAGTTCCGAAAACAGATTGCCACGCCGGTGACGATCGTTCGATTCAAACAGCGCCGCTATTACGCCTGGAGCTGCGCCCACGGCTTCGCCCGCGCCAAAGGCAGTGTCGTCCTGTTCCTCAGCTATGACATGGCCATCACGCCAGACTATGTGCGCTCGCTCACCCAGATCGCCGGCATGGACGAAAGTTTTGGCATCATCCGCGGAACCTCGCAATACGTCGATTGCTTCCCGCAATACCAAATCGCCCCGCCTCTACCCACGCGCAGCCTGCATGACCTGGCAAGTTTTTCCGCCTACATCGCCCGCTATCACGGCTTGGCCCACACCGAAGATCATCTCCTCACCGGCGACGCCATGATGATCAAACGATCCGTCTTCCAGAAAATCGGCTCGTTCGACACGCGATTTCCGTTCGGCTACTTCTCGGACATCGACTTCGGCCTGCGCGCGATGCGGGCCGGCTTCAAAATGGTCTGCGCCAAAGGCGCGTGGCTCCACCACGAAGGGGCCGGCTCATACAAAGACGAAGCCGCCACCCGGCATATCGATTCCGAAACCATCACGGCCGAGCGGAAGCAAAAAGTCTCCGCCTGCTACGATGTCTTCCGCGACAAATGGGATAAATCAATGCCGGCCGATTACCGCACCCTCACCGACCTGACCTTCCCCAATCTGCAAAAAATGCCACCCGTCCCCTTCGACGAATTCCAACCCTTCGTCCCATTGGAAGACCCGCTTGCCGAAATCTTGTAACTCATGCCTCAATGGCTGCGCGTAGATCCCCGCCGTAAATAGAAAGAATTTTCCTCGCCTTTGACGCGTTCAAGCCGCGCTTTTGCATCACAATCACCGTCTTCACGTCGCCCCCATTTCTTTCCAGCAAAGCAATCGCCTCATCGCGCCCCAACCCCGTCAGCGCCGCCACGACTCTTGCCGCCCGATCCTGAAGCTTCGAATTCGTCGCCTTTAAATCGACCATCAAATTTTCATAGACCTTCCCCATCCGCACCATCGCCAACGTCGTGATCTGGTTCAGCACCAGCTTCGTCGCGGTCCCCGCCTTAAGCCGAGTCGATCCAGTCAAAACTTCCGGCCCGGTCAGCGGCCGAATAACCAAATCCGCCTGAGCCTCAGCAGGTGTCTTCTTCACACAACAAAGAAAAATCGTCCGTGCCTTCCGTTTCCTGGCCCGTTCCAGCGCCCCGCGAACAAACGGCGTAGTCCCCCCCGCCGCAATCCCCATCACCACATCCCCGCTTCCCACCTTCCGCGCATCCATTTCCGCAGCCCCATCTTCACTCTGGTCTTCCGCCCCTTCTTTCGACCGAAACATCGCCCCATCCCCACCAGCAATAACCCCCTGCACACGTAGCGGATCAATCCCAAACGTCGGCGGACACTCCGAAGCATCCAGCACCCCCAGCCGGCCACTCGTCCCCGCCCCAACATAGATCAACCGTCCCCCCGCCTTCAGAGCCGCCGCTACCCATTTCACAGCCCGCGCAATTTGCGTCCGCTGCGAGGCCACCGCCTTCACCGCAATAGCATCTTGCGAATGCATCACCGCCAGCGCATCCTCTACCGACAACTGATCCAGCCGCATCGATTCCACCAGCCGCTGCTCCGTCAGCAGCCGCGACCGATCCGATATTTTCTGCTGACGTTTTCTCATTCACGGCCTCGGCGTAACCGCTCCCAGCACAACTCTCCGCCGCGCCCCGGTCGCAGCCGGCACATTTCCCGGAACACCATCCAGCGTCGCCGCACCCAGTAGCGCAAAAGCCATCGCCTCCTTCGCCGCCGAAGGAATACCCAATTCATCGATAGTTTTCACCAGAACATCTCGCCCGAGCATTCCCATCAGCGTCTTATTCGCCGTCCCTCCGCCACTGACAAAAATCTCGTCCGGAAACGGCCGCAGAAATTTCCGCATCGAATCCAAAATAGAATCCGCGGTAATCAAACAAGCGGTGTGCAGCAGATCCTCCAGCAAATGCCGGCCAATTCCCCGCTGCGCATCCTCAAATAATCGAATCATCGCCGGACCATCAGTGGATTTAGGCGGCTGCTTCCCAAAATAATTCGAAGAAAGCACCGCTGCTGAAATCGTCTGCACCGGTTTCCCAGCCGCCGCGAGACGCCCATTTTCGTCCCATCCGATCCCACTTGGATCGGACTCGCGCATAAGATGATCGCTCACGCAATTCCCCGGCCCGGTATCAAACGCAATCAGCTTGTCGATCCCCTCCCCCGCCCGCAGATACGTCAAATTCGCAATCCCGCCGATATTCAGCAAAACCCGATTTTTCCGCGGATCGCGAAACAGCAAATAATCCGCCAGCGGAACCAGCGGCGCCCCCTGTCCGCCCGCCGCACAATCCGCGCGCCGAAAATCGCTCACCACCGCGCACCCCACCTCCGCCGCCACCAGCGCCGGATCAAGCCATTGAATCGTCGTTGGCGGATCATGAAACAGCGTCTGCCCATGCGCCGCCACGGCCGTCAAATCCCCCGCCCCCAACCCACCCGCGACCAGTGTCTCATTCACCGCGGCCGCATAGCAAAGCGAAATCTCTCTCCCCACCTCCGCCAACACCGAAATCGGAATCGCCCGACCGCTTCTAATATTCACGATCGTATCGCGAAGGCTCCCGGGANNAATGCCCGGCAATGCCATTTGATTAGCGCAGCGGACATCTCCAATCCACGCCCGCCGATGCGAACCAACGCCACATCCACCCCATCCGCGCTCGTTCCGCTCATCGCCCCGGCAATAATCCGCATTTCTTTTGTTGCCGGTCCCATAAGGACGGCCCTTTTTACTCGCAATTATTGCCGAGATTCTCACTGTTTGGTCGCACAGCCGCAATCTTACTTTTTTGCGGCATTCACAAACCCGCGAGGCTCAACATATGATAAAATGGTAAGTGTTGGAGCTTGAATCGCGGTCCGTAATGTCGCTCAGGAGGCTTTTGTTATGGCCGAACAGGAAAAAAACTCACCGGAGGCGCCCTCCGCTGCGCCCAATTCCACCGGCACGGCCGTCGCCAAGCCCAAGGCGAAAGCAAAGCACAAACCGTCCACAGCCAAAAAACCGCCCACAACCCTTCCGATGTGGAAGGTCCTGCTTCACAACGATGACAACAACGATATGGTGTTCGTGGTAATGACGATCGTTGAGCTCACCCCACTGACCCAGCATGACGCCAAAAATCGAATGCTCGAAGCCCACAAGAATGGCGTCGCTCTCCTGCTGACCACGCACCAGGAACTGGCCGAGTTGTACAAGGACCAATTCCAGTCAAAAGGTCTGAGCGTCACCATCGAGCCGGAAAATTAATTAAAAAAAAACTTCGGTTTTTCCCAAAACACGCCAAAACGTTCACCCCACGAACCCTTGCATAGAGGGCAGAACTTTATTTCCTCGTAGCGCCCCTCGCGCAAATCTGCCCATTTGCGTAGGGAACCAGGGAAAAAACAGTTTAACGTGAGGTGTTAAGAAATGTGTGATTATAGAAACACGCCGACTAATCAAACTCGCAATCTTTCTTAATTGCCGATTTTAACTGCCGCAGATAGTCCGCCGCTGGAATATCAATGCACCCAAATTGCCGCAAATGAGGAGTCGTTGCCTGGGTATCCAGTAATACAAACCCGCGCTCCCGCAAACGATTCACCAAATGCACCAGCGCCACCTTGCTGGCATCACGCGCGCGATGAAACATGCTTTCCCCAAAAAACGCCGCCCCCAGGCTCACTCCGTAAAGGCCGCCAACGAGCTTCCCCTCTTTCCAGGCTTCGACGCTATGAGCCATCCCGATCTTATGAAGACGAATATACGCTTCGATAAGCTGCTCGTTGATCCATGTGCCCCCGGTCCGCTTCTCCCGGCAAGCTCGCATCGCCGACTCAAAATCATGATTGATCCGCATTTCAAATCCCCCCTCAGCTGGAGATTTTCGAATCAATGCCCGCAATGTCCCCGGCAAATGAAACGACTCCAGCGGAATCACGCCGCGCGGGTCCGCCGTGAACCATTGAATCACCCCGCTCCGATTCGCCATCGGAAACAGGCCCTTGGCATAAGCATTCATCAGCGTGCGAGGATCAAGCGGCACCGACTCAGGCATAGACTTGCGCATTTGTCATTTGTCACTGGCCGATCGCAGGGGACAACAATTCCATCCGATCCAGCGCGGGCCACCGAAACAGCGCCGTAAAAACCGAGCGCCCCTATTCTCGTCGCCAAGCCGTCCCATCCGGGCGGTCTTCCAGCGCAATGCCAATCTTCTTGAGTCCATCCCGCACCGCATCGGACAACGCGAATTGCTTAGTCTTCCGCGCATCATTGCGAACCTGGATGATCAAGTTCATCAACTGATCCACCGTCCCCGGCTCCTTCGCGCGCAACCCAGGAAGGTCCGGCCGGAACAGCCCAAGAATCTGGCCTAGCCGCCGCAACGTCTGCGATGCGGCAGCAGCAGCTTGTATCACGTCCTCGTGGCGGCTCGTCTCGGCCCGGGTCTTTTCCAAAAGGCTGTTCACCGAACCGGCAATCTCATGCAACACCGCGATCGCGCCGGCCGTGTTGAAATCATCGTCCATCATCTCCAGGAACCGCATTTTGTCGCCGACAATCTGCTTCACAAATCCGCCCACTTCCGATTCCAGCAACCGTGCGGCGGTCTGATCCATGTCCGGTGAACTATCCGCCAGCGCCTTGCCGGTCAGGCGTTCAACGCGTTCGGTCAGACGCTCAAACACCGCCAGACCCTTGCGGGAATTGTTCAGCACCTCATCGGTGAATTCGATAGGACGGCGATAATGCGTTGACAGCAACATATATCGGAGCAACTCGGCGCCCCATGTGTCGAGCAGTTCCCGCGCGGAGATGACGTTCCCCAGGCTGCCACTCATTTTTTCATCCGCCCATTCGCCGCTCGCCAGCTTGGTCTTGATGCGGGTGAGGCCGTTGTGGAGCCAGTATTTTGCAAATTGTTTTCCGGTGGCCGATTCCGATTGCGCCAGTTCGTTTTCGTGATGGGGAAACATCAAATCCATCCCGCCGCCATGGATGTCGAACGTTTCGCCGAGATATTTGATGCTCATCGCCGAACATTCGATATGCCAGCCTGGCCGCCCGTTGCCCCAGGGAGAATCCCATTCCGGCTCGCCCGGCTTGGCGCTTTTCCAGACCGCGAAATCAGCCGGGTTGCGCTTGCCCTGCCCCTCAAGCGATCGCGTGCCGGCAGCCTGCTCATCCACTTTCCGGTTGGAAAGCTTGCCGTAATCATGATCCTTGGCGACATCAAACCAGACGTTCCCACCCGCCGCATAAGCGAATCCGCCGGCGACGAGTTTCTGGCACATCTCGATGATGTCCGGCATATGCTCCGAAGCCTTCGGAAACCGATCGATCGAATCGATGCCAAACCGATGCAGGCAATCCAAATATTCCGCCGTGTATTTGGAAGCCAATTCCTGGACGGTTGTTTTCTGCTTCGCCGCCGCCTCGATCAGCTTGTCGTCCACATCGGTGATGTTGACGATCCAATTGACGTCGTATCCCTTGAACTTGAGGTATCGCTTGATCGCATCGAAGNNTGACTTGATAGCCGAGATAGGTGAGATAGCGCTTGACCGCATCGAAGATCACGGGGCCGACCATGTGGCCGATATGCGACGGCTTGTAAACCGTCGGCCCGCAGAGGTACATCCCGACCTTGCCGGGATTAATCGTCACGAACAACTGCTTTTCACGGGTGAGAGTATCGTAAACGCGTAAACTCATGGCTTTGTCCGATCTATTGTCTCCTCACTCTTGCGCGTCAGCAATACCACCGCGTGCGCGGCGATCGCCTCGTNNGCCGATCGCATCGCATTCTTCGTTCGTGCCCGCCTTGATGTTCACGGCACAGCGAACCATTTCGGTAAGCGATTGCACCATTTTCGGCTTAAATGCCTTGAGCCGCGGGCGCTCGGCGAGGATCGTCACGTCCACATTCACGGGCGCAAATCCCTGACGCGAGATCTGCTGCATCGCTCCTTCGACAAACACCCGGCTCGCCGCGTCTTTCCAGCGGGCATCGGTATTGGGAAACATCTCGCCGATGTCGCCCAACCCCGCCGCTCCCANNCAGCGCATCCACGACGGCATGCAACACAACATCTCCATCCGAGTGCGCTAGCGGCGAAATTCCGTCGGCCACTTCGACGCCAGCGAGAAGCAGCTTCCCTTTTGACTGCAACCGATGGATGTCGTAGCCATGGCCGATTCGGAAATCATTGGAGCTCTGTGACATCACAACCCGTATTCCCGGATCTTGCGATACAACGTCCGTTCGCCGATGCGGAGTATCTTAGCAGCCTGCTCGCGGTTGCCATCGACCATTTTCAAGGTATTTCGGATCAGCTCTTTTTCCGCCTGTTCAATGCTGATGCCAACAAGGTTGTCCATCCCGGCCAGGTGTTCGGCGGCCGCGCCGGCGGGCTGAATCTCGGCCGGCAGCGTTTCCGGCCCGAGGATTTTCCCCGAAGAGAGAACCACCATATTCTCAATCGCGGTCCGAAGTTGTCGCACATTGCCGGGCCAACTGAACGACATCAGCATCTGCTGCGCCGCCGGGGCGATCCCGTCGAGTTCCTTCTGATATTTGTCCGCGAATTCCTTCAAGAAATAGTGAATCAGCAGTGGAATATCATCGCGGCGCTCCCGCAGCGGCGGAAGGGTCAGGGTGACGCCCTTGATCCGGAAAAACAAATCTTCCCGGAATTGCTTCTCCGCGACCATCTCATCCAGTTTGCGGTTGGTGGCACTGATCAGCCGGACATCCACCTGGATCGGCTCATTGCTCCCGAGCCGGACGACTTCGCCGTTCTCCAGCACCCGCAGCAACTTGGCCTGCATAACAGCAGGCATGTCGCCGATTTCGTCCATGAAGAGCGTGCCATTGTCGGCATGCTCGAATCGTCCCTCGCGGTCGGCCTGCGCGCCGGTGAAAGCGCCGCGGACGTGACCAAACAATTCATCTTCCAAAATGCTCTCGCTGAGCCCCGCGCAGTTGAGTGCGACCAGACGATGCTTTCGCCGGCGGCTGCTGTAATGAATCGCCCGGGCGATCAGTTCCTTACCCGTGCCACTTTCTCCCATGATCAGCACGGGGATGTGGCTCGAAGCGACCTGCCGCGCTGTGGCGAGGACGCGCTGCATTCCCGCGCTCTTGCCGATGATTCCCTCGAAGCCGCTTTGCTCTTCGAGTTGGCCCTGGAGCACGAGGTTCTGCTTTTGCAACGCCGCTCGCTCCGCGGCCCGATTCACCTGCGCCCGGAAATGGCTTAAATCCAAAGGCTTTTCGATGAACCCATACGCCCCTTCATTCATCGCCTGCACGGCCAAGGGAATATCGCCATGCGCCGAAACCAGAATCACCTGCGGCGGCGGCGTAAGTGTCCGGGCTTTTTTCAGCAGTTCCAGCCCGTCGCGCCGTCCTTCCATCATCAGGTCGGTGACGACAACGTCATAGCTCTTTTGCCGGAGGCGAGCCTCGGCCTCGGCAAGACTGTTGACGACATCGCACCGATGCCCCTGGCGTTCAAGGGCTTCGCTCATGACCTGCGCATGATCCTTCTCGTCATCAACGACGAGAACGACCGCTTTGGATACATGTTCCTCGGACATAGGCCGCGGCATTTTACTCGCCACAGGCCGCCCGGGCGATGGGCTTGAATGGAATGCCGAAAACAGAGGGGAGCCGCAGAGACACAGAGACGCGGAGACA
>PMAK01000094.1 GCA_003153655.1 Phycisphaerales bacterium
ATAAACTTTCGATGCCGTTGCTGCTGGAACAAATGTCAGGCAGCGGTGGCGCCGAACCCGCGACAGCTTTCCATGCGGCGCGGATCGGCATGGAACCCATGTTGCGAGCCATTAACCAGCAGATTGTCGGTCGCGAGANNTGCTGTCAATCCAAGACAAACCCCAAACCTTTACACCCACTACCGATGCCGAGCAGGCACAGGCGCTGTGCTATCAGGCTTACGAATCTCGCGGCCGCCGACAGGTGCAGTTAGCCAGGCAGGCGTTGGCAATCGACCCGGATTGTTGTGACGCGCTGGTCCTGCTCGCCGAACGGGCGGGCGATCCCGAATCTGCAATCCCTCTCTACAATCGCGCCGTTGAAGGCGGAAAGCGGCAGTTGGGCCCCAACCGTTTCGAGAAAGAGGCCGGTCACTTTTGGGGCATCGTGGAGACGCGACCCTACATGCGGGCCCGGCAGCAACTTGCATTGACGCTCATGGAACGCGGTGAACTCGACGAGGCCGCCGGCCATTTCAACGAATTACTCCGACTCAATCCCAACGACAATCAAGGAAACCGTTATCACTTGGCGCAATGCTTGCTGAACGGGAATCGATTGAACCTTCTGGATGCGCTGCTGAACGACTCGCTGTACAAGGACGATTTCGCCGCCGAATGGGCGTTTACCCGAGCGCTGCTGGAATATCGTCGGCGCGGCGATTCACCAGGCGTGAGACAGCGGCTTGACGAGGCACAGAAGCGAAACCGTTTTGTGGTGCCACTGCTGATTGGTAGGGCGCAGATGCCGCCGGTGTCTTTATCGTCGTTCAGCCCCGGCGGCGAAGATGAAGCGGTCGTCTGCGTGAACCAAATCGCCGAAGGCTGGCATGAGACATCGGGCGCCATCGAATGGCTCGAATCCACTGCCGCCAAAGTTCAAAGGCGGCCCAGACAATGGCAGCGCGCACGGGATAAGAAGCGGAAGCGCCGGTAGTCAGCGCCAATCCGTTACTGGTTTGGACCAACAATTTGGCAGCAACGGATCGCTTGATGACGTTCGGGACCTTGATCTCGACGGTAACATTCGCACGTTCCTATCGCACGATTCATCGTTATCAGGATGCTCGACACACAGTTCCGGTTGCCTTCAAAGCGATCGAGCGTTCTTGCTTCGGCAATATTCTCGACGATTCAGAAGCGATACTTGCTACTCAACGACCATCGATTGGGATAATTTATATCATAAGCTTTTACTAAGTTGATGATATAATAAGGCAATACAAGATAAAGGAGTGATTCAGTTGTTGCGTATCTGTAGCAATTACAACCATTTCTGGCGAATCACCCCTATTTTGGCAAGTGGGTTTGTCAGCATTGGATACGCAAGTGATTGCTGGCTTTGAACTTTGGGAGCGGCGCCATGGCGAAACGTGCAAGTCGATCGAATTCCAGAGACGGCGTTGATTCGGATCGTGTTGGGCGCACCGGCGGACGCTGAGGCCGCGAGCGGAGCGTCAATGAGGACATCGCCAAGAGGCTCGGGCGAGGGTTCTGGCGCACCAAGATGCGCGCAGATGGCGCGCGCCGAACCGCAATGAATCCGACCGACCCAAAGCGCAGATCGCCGAGCAGGATAAATTGCTGGTTAGATTGAGCCGAATAATGATTAATCCCGACATCGAGCCGTTGGCCAAGAAGTCGATCGCGCGATAGATGGCCGAGGCGGAAGGCAAGCGGGAGCAGTTGCGCGAGGCTTTAGAATCGGTAGCGGTTCGGGGGGTTGCTGATTCAGACAGTTTGTTGGCTGATGTCCGCAACGCGTTCCTCGAAGCCCGACAGAACTTTGCGGGGCTTTTGACGCCGCCGCAACTCAATCGATTCATTGAGGAAGTGGCCGGGCCGATGTTGGTTCTTCCGGATGGGCGCGTGGTGCAAAAAAACGACGAGTGGAACATAAACGACGATGCCCGCAAGGAATCGGGTGATTCTTTGCGGGCGCCGGGCATAGCGGGGGGAGGATTCGATACGAGTAACGCGGCTCGGGTGGCGGAATTTCAATATAGAAGCGAGTCGTGATGGATGTCTTGGTGGATCTCGGCGACAAAGAGGAGAACGGATAGAGCCACCATGATAAAGCCGCCATTGTCATAACATGCTGTCTTGGGTCCATGTGCCGGCAGGGACGATCTTGTCGAGCAGAAAAACCTGTACCATTGATCCGGTCGTGAATGCCTGCACGACGATGCCAGTGGCGGGTTCGACTTCCGCGATGGCTTCGCGCACCGCTACGCCGGTAATATTCTTGATCTCTTCTCGCAGCGTATCGGCGGCGTGGGTGAACAATTGCCGATGGAACTCCTGCACCTGAGCTGCGCCTTCGCGGGTCTGGGCCAATGCCTGCTCGGCCTGCGACAAGGCCCCATGCAAAGTGATCACCAGTGTGTCCTCGCTGAGAACCACGGTAGCCGACTTCGGGGCGTGGCCCGTCCGCGATTTCTGGAAGGTAATAGCCGTCTCGGCAATCTGCTGGGCCATGGATATGCTGGCTTTGATCATTTTGGCTTCTCCTTTGGTTGATAAAACTCATAGCGCAAAAACAAAAAAGCCGACGCGACCGAACACCCTGAGCAGGGATTCAATCGCGTCGGCTTACTCGTAAACGGGCCATCCGGCGTTGCCGGGCTGCCCTTCATTTAGTCGTCCGACGAATACATTCTTTTTCGTGGATCTGGCGATATCTTTGCTCTAAATCCACAGCCGTAATTTATCATAGTCCTTGGATTGACGAACGCAACTGGCAAATCGCGAGAACGAGGGTATTATATAAATGGAGGCACAGTGTCGGGCATTCCGTTACGCCGTGTTTTACCGTGAAGGATCACGATGAAAACGCAAGGCGAAATCGAAAGTGCAATTTCGGGGGGGATGAGCCGCTTCGAACAGGAATACATGGGCCGTGGTCCCAAGGACGTTCACGCTCACCTGATCGATGATCTGGTTGTCGTCCGACTCAAGAGCGTTTTGACCGCGGCCGAGCAGCATCTGGTCAAGACGCTTGACGCCGGGAAAGGCAGAGACCTGCTCAAGCAGGTGCGGAGCCATTTGATCGAGATAGCGCGGACCACCATGGAGGCAATGGTGCAGGAGATCACCGGCGTCAAAGTGGTAAGTCTGCACCACGACATCAGCACGGTGACCGGCGAAGAGGTCGTGTTGTTCATCCTGGCCGAGTCACCCCTGTTCCGCGAAATCAAAAAAAGATAGGCTTGTGAATCGGTCCATCCATCGAACAGGCGGCGTATTTACCGTATTTTTCCGAACCTTCCATATTACTCGTTGTTATTACCCAGTCACTCTCCTAGGGTATGGAGTTATGCGATGACGAGCAGATCCCGCATGATGAATAAATACAGGTCGTCGGACGACTAAATAAAAGGCATCCCGGTTCGCCGGGGGGCCGGTTGCAGAGTAAGCCGACGTGATTGAGTCCCGAAGCTCGGGATTGGATCACGTCGTTTTTTTTCGTCGTTGGCAAAGACCGGTTTTGAGCCAGACGGCATAGATTGCCAGAAATGAGTGCGATGACACAGTCCACGGAAACAATGGCGGAGCAAATTGCTCAAGCGGCAACCACGTTCCAGCGGCAACGGACCGGTCACCAACCGAAATCGGTAAGCGTGATGCTTGGCGGGGACACGGTGGTGGTCACGTTGCACGGTGCATTGTCGCCGGCCGAGCAAGCGATGGTCCAGAGCCCGGAAGGCTCCACCAAGGTGCAGGAGTTTCACCGACACTTATTTCTGAACGCTTCCCACGCGCTTCGACAGGAAATCAAGCGGATCACCGGAATGGAAGTTCTCGAAGGTTCTGCGGAAGTGGATCCCACGTGCGGCCCGGTCATCCAGGTCTTTCCCAGCGGAACGATGGTGCAAGTATTTTTGCTCTCCGGCAAGTTGCCGTCCGGATACTTCGATGCCGGAAACAAAACACGAGAACCGAAGCCCTCGGCCACGCGAATTGCCTGAACTTATTTACGAGGCACCAATGATTTTTTTCGTTTGGGCCATTCGCCCAGACGGTTTAACCAAATCTCTTTTGAAAGGAGATCGCAATGCGAATGGAATCTCCGTCTAATTTAATGGAACCATAATCGTGCCGGTAGGCGCTAGGTTCCCCTACCCTACAAAAGCCTGCCGAATGCAGAGCTTTTTTGCAGGCAAATAGTGCGTTTCCTCATTCATGCAGCACTCGCATCGCCAATTCTTAAGAAGCGCCGGTAAGTTTGATACATCTGAAACTTTGAGGTTCTCAACGATTGCCCGCTCCGCTCTTCTTGTCGCCCTCTGCAAACTGATTCATACGATTTGCTAACTCAAAATCCAACCGCGTCAGACCACCAACATCATGAGTATTTAAGCGAACATTAACTTTGTTGTACACGTTGGACCAATTCGGGTGATGATCCAATTCTTGAGCAATGGTCGCAACACTTGCCATGAAGCCAAACGCGCGCGAAAAATCCGAAAAATGGAATTCTCGGTATAGGGCTCCATCACTGTCCACGGCCCATCCAGGGAGGGTTTTCAAGGATTTCGCAATATCGCTGCTGCTCAATTTTTTCTTTGACTTTGCCATGGTTACTCTCCTTTTGGTCCGATCGATTGCAGCATTATACGCGATAATTTGGAGCAGTCATCGCTTCGCCCAATCGGATTGGACCAATGGTAATTTTTTTTCAGATCTTCGAGTACCTCAACATGCCAAGGATGCATTCAGATCGTCGAAGTCCGCAGAGTTTGGNNTCGTGGCCGCAGGGCCGTGTCGAGGCATACGATAGCTCTAGGTATGGGCACTGAGCACTTGCGCAAATGGGCTGAGGGGAAGCCGATATTCGTGGCGCACGTCTCGCAGTTGCTAGCGGTAGCCGCCGGCGAAATTTTCCAAGCCATCGAATGGGCGCGTTCCGGCGAGTTTGGTCAACGGCTAAGCTATTGACAGACACGAAGCGTCCCAGAACACGGGGTGGCCCTGATGACCCTGGCAAGTGAAGTTCCTCCGAAATATGGGCGGAAGAGCAACGCTGGTATTCATTGGGGGGAGGATTCGAACCTCCG
>PMAK01000153.1:0-196 GCA_003153655.1 Phycisphaerales bacterium
CGTGATCCGGGGCGATCGCCCTGGCGGCGGAAGTGGTTTTTTGGAGTATCGATATTTCTACGAATTTTCGCCACAACGAGCAGATTCGCATTTCGCCGATCTTTTTGATCAACGACAAGGACGAAAAGGTCGGCAGCACTTCCACCTCCGATGCACTGCGATTGGCCCGCGAAGCCGGGCTTGATCTGGTCGAGGT
>PMAK01000153.1:285-23069 GCA_003153655.1 Phycisphaerales bacterium
GGCCGCGAAATGGCCCACCAGGAACTGGGACGGGACATCTTTACCAAGATCAAGTCCGAACTGTTCATGGTCAGCAAGATCGAACGTGACAGCAAAATGGAAGGCCGGCGAATGACGCTGGTCCTCCAGCCGGATCACAAGCAGCCCGGCGCCAAGCCGCCCGCACCGCAGGCCGGTCGTCCGCCAGGAGCATTTTCAGCCGGCAGCGGCCTCAATATCCCCCGTCCCCCGGCAGCCCCCGGACAACCTCCGGCGGCAACAACCCCAGCCGCGCCCGCCGCATCACCGGCAACCCCAGCCCCCCAACCCGTGGGGCGCTAGGAGATCGCCAAGGACCCGGATCGGGGAGATGTCTTCATTCGGCATTTGGCACTCGGCATTCGGCACTCAGAATTCAACCCTTGATTTCCCCGTTGGACACCACTGTCCCAGTCTGCTATATTTCCCGCCCCTCTTGCCAGAGGGTTTTTTGAAGGAATTTCATGGCTTATAAATTCAAGCCAAATAAGAGTGTCGCTAAACGCCTGAGACTGACCCGGACGGGAAAGCTCAAGCGAAATCACGGCTTTACCTCGCACTTAATGAGTGCCCGGCCATCATCCAGGCGCCGGAAGTTGCGCCGCCCCGCGATCCTGTTTGAGGGTCACGCAAGGAACATGCGGAAGCTGATGGGAGTCTCGGGAATCCATCCCAATAAAATCCGCCACGAACGCGAGTTGGCCGCCGCGGGCAAATTGCCCAAGGACGACGCTCCCGCTACAAAAGCCACCCCAACAAAAACGGTCCCGGCCAAAGCCGCCGCAACCCCAGCGCCCGCAAGTGGGGCGAGTAAGAAAAGGAAGTAAGTCATGCCACGTTCAGCCGGCGGCGCGACGCACAGCCGCAAACGCAAACGAGTATTAAAAGCCGCCAGCGGATTCCGCGCTGCCTCGGGAACGCTTTATCGCCCGGCAATCGAATTCACGCGCAAGGCCGGCGTCTACGCCTATCGCGACCGCCGCCAGCGGAAGCGCCATTTCCGAACGCTCTGGATCACCCGTCTCGGCGCTGCCCTTCGCGCCCGCGGCATCCATTACAACCGGTTCATCCCCGCTCTCGTGTCGGCCGGCATTGAATTGAATCGCAAGATGCTCAGTGAACTCGCGATCGTCGATCCCGCGGCGTTTGACGCTGTGGTCGAAAAGGTCCGCCCGCATATCGTTCAGCCGAAGGCCAAGGCAACGGCCTGACCATTCGCGGCGGCGTTGGATTGTTCGCAGCGTTGGCGTTTGGCGGCTGGGGCTCGCCTTCGATATGCGAACCGTCGTCTTCCAATCATTCCGCACGCACGACGTTCCCGACTGGATCAACCGCTGCATGGCCAGCGTACAGAGTTGGGCCGCCGACCGTGGCTTCGACTACAAATTCATCGACGACCGCTTCTTCGACTATGTCCCCGAAAAATACCGCGCGAAGATCCAGGATAAAATCATCCTCTCCGATCTGGCCAGGCTCTTGGTAAGCAAGCAACTGCTCGGCGAGGGATATCAAAGAACCGTCTGGGTTGACGCGGACATCCTGGTGTTCGATCCCGACGCCTGGCACATTCCGACGGAACACGACTATTACTTCTGCCATGAGATGGCGCCGGTCAACAAAACGCCGCAGGGTTTTCAGTTCGACGTGCGCGCAAACAATTCGGTGTCCGTTTTTTCAGCCGGCAACCAGTTCCAGGATTTCTACATCGATTCCTGTTGCAGGATTCTCGATCAGAAACAGGTTCCCGATCACTGGGGGCTGGGCACGCATTTCCTGAGCTGGGCTCGGCGAGCATATCCAATGCCGCTGATGTCCAACATCGGCGTGTTTTGCGCGGCGCTGCTTAAGGATGTGATGAAGGGTACCGCGGAAGTCATGCCCTCGTATATCCGCGCCCAAAATGCGATGCTCGTTGCCGCCAATTTGTGCGCGTCATTGCGAGATGCTCCGTCGCCGCCGGCCACAATCATGGATGATGTCTGCAAGATTGTCGTTGACCGGTGCCTCGAATCCAAAGGTGGCATCGTGAATCAATATCTTCAGAGCGGAAATCCGCTTTAATCGATCGTGACGTTCTCTTTGGATCGGATATCCCGCTCAGACGCCCCGGCTTCGATCGTGAAAACCCCGGGTTCAACAGTCCAATCCTTCTTCACTGGGCTCCAGAACGAAAATGAATCGTGTGGAAGCAGGATCTCCACGTTTTGCGTTTCCCCGGCCTCGAGCATCACCTTGGCGAAGCCTTTGAGTTCCCGCGCCGGGCGCTCCACCGAACATTGCTCCTGTCCCACATAAACCTGCACCACTTCCGCGCCCGCCACGTGGCCGGTGTTGGTGACATCCAGTCGAACGTGAATGCCATCCGGCATTTTTTCCAGCTTCATATTCGCGAAATCAAACGTCGTATAGCTCAGCCCGTAGCCGAACGGAAAGAGCGGGTCCTTCTGGCTTTTGTCGTAGCCGCGGTATCCGATGAAAATTCCTTCGGAATAATGTTCGACGGGGAAATCCTGGTCACGGACAAATTTGCCGGGATAGTTCGCGAAGGCGGGGTTGTCCTCAAACCGGCGGTCAAACGTCGAAGGCAGCCGGCCTGATGGATTCACGTCGCCGAAGAGAACTTCGCCCAGCGCTGTTCCGCCATCCTGCCCGATGTACCAGGCCTGGATAATCGCCGGGATCGAGTCGAACCAATTCTCCATACCGACGCCGGCCCCGCTGTTGAGGACGACAACGGTTTTAGGATTTGTCGCCGCAAGGCTGGAGATGAGCCGCTGCTGGACGCCGGAAAGCTCGAAGTCACGATCGTTCCCTTCGTGCTCGGATCGTCCATCAAAGCCGGCACAGAAAATAACCGCATCAGCGGATTTCGCGGCGGTGAGATCCGGCAGCGTCACCGGCCGCAGCGCAACCTGGACCAATCCCGGCCACTTCCCCTTCGCACGGCCATCCGCATGGATTTGTATCGGCAGCGGCGCATCCTTCTTCAGATGAAGTATCTGCCCGGCAGGCCAGCGCAGCGGCTTGCCGCCAAGCGTAACGTCGATGTATCCGCGAGAAATGATCTCCCAATCTCCATCCTGCGGCGGAATCAGCACGCCCGTCCAGGTATACGTTGCGTCCTTTCCATCCGGAATCGCATACGGCAGCTTTCCTCCCGCCTTCCACGAAAGATCGACCGATTGAACAATCGTCGGCGCAAGCGACAGATCATGCCCCGGGCTCTGAACCGCGATATTAAGCACGAGCCCCGACTGTCCGTTGTCCGCGGTGAATGCGCAATCTAACTTGCGGAAGATCGCATCATCAATCGGCGGCGTCGGGGTATACGAAACATCCACTCCCGCACCGGCGATATTACGAATCCCCTGCAAAAAACTAACGCTGTGAAATGGCTTGACCGCTCCGCTGCCCCCTCCGCCCGTTGGAGTCTCTTCAGCGTTGGGGCCGTAAACAGCAATGCGATGAATGGATGAGCGGTCGAGTGGCAGGATCGCTTGATTATTTTTCAGCAGCACGATTGCCGACCGCGCGATATCCAGCGCAGCCTCATTTGAAGCGGGGGATTCCTTCGGAAGATCAGGTCGCATCTGCGGCCGATCGAAAAAACCCATTCCGATGGTCGTGCTCAAAATTCGCCGCACGGCATTGTCGATGTCGCTCTCCGTGATTTGCCCGTTTTCAAGGGCCTGTTTCACTTTGTCCTGCTTAAAAAAGACAGCCTCTCCCATTTCCAGATCAAGCCCTCGCGCCAGTGATTCGGTGCTATGGCACGCTCCCCAATCCGACATCACGATCCCCTTAAAGCCCCACTCCGTCTTGAGAATCTGATTAAGCAGAACATCGTTTTCCGCGCAGTACGCTCCATTCACCCGGTTGTACGCAGCCATCACCGCGCCGGCTCCGCCTTCCTGCACGGCACGCCGAAACGCGGGCAGATAAATCTCTTCCAGCGTGCGCCGGTCGATCTGTTCGTCCACCGTTTCGCGATTCCATTCCTGGTTGTTCGCCGCGTAATGCTTCACTGTGGTAATGACTCCCTGTGCTTGGGCAGCCCGAACCCAGCTCGCCGCGATCTTTCCGGCCAGAAACGGATCTTCGCCAAAATATTCAAAATTCCGCCCATTAACGGGCACACGGCAAATGTTCATCCCAGGCCCAAGCACAAAATTGACGCCACGGGCGCGTGCCTCAAGTCCCATCGCGTCGCCATACGCCGCGGCCAATTTCGTATCCCAAGTGGCGGCCAGCGCAGCCCCGCACGGAAAGGAACAAGACGGCGGATAGTTGCGAATTCCCTGCGGGCCGTCCGCCATGGTGAGCTTCGGAATTCCAAGCCGCTTTACCGCGTGCGTCGAAAAATGATCCGTATCCCCGCCAAGAAGGCTGATCTTTTCCTCCAGGGTCATTTGCTTGATAAGCGCATCCGCGCGGGCGTCGGGTCCAGTATCGGCAGGCGCATCCGGCCGAGCATCGGTGGCGGGAGGCGCCTGATGCGACTGACAACCGATGATCGTCAAAACCAATATCACCGCGAATAGGTTTTTCACGTTGTTCTTCCTCTGAATTGTGCCACGTGGCAATCGTGGGCTACTTCAAATGCAGGTTCACGCCTTCTTGTTCCCACTGCTCGATCAGGCGTTTGAGGTCTGTCACCGTCGCATTGAGTTCACGCGCGCTATCCACCATCGCCTGATAGAGTTTGGGATCGTTTACAAGCTGCCCGGCGGTGCCCTGTCCCTTGTCGATCTTCTGCGCGATGCTCTGAACGCTGGACAGCAAATCGGCGATCTGCGTGAGACGGTCGCCAACCTGCTTGCTCAGCGTGTCGATGCGCAGCTGCGCGTCCTTGAACGCCGTTGACGCGGCGCCGGTCGTGTTCTGAAGACTGTCGGCCAAGGTATTCAGCTTGTCCGTCGTGGTGCGGATATTCGAGATCGCGGTCCTCAAATCGTCTCGCGTCTTTGGATCGCCCAGCACGGATTGCAGCGAATCGAACACGTCTCCCACTTTGTTCGCCTGGGTGGCGATTGTCTTGATCGTCTTATCCAGATCTTCGATCGCGCCGGATTCCCGAAGCTGCTTGGCCGTCTTGCGGATTTCCTCGCTCATGCCGGCGATGTCGGTGGCCGTCTGCGTCAGTGAAGCCGGGAAGAGATTAAGGCCGACATATTCCGCGGTGATTGTTTCATTTGGCACGAGCGCTCCATGCGCCCGGTCGCCATCCACATCCAGGCTGATAATCGACGTTCCGCCCAGCGCGCTCGTCTGCTTGATCTCCGCTCGAAGATTCGCCGGCAGCGGCGGCTCGCGATCTACCACCGCGTCGATCGTGACCCCCATCCCGTCCGGATTCCGCGTCAGCGATTCCACGCGCCCCACGTCCACCCCCAGGTATTGCACCAACGCCCCCTGCGACAGCCCATCCGCGCGCGACGTCACAAAATGCAGCGGAAACTGCGGCGGAGAGAAGAGTTCCGCCGTCTTGCTGCTGAATTTCAGCGCCATCCAACCGAACACCAGTGCCGCGCCCAAAACGGTCGCGCCAACGAGAATCTTGCGTTGATAGGTAGCCATCCTCTTTCTTCCTTATCAATCGAGAGATCAAATATTTTCCGAGGTCTCAAGCGTCTGCAATTCCTGCAAGCTCGCTTCGCCGAGCACAAACCGCTTCACCTGGTCATTGTCCGTATTGCGGACTTCCTCGGCCGTCCCGTCAAAAATCAGCTTTCCTTCAAACAGCATGACGATCCGGTCGGCAACCTTGAACGCGCTGTTCATGTCATGCGTCACAACAATGCTGGTAACGTGCAGCTCGTGCTGCAATTTCAGGATCAGCTCGTTGATCACATCCGACCGGATTGGATCAAGCCCGGTCGTCGGCTCGTCATACAAAATCACTTCCGGATCAAGCGCGATCGCCCGCGCCAGCGCCACGCGCTTCCGCTGCCCGCCCGACAATTCCGCCGGCATCTTGTTCGCCACATCCGGCAATCCCACCATCCGCAGCTTTTGCTTCACAATTTCCGCGATCTCGTGCGGCTTCTTGCTGGTATGCTCCACCAGCGGAAACGCCACGTTCTGCGCCACGTTGATCGAGTCGAACAGCGCTCCCTGCTGAAAAAGGAACCCAAACCGCTGCCGCACCTTCATCAATGCCCGCTGCGGCAGATCGTCGATCCGATGCCCGGAAAACCAGACTTCCCCATAGTCCGGCTTAAGCAGCCCGACGATGTTCTTCAGCATCACGCTCTTGCCGCTGCCGCTGGCGCCGATGATCACCAGGCATTTCCCCGCCTCGATCTCGAGGCTGATGTCATTCAGCACCTCGAGCCAGCCGAATCGTTTGAAAATGTGTTTTAATTCGATCAGGGCCATACACATCCATGCTTCATCCGAAAACGCTGCGGGCGCCGAACAGGCCGACGTAAAGGTTCTGCGCGATCTGCGCGAAGAAGAAGTTCATGATGATGATGGACATGAAGCTTGCAACGAACGATTCGGTGCAGGCGCGTCCCACCCCATTGGCCCCGGCGCCGCAGTTAAAACCTTTGTAGCAACTGATCAGCGCAATCGCCGCTCCGAAAAAAAACGACTTGATGATCCCTTCGTTGATCTGCCAGAGTTCGACGCCATGCTCGGCATAATGCCAGAACGGCCCCGACGGCACCCCCAGCACCTTCACTCCGATAAACCACGCACCGAGAATTCCCGTGATATCGCTGTAGATCGTCAAAATCGGCGTCAGCAGCAGGCACGCCAGAAATCGCGGCACCACCAGGAACCGGATCGGATCGGTGCCCATCACCCGCAGCGCATCAAGCTGCTCCGTCACGTTCATCGTTCCCAGTTCCGCCGTCAGCGCTCCCCCCACTCGCCCGGCCAGCATCACCGACGCCAGCACCGGCCCGATCTGCTTCACCACCGATAGAAAAACAACGCTCCCCAGCCGGTTCTCCTGCCCGATCGCTTTGAACTGCGTGAACGTCTCGATCGATATCACCATTCCGATGAACGCACCGGTGATTCCGATCACCGGCAGCGACCGCACGCCGATTTCATACATCTGCGGCAGCAGCAAACGCAGGCTCTTCCATTTCAGCCCGCTCGTACAGAGCCAGAGCAGCGTTCGGCCCGCGAATTCGCAGAAATCGCCGAATGCCGCCAGCCCGTTGTTTGTCGTCTGCCCAACTCGTGCGATGAACCGCGTCGCCATGACGGGAAATCATACGACCGGCGCGCGCCGCTGGCCAGTAAAGGCACGGGCCAGAATCCAAAAATCCAAATCGCTGACCTTCATAAATGACATGATGCGTGCCAGTTGGAACGCGGAGTTTGAATATCGGACGTGTCCGGTCAGTCCGCGGGACGGCTGCCGAGTTCGCGCCGGAGCGCTTCCAGCACGCCTGCAATAACGCCGTCCCAATCACCCGCGCGATCCTGGCGAAACAGTTGCATCGTTGGATACCACGGGCTATCCGAACGTTTCAGCAGCCACCGCCAATCCGGCGGCGTCGGGAGCAGAACCCACGTCGGCTTCCCAACCGCGCCGGCCAGATGTGCAACCGCGGTGTCGACGGTGATCACCAGATCGAGATTCGCAATGAGCGCGGCCGTATCCGCAAAATCATCCAGCTTATCCGTCCAGTCAATCAATTGGCCGGCGAAGGCACTCTGTGCAATTTGTGCGCGAGCCGGGCCTTTTTGAAGGCTGTAAAAGGTTGCGCCCGCGATGTCCTTCAAGGGGGCCAGTTGTTTCAATGGCATCGAGCGGTTGCGGTCGTTGATGTGCGTACTTCGGCCCGCCCAGGCCAGTCCCACGCGCAATGATCGATTCCCTTCGGCAAATCGCCGTCCCCAGGTCCGTACCGTTTCCACGGGAACCGAAAGATAAGAGGCGCTCGCGAAGATCGTCGCAAGGTTGGTCCCAAAAGCTGCCGGAAGACTCAGCAACGGGAAATGAACGTCAAACCCCGGCAACGGCGCGCCGGCAACCACGATTCTTATCTCCGGCATCGACTGTTGGATCAACCGAGCCAGCGGCATATACGTTTCCAACACAACATTCGCGCCGCGTTCCAAAAGCCGGGGAATATAGCGGGCGAACTGGATCACATCACCCAGCCCCTGTTCCGACCAGAGCAAAATGGTCTTGCCGCGCAAATCTCCGCCGTCCCACAATGGCTGAAAAAATATGCGCGACGCCAGCGGCGACTTCATCCGCGTTCGCCACTCGTATTCCTTCCATCCGCGGTCAAAATCCCCATGAAGCAATAACTGTATCGCGAGGTTGTAATGCGCCTCGGCATAGTCTGGCCGAATCTCTATCGCCCGGATCATCGCCGCGGTTGCCTCGGCATGGCGATTGGCGTCCGTCAGCGCGCTCGATAAATTCATCTGCGCCTCGGCATAATCCGGCTTCAATTCAATCGCCTGCCGCGCCTCCGCAATCGCCTCCTCCGTCTTCCCCAGCCGCCGGCAAGCAGCCCCAAGATTCTTGTGATACTCCGCAAAATCCCCATTCAATCGCACCGCTTGCCGAAAAAATGTCTCCGCCTCCTCCATCCGCTCGCTCTTGGCGCAAATCGAACCCAGAAGATTCGGCACATCCGAATTCCGCGGCAATTCAATTAGCAACTGACGATAGATATTCTCCGCGTCGGCAACATGCCCCCCGCGCTCCCGCTCGATCGCAAATCGCAACAAGCTGTTCGGATCAGCTTCCGCCATGTTTTATTTATTTCTCGCCGCCCGGATGGTCTCGACAAACGCTTTGGCGTTCGCCGTCACGCTCGTCCAGTCGTTCCCGGCCAGCGCATCCTTGCTGATCAGCGACGATCCCGCCCCGACGAAAACCGCGCCCGCCCTGATCCAATCACCCGCATTTTTCACATCCACGCCGCCCGTCGGCGTCAGCCGAAGCTGGGGCAGCGGCGCGAGAAGGTCCTTGAAATATTGCGGCCCCAGCCCGGTTGATGGAAATACTTTCACCACGTCCGCCCCGGCCAACCAGGCGCGGAGGATTTCCGTCGGCGTGAACGCGCCGGGAATCACGATCTTCCCATGCTTCTGCGCAGCCGCCACAACCTTTTCATCAAACATCGGCGACACGACAAACTGCGCCCCGGCCGCGATCGCATCCTCAGCCGTGGCCGCATTCATGACCGTCCCAACGCCGAGTACCGCAGTATCCCCGAAGCGATTGGCCAGCATCTCAATTCCCGCAATCGCGTTCGGCGTGCTCATGGTTACTTCAATCGCCGGCACGCCGCCGGCCAATAGCGATTCAGCAATCCCGATGAGTTGATCCTTGGAATGCGCGCGGATAACCGCTACCACTCCGGCATCTGCGATCTGCTTAAGAAATTGATCTTTGGTTTTGCTCACGAATCAGTAGCTATAGATGTTACCAATCATTCCCAGCCGCCACCCAGCGCTTTGTAAAGCGCAACCAGGTCTGCCGAGATCTGCTGCTCGCTTTGGGCAAGAGCATCCTGCGCCGTGTAAAGGCTGCGCTGTGCGTCCAGAACACTGAGGAAATCGATGCTTCCCTTTTGAAACAGTTCCATCGACAGATCAACCGCCCGCTGATTGGCATCCACCGCCGCCTGCACCGATTGCAATCTCACCTGTTCGCGGTTGTAGGCGATGAGGGCGTCTTCAACATCCGACATACTCTGCAGCACCGCTTTGCGATACGCCTGAAGCGCTTCGGCCTGCCGCGCGGTTTGCACATCGATATTTGATTTTACTTTCCCGGCATTAAAGATGTCCCAGGTGACGCCGGGAACAATGCTGTAATCCCGGCTGCCGTAGTCGAACAATTGCTTCAACGTCTGCGATTCAACTCCCAGCGCGCCGGTGATGGAGAATTTCGGATACAGATCAGCTGTCGCGACGCCAACCTGCGCCGTCGCCGCAGCAAGCTGCCGCTCCGCCCGGCGCACATCCGGCCGCCGCCGCAGCAAGTCCCCCGGTAAACCTGGCGGCACGCTCGCCGGCCCAACCGGAATCGGAGCCACCGCGCTCAATTCGTCCGTCAAGGAGCCGGGGTCCTGCCCCAGCAGAATCCCCAGATGATGAATCGTCTGGCGGATCTGCGCCTCCAGCGTGGGAATCGCCGACGCCGTCGTTGCGACCTGTGCCTCCTGCTGCGCCACGTCCAGATAAGGGATCAATCCCCCCTCTGCCTTGCGTCGCGTCAGATCCAGCGTCTGCTGCTGGCTCTGAAGATTTCCCTGCGCGATATCCAGTTCGCGTTGGACTCCCCGCAGCTCGATATAGTTGACGGCCACCTCGGCCAAGAGCGAAACCAACACATCGCGCCGATCCCATTCGGCTGCCTGCACGTTGTATTTCGCAGCCTCAACGGCCCGGCGTGTTCCGCCGAACACATCGACTTCCCACGACATATCAAACCCCGCCTGCCAAAGATCGGATTCGATACCCGGGAAGGCGCCGCCGTTTGATCCGGTGAAGGCGGACAGGCCCGGCAAATTCTGGCTCTCGCGCGTATGGGCATATCCTCCCTGTGCGCTCACATCCGGAAACAAGCCGGAGGTCTGAATGCCGCGATTTCCTCGCGCCTCGCGAATCCGCGCTTCCGCGGCCAGCACATCCGGATTGTTTTGCACGGCTCGATCGATCAGTCCATTGAGCTTCGGGTCATTCAGCGTTTTCCACCATCCGATATAGTCCGGCTGAATCGCCCGCTGCGAAGTTCCGCGCGTCGTCGGCCGAGTCGCCGCCCCGATCTCCTCATATTGACCCGGCGTTTTCATATCCGGCTGTTTGTAATCCGGCCCGACGGCGCAGCCCCAAAGCGACAGCAAAACCATTGGGAAAACCGCGATCACCCGTCGCGTTCTGGCCGAGGACGTATTCAAGGGAAAAATCATATTAAACCTTCACTCGTCGAACTTTTACGAGCCCAATGTTTCAACACTTGGGATTACAGAATGCGTAATTACTTACGATATCGCACCGCTATAGCAAGAATCCCAGCCAGCGAAAATCGCGTCACATGGTCCGCCAGCTCTTCAACGTGCTTCTCCAAATCGCCATAAACCGGACTGACCAGCTTCAGCACCGGCCTCGCGAAATGATAGTGCATCATCTGCCCGATGACGCTGGCTGCACATTTGGCAATCACGCGCGGGGGCACCTCGCCGGCCAATTCCCGAATGATTCCCTGCAAAACCTCATACCGTGGCCGAATCTCGCGGCGAACCATCGCCTCAAGCGCTCCGGTCGGCTCACTCATCTCCCGCGCCAGCAGCCGGCTATGCCAGGACGGCCGCCCCGGATCGAGCAGCCGGCGAAGAAACCGGCGCGTAAACTCCCGTAGCCGATCTTCAGCCGGTTCGTCCGTGTCCGAAGCGGGCGTTGGTTTCTCATCAACACACGTCAAAGAATAGTCAAACGCCGCTGCGTACAGCTTTCTCTTATCGCCAAAGTGATAATTAACCGCTGCGATGTTTGCATTCGCCCGGCGACAGACCTCTCGAATCGTCGTTCGGTCATAGCCCTTTTCGGCAAATACTTCCCCCGCGACGTCCAATAATCGCTTACGCGTCTCGCCATGAATAGCTTTTCCAGGCAAATCCATATCAATCAATCGAACGATTAAAACATATGTTTGAACAAAGGCAAAGGACGAAACCGAATGGTTACCGTTACTTATTATTATTGAGGAGTTTCAGCGTATCCGATTCGATACTGGCCTTCGAGAATCGCCCCGGCTCCCACCGCCAGCGTCGGCGCCAGCACATCACCCTTGATTTCAGCATCCGGCCCAACCAGCACCGGCCCCCGGCTCGTGATCGTCGCCTTCACCTTCCCCCGAATGACCATCCCGCCGCATAGCACCCGGTCGGCGACAATCTGCCCCTTCTTCTCCACCGTGACCACGCCGCACGTTTCCACGCTGCGGCGCGCCTGATAATCCTTGATCGGTAAATCTTCCAGCCGCAACGATTTGTGGCAATATTTGCAGACGACGGTCATCGCTTTCCGCGCAACCGGCTGGCTCTGACCGCAATGCAGGCAAATAATCGTGGCTCGGTCATCGCCACCGGAGGAATTCAAAATTGGCTCTAGCGGAATAGCCATGGAATCTCATTCGACAAGCCAATTATTATCGGCAAGCCTACCGCTCTCGTATGAGTCCGCAATCGAAACGGCCAGGCCCTATGCCGTTATCCGACGCGAGCCGGTTGCTGCGATGACGGGACGGAGGTCGTGACAGTGACCTGCCTCGGCGGGCTGGTTTGTGGCCGCGATCCACCGGCCTTCACCGCTTCCGGGCCCACGCTGACGTGTCCGGTAAAGACAGCGCCTTCTTCAACAATCAGCTTGTTGGCTCGCAAATCCCCTTCGTAACGGGCGGAATTCTTCAATTCAATCCGTTCGCCGGCCGTCAGATTTCCGTGTACTTCTCCCTCAACCAGCACCGAACCGGCGTCCACGTCCGCCTGAAGCTTCGCTTCCTTGGCGACATGAACGCGTCCCGGCGACGCAATCTTTCCTTCAAAACGTCCGTGAATCCGCATGCCTTTGTCAAAGGTCATCTCACCTTTGAAGGTGGCATCCGGGCCGATGATCGTCGGGTAATCTTGTGGCGATGAATCCGCCATTGGAATCCTCCTAAATGTTGTGGCTCCGGCGATCCTCGCCGGCTAATCGTGCGCGATTATATCGTTAGGATTCCCCGCCACCAGTGCAAAGGACCGATAAAATGCATTTACCAGCGCAAAAAAAGCCGAATGAAAGGCATTGCCCGCCTTTCATTCGGCATTCAGTCAATCACTGGTTCTACTTCTGCGAATCAATCTTGAGGAACACAAAACTCGATCCCTCGCGCGTCACCACATAAAGCGGAACGCCTTTGGACGGGTCCACCTTATTCAGGAGGTCGGCCGCCTCCTGCGCATTATGAACCGGTATCCGTCCCACCTCCGTGATAACAAATCCCTTTTGCAGGCCCACGTCGGCGGCCGCGGAACCGTTCTTCACTGACATGATCACGGCGCCCGACTGAACATCGCCAATGCCCAGGCTCATGGCCGTATCCGCATCCAACGTCTTGAAAGTCATCCCAAACGCTTCAGGGGCCTGCGCGGATTCATCCGCCGATCGATTCCCTGCGCCGTTATCACCATGTCCAAGCATCGCCGTCACGTCTTCCGGCTGATCGCCCAGGGTGATCTTGACGTCTTCTTCCTTCTGGTCGCGGGAAACCCGCAGCGTCACCACCGTGTTCGGCTCTGTATCCGCCACGCGATTGCGCAGCTGTGAAACATCAGCCACCGGCTGGCCGTTAAATCCAACAATCACATCCCCCTTGTGCAGCTTTCCGCTGGCCGGGGTGTTGTTGAATGTCTCCTCGACAAACACACCCGTATCTCCCTGATAACCATAAAATTTCGCGGTATCCGGATCGTCCGCGACGTTCTTGATGCTGACGCCAAGCCATCCGCGCACCACCTTGCCATGTTCGCGCAAGGCCGTGTAAACGATCTTGGCTTCATTGGATGGAATCGCAAAACCAATCCCCTGGAAACCGCCGCTGACCGTTGCGATGGCGGTGTTGATGCCGACGACTTCACCGTGCATGTTCACCAGCGGGCCGCCGCTGTTGCCGGGATTGATGGCGGCANNCGATTGAGCGCACTGACGATTCCGTGCGTCATTGATCCGACGTAGCCGAATGGGCTGCCGAAGGCCATCACCCAATCTCCCTTTTCCAGTTCGTCGCTGTCGCCCCATTTCGCGGCGATCAGCCGATCCGCCTTGATCTTCACGACAGCCAGATCCTGCTTGGCATCAGCGCCCATCAGCTTGACATCATGCCCCGAAAATTTTCTGCCATCCGATAGCGTGACTTCCATTTCATTGGCATCGCCGGCGACGTGATTGTTCGTCAGGATGTACCCATATCCGCCCTCGGTATCCATGATGACGCCGCTACCCGTTCCGATCTCTTCCATTTCCTGTTGGCCGTTATCGTCATTGTCATTCTGGTCCGGCATATCGCCGTTCCCATGTTGCTGCAAGAATCGGCGAAGCTGATCTTCCGGCCCACGCGCCCGAGCTTCCTTCACCGTCTTGCGAACCCTGATGTTGACGACCGACGGCTCCACAACCTTTCCGACATGACGGAAGACCGTTGAAAGGTCCTCGACGGTGGAAAGCTGCTGCCGCGTGGCATCCACATCCGCTTCCGCCCGCGCAAACTCCACGTGTTCCAAAAGCGGCCTGCCGACGTAATACCCCGCCGTCAGCGCTGAAAGACTCAAGACCGCGACGCCAAACCCCGACCGCATCAATCGCATATAAATCTCCTGTTGCTTTTTGATTTTTTATGTCCGCCAAAACAACTTTGGCAACCGTCAAAATTCGCAAACTACTTCTCTATAGGTTTCTCACCGTAATTATGTTCGGCAGCCGGATATTTTCCGCTATTCACCAGTTGTACGTAATGTCGAAACGCTTCGGCCATCGGCGTGGCCAGATCTCCAAGGTTCGGCACAAACTTCGGCCGCCGCGGCGTCAATCCCAATGCATCATGCGTTACAAACACATACCCATGACAAGCCGGCCCGGCCCCGCAACCGATGACAGGCACCGAAACAGCCTCAACGACCGCCGCCGCGACAGAAGGGGGCACAGCCTCCAGCAAAATCCCCGCCGCGCCCGCACGTACCACGCGCGTCGCCAACTGTACGATCTGTTTGGCATCAGGTGCGGTGCGCCCCTGAACTTTATATTCCCCAATCAATCCAATGGACTGAGGTTTCAGGCCCAGATGCGCAATCACAGCGATCGCGGCATCCGCGAGCCTTCGAACGAGCCTGATCTGCCCGCTAGCCACTTCTATTTTCACACAGTCGCACCCGGAAAGTTGCATCATCCGAATAGCGTTTTTAACCCCCTGGGTGGTCGAAGCCTGATAAGACCCGAACGGCATGTCCGCTATCAGCAAGCACTTAGGCGCACCGCGCCGCACCGCCGCCGCGATATCGATCATAAAATCGAGCGATATTGGAACAGTCGTCGGATGCCCAAGAATCACGTTCGCCGCGCTATCCCCAACCAGCAGCGCCGGCACCCCCGCCTCCTGCATTAGCCGGGCGGTGGTGTAATCGTAGCACGTAAGCATCGGCACCTTCGTGCCTGAAACGCGGGCGGCGCGAAGATCATCCAAAGTAAATTTGCGGGCGGGATCAGAGGACATAGGCCGGGAATTATACGGGCTATACCACGCTCCTGTCGCTAACGCCCACGGCACTCCCGTGGAGGGCCTTTTCCCGCCCGCGTTTGCTACAATCCAACAGAGCACTCTCCGAAAGGACGCAATTGGTTTGGCAGGATCGCGATTACAATCGAGGCGGTGGAGCGGGTGATTACCTCAGCAATCCCGCAGCCCTCCTCAACCTCTCCGTCCCTTTTGGCGCTTGGTTTGGCGTCCGTGTCCGTCTCCACTTCTGGCTTCTCCTCACGATCATCTTCCTGCTGGCCGACCTCTTCAATCGAGCCCCACCCGTCGTCGTCGGAATTCAAATTGTCCTTCTACTGGCCGCTCTGTTGGTTCATGACTTCGGCCATCGCATCCTCGCACAATCCGTCGGTGGCCAACTCGATGAATTCATGCTCTGGCCCATGGGAGGAATGATCTTCCCATCCGTCCCCCCGGGCCCTTGGGCAATGTTCGTCGGCCATATCGGCGGCATCATCGCCAATCTCCTCCTGGCTGCCGGCAGCATTGTCCTTTTACGCCTTCGTGAAGAATTCTGGTTCATTCCGCCCCTGAGCCCGTTGTCTATGCTTGACGGCTCTATGTTCCGCGGCATGTTCTACAGCCACGACCTCGTTTCCGTCTCCCTCCTCACCTTTGCCTCGATCAATTCCGCCTTGTTAATTGGAAATTTTCTCCCCTATTACTGGTTCGATGGAGGCGGTCTTCTCCAATCCATTCTCTGGCCATTCCTCGGCGGATTGGGGGCGCTCAATGTGACCTGCATCATTGGAATGATCCTGGCGGTGCCGATGTTCGCTTTATCGCTGGTGCATTCGAATATCATGGGCCTGGTTTTCTGGGCGTTTCTGTTCGCCAGTTCGTACACCGCGCGCAAGACAATGGAGGTTGAGGAAGCCGCGCCTTCAGCGACAGGCTGGCGATCCCGCCGCTGGGCCAAATCCTCCAACCGCGCTCTCGCCAAGCGGCGTCGCGAAGAGCAGAAGATCGACGCGATCCTCGCAAAGGTCAGTGCCAAGGGCATGCACTCCCTCACCTGGTGGGAAAAGCGAACGCTGCGAAGCGGATCGCGCCGGATGAAGTAAGTGTTGAACTTGGGGCAAACGAATGCGGCTCCATGGGCGCCAAAGTGCCATCTCGCATGTAATTTTGTTTAACCAAATCAAATAATGCGTCCAAATTCGCATCGATCTAACATGGAACCTTAGGAACGAGGTGTCATGGACCAGAGCGGCGCGGACGATGATCGGCAACTGCTTGAAGCGTTTGCCAGGCAAGCAGACCAGGCCGCGTTCGCGCAGATCGTCGACCGGCACGCTCCGTGGGTTTTCGCCGCGGCTCTGCGGCAATTGAAGGACCGTCACCTCGCCGAAGACGCCGTCCAAGTCGTGTTCATCATCCTGACACAAAAGGCCCACACCATGAACGCCCGCCAGAAGCTTTCGGGTTGGCTTTTCAATACATTGAACTTCACGGTCAAGAATTTTCGGCGAGCCGAGCAATCGAGACGCAAGCATGAAGCGGCCGCGGCACACCCGATGACAATGGCGCCCGAGTCGGCTCCCAGCGAGTGTGCCGAGGAAATCGACGCCGCCGTCGCCCGGCTCCCTAAAGCCTACCGCCTGATCATTCTGCTCCGGTTCTACCGGGAGCTGTCGTTCGATCAGATCGCTCAGACGCTCGGCACGACCGAGGCCGCCGCGCGCAAGCGCGTCGATCGGGCGCTGTTCGCATTGCGAAAACATCTCGGCCCGACCGCGGCGACATCATCAGTCGTGGCGGCTTCGGCGACGTTTGGGCGTGATCAATCCCCGCCGCTGCTCGGGCAGAACATCGCGCGCGCCGTCTTGGCTTCCAAATGCGCCGGCATCCTCTCACCGGTGGTCAGCGCCGGCGTGAAGGGCGTTGCGCGCATGATGACCATGATCAAAGCGCAGACGGCCGCCCTGGCGGCGGTCATGAGCCTGATCGTGGCTGTCCCGGCGGCGATCATCGCATGGCGAGTGATGAGTCCAACCACGGGCATTGTTCAGGCCAGTGCGGCCGGCAGCCGCATCGCGCTGAGCACGCCCGCGCCGCGCGAAGCAACCGTCGGAGGCACCGTCCGCAACGAAGCGGGTCAGCCGCTCGACGGCGTTCGCGTGCGATTGCGATGGATCGAGTCGATCCGCGGCGTAAACGGCTCGAGGCAAAGATGGCGCACGGCCGATCTCCGCACCGACATCAACGGACGCTGGGAATTTTCCCCGATCCAGATGCCGAACGTGTCCGACCTGACCATCAGGCTCGATCATCCGGACTACGTCGCGGAAACCAGCGCGCTGCCTCAAAGCGGGAAATTGGCCGATCAAACGGCCGAATTCTTGATGGTGCATGGCGTGCAAGTGACTGGCACGGTTACGGACCAAACCGGTAAGGCGATCCGCGGGGCCGCGGTCTCCACCATCCACACGTGGTATGTCGTAAATGACGACGGCACAAAAGTGACCGCCGACCGGGATGGACATTTCGCGTTTCCGCCGCAAAAGCCGGGAACGATTACCCTCACCGTTACCGCCAGGGGATTCGGGCCGGAAATGCAGCGGGTGGATGTGGCTGTCGGGATGCTCCCGGTAAAAATTGTCCTCGGGCCCGGCGAGACGATCCGCGCACGAATCGTGGATGGAAATGGAAAGCCGGTCGAAGGCGCGACCGTTCGAGCGGAATTGTGGCGGGGAATGGCTTCGTTGCCGTGGCAAGGCCGCACCGATCGTGACGGTCGTTTCGTCGTGCCCGATGCGCCCGCCGACGCGGTTGAGTTCACGATCAGCAAGGATGGCTATCAGACGCTGCTGGGCCAGGACGGTGCGTCGCTCACTGCCGGCGATAGACAGGCCACCCTGACGATGCCCTCGCAGCCGACGGCCGAGGGCACCGTCGTTGATGCCGATACCGGCAAACCGATTCCGAATTTCGATGTGATCCCCGGCTACCGATTATGGGCCGGAAATCCGCCGTCCTTTTCCTTTGATCGGACCGAAAAATCCACTGGCGCCCATTACAAATTGACGATCGATGGGCACAGCGAGGTGGCGGACTATTACATTCGGGTGGAGGCCGACGGGTACGCCCCGGCGGTGACGCCGCCATTTCATGCCAGCGGGCGGTTCGATCTTGCGCTTCATCCAAGTAAGAATTTACACGGCCGCGTAGTCGCCGCCGACGGCAGCCCTCTCGCCAAGGCGACGGTCATCCTGGCGCTGCCGGGGGCGCAGGCGGAGTTCTTCGCCAATAAGCTCCTCGGCTCTAACGAGGTGCGGGTTGCCCAGACCAATGCCGGCGGCGAGTTCAATTTCCGCGCCCAGAGCGGCAGGTTCCACCTGCTGGCGCTCTGCGATTCCGGTTGCGCGATGGCAGTCTTCGATCAACAAACAACCTATCCGGTCGAGCTGAAGATTTCCCGTTGGGCGAAGGTTGTCGGCACGCATCCCCTCGGCGACAGCGGAGACGATCCAATGGAGTTGGTGGCTTGGGTTCGCCCGATCCAGCCGCAGCGCGAGTTTGACGTGACCTATGAATGGAATTACATGCTCACGACGGGTTCCGGCGGCGAATTTCAATTGGGAAAAGTCCCCAGTTTCGGCGGCCAACCCGTCCAGTTGGGATTCTCGCAAAGCCACTTGAATACGGGGCCATCCGAGCGGCGATGGATTCCCATTCGATTGTCACCCGGCCAAACCCTCACGCTCGATCTGACGGGCGCGACCGTGGTGGGCAGCGTCGGCAAATCCGGCAGCGGCCCGGGCGGCGTCTGGAGTTCGATCACGCTTATCCCCCTGATGAAGCAACCGGCAAAGAATTGGCCGGTGGATTGGTCGAAGGACGCCGAGTTGCCGGCGCCGCTGTACAAAGTCCAATACCACGGCGCCGGCAGCTTCCGAATCTCAGGCGTGCGGCCGGGCGAATATCAATACGAAACCTGGCTCAATACCAAGCCGCCGCTACGAGCCTCTGGCACAGTGAAGGTTCCTCCGAGAGATTCGGACACGACGATTGATCTCGGCGAGCTGAAAGGCGAGCCGGTTGTGCCGCTCAAGGTTGGCCAAACACTTCCGGCGGTGCTCGGTCATATGCTCGACGAAGCCCCGATTGCGCGTCACGATTTCGCGGGAAAATTCGTGCTGGCGGTCCTATGGGACAACGATGGCCGAGAGAGCGCCGCCGCGATGCCGGTGCTGACGGCACTGGGCCGACAATTTTCCGGAAATTCTCGCGTGGCGCTGCTCGGGCTCAACCTGGATGCGATCGACAACAACGGCGTGCCCAGTCGCCCAGATACTCTAGCGGATTCCGCCTGGATCAACGGCTATGTCCCGCAACTCGACGATCGTCTGAATCACGAGTTGGGGAGCAGCTTCCTCCCGGCTGTCTTCATCCTCAGTCCCGACGGCAAGCTCATCGCGCGAGATGTTCCAGTGAATGAAGCGGGCAGGATTCTATCGCAATTCCTGGAAGGCCCGCGACAGCCATCGACAAATCCGTTACCCCAATAAAATCCGATTTCACTTCGGCCCCAGACTCACAATCGTCATCGGATCAAACGGGAAATCCCGCATCAGCCGCCGAAGCGCATCGGCATCAATCGCCAGCAATGTCTGCATGTCCTGCTCCAGCGAACGATAATTCTTGTTGTAAAGCCATTGCCCGGCGATCGCGCGCAATCGCCCCATCGGCACTTCCCCCTCCAGCACGATTCCACTGGCAATTTTATTCTTCGCCCGTTCCACTTCCGCCTCCGTCAGATCCGTCTTCACCCGCTCCAACTCCGCCCGGGCGATCTTCAGCGCCTTCTTCGCGCGTTTCGGATCGCACGAGATCGACATGTAAAAACTTCCCGACCCATCGTGCGGATAAAAACCAAAATCCGCATCATCCGCGATCGCATTGTCCACCAGCGCCCAGTAAAACCGGCTTCCTTCCTCGTCCCCAATCACATCCGCCAGCACGCGCGCCGCGAAACGCCGATCATCCTGCGCGCTGGGCCCCGGCGTCATCGCCATCGTGTAATGCCGCTTCAGCTTTACATCCACGATCCCCTTCGACCGTGCTTCATATTTAATCTCCCGCTGCTGTCGTCCCGCCTCGGCCGGCTCCCAATCGCCGCAATATTTTTTCGCGATCTTTACGATCTGATCGAAGTCCAGTTTCCCCGCCGCCGCGAGAATGGCATTTCCAGGCCCATATCGCCGCCGAAAATATTCCGCCATTTGGTCCCGCTTCAGCGCCGAAATCGCCTCGGCCGATCCCAGCACGCTTCTCCCCAGCGGATGCCCCGCGAAGTGCGTCTCCATCAGCGCTTCATAAACACGATGCCCCGGATCGTCGAGATACATCGCGATCTCTTCCAGGATCACCTTTTTCTCGGTATCAAAATCTTCCTGACGAATCGCGGGCCGCAGCAGAAACGAAAGATGCTCAATCGTCCGCTCCGTAAACTCCGGCAGCACATTCGCGAAATAAGCCGTATTCTCCTGGCTCGTATACGCGTTATAGTTCGCACCCATTTCGTCAAAGATGCGGTTGACATCTTCCCACGTATATTTGCTCGAACCCTTGAACATCATGTGCTCAAGGAAATGGGAAACCCCGTTGATCTCCGGGGCTTCATCCCGGCTGCCCGTATTGACATAAAGCCCAGCCGCAAACGAATGCGCATCCGGATTCGACTCGGCGATAATCTGAAGGCCGTTGGAAAGTCGAGTGTGATGAAAAGTCATGTCATTTGTCATTGGTCACTTGTCATTTGTGGAACTGGGACCGATCGATTTTAGATACGCATTGAGTTTTGGACCAAGTTCGTCGATCAAGGGCTTGAGCGATTTGATCTGTGATTCCGACAATAGCTGTCTTCGAAACGCACGGCGAAGCCAATGCCGAGTTTCGTAAAGTGAACCCCGCGCCATTCGAATAAAACGCCGATTGTCCTGATAGCTTCCCCGCCCACAACCTTCCGCGATATTGGCGCCCACGGAATCGGCCGACCTCACCAATTGCCCACCAACCGTATTGCGCGCAAACGCGCCCCATTTCCACGCCATGTCCCAAACCTCATCAGCCAATTTCTCAGCCAACCGGTAAACTCTCAAATCCTCAAATCCATGACTCTTCATTTCCCACCAATGACAAATGACCAATGACAAATGACTAAACCCTCAACTTTTTCGGTCCCACCGTAACAATCGTAAACGGCCCAGGCGGATGCGATGCGAGATATTTATTGACCTGATCCACCGTGAGCTGATCGATCTCTTTCTTAATTTCGTCCAGTGTCCGAATTCTCCCGCGCATAAAATAATCGTGCGCAATTGTCCCGCATCGTGCCGACGTCGATTCCCCCTGCATGATCGTACCCGCCTTCAATCCAATCTTGGCTCGATCCAATTCCGCCTGCGTGATTCCCTTCGCCAGCCGATGAATTTCTCCAATGATGCAATCCAGCGTTGCCTGCGCCCGGTCATTGCTCGACCCGGCATAGCTCAAAATCGCTCCCGAGGATTTCATCGAGGTATATCCGGCCCAAACGCTATAACAAAGCGCCCGCTTTTCACGCACTTCCGTGAACAATCGCCCGCTCATCCCGCCGCCAAAAACCTCCATCGCCGCGCGAACCAGATAATAATCCGGGTCAGTCTCCGGCACCGACGGATAAGCAATCCCGATATGCGTCTGCTCGCTCTTTTGCCGTTCATGGTGATACGGCCCCGGCGGCGGCGTCAGCTCCAGCGGCTTTTCCGCCATCCCCGGCAAATCGCCAAAGTATTTCGCCGCTTCATCCAGAATTTTCTTAAATTCAATATTCCCCGCCAGCGCCAATATCGCGCCGCCGGCGTGATATCGATCCTTCCAATCCTCCTTGGAGAATTCGAGCGTCAGCTTCTTCAAATCCCCAACTTTCCCCATCGGATTATTTCCCAGCGGCGAAGGCAAAAACCATTCGCGTAGTTTCACAAGCAACTTCTGCCGCGGATCGTCCTCCAATCCTTCGAGCCCCTGCAGCGATAAATCGCGGGCTGCATCAAACCCCGTCTGCGGCAAATGCGGCCGGCGCACGATATCCGCATAGGTCGCCAAAGATTCAACAACACGATCCGCCACCGCCGCGCAACCAAATCGCGTGTGATGAACTCCAACACTGCTGGAACGCTGCAAACCGAGACTATCCAGATAATCCGTCAATTGCCGGCTATCCCGCGATCCCGCCCCGCGCAAAACCAGATCGGAAAGCACAGCCGCCGACCCGGATCGCTTCGCCGGATCGGTCGCCGATCCCGCCGGCAAAAGCAGCGTCATCGCCGCTGACTGCACGGCCGGCATCTTCTCACCCAGAAGTGTCAATCCGTTCGCAAACGTATGCAGAAAATAGCGGTCGTCCAATGAAGCTCCATTCCTGAAAGCGGCGGGGGATTATAGAGGCCTACCGGGAAAGCGGAAAGGTAGGCGATACGCTCGATGTTGTACCGGAGTAGAACTG